>JBBUDH010000036.1:0-9083 GCA_038057405.1 Patescibacteria group bacterium
CTTTGATGAGGTCAATCGTGGAAGTGGGTGATGAGGTCGATTTGTTTGTGTTGTCATTCGTGTTGATGTTGATGAGGTCGGATACGGATGGCCGCGTTGATGCCGAAGAGCTCGGACTCTCGGTGGACACTGCAGGTTGGGCGGGAAGTGTCGGCTGCGCGGGCGATGCCGGTTGCGCGGCGGGAGCGGGCTGCGGCGGCAGAGGTTGTTGCGGCTGCATCGGAGGTTGCTGTCCCATTGCCTGGCGTATCGCGTCGGAGAGTTGGGATGTGGGAGATGCGGTACCGGGAGTCACACCACCACCGGGCCCTTTTGCCCGGCACTGTTGTACGTTGACGGGCTCGACGTGGTTCCATTCAGGGGAATACTTCATACGTATCTGGAGCCCGTATGCGGGCGGGCCACTTTGCAGCACAAACTGGCACTGTGATGAACCGCAATTGCTTTGGGCATACCCGAGGTCGACCGCGCATCCGTATGTGTGATTGGAATCAGGATTCACCGAGCCCTGTCCCTCCTTCGTCCGGTACGCGGAGTTAATCATCATATAAGGAGCTGCGCTAAGCATTCTTGCGAGAGCGACCGCGAAATCAGGGTTCAGTCTTGTAATTCCATCAATCTTCGGATTTGAGAGGCCGACCGAGCTTCGGGGCCCCGGAGTGTATCGCGAAATGAGAAATTGATAGGCCGCGCAGACTTCAGGGCTCATAACCTTTGCATCCGCAGGCCGCGTTATTGTCCCTTTAGGCAAATTAAACAGCGCATCGCAAGCGGCGGGATTCAGGGCAAGGTCTGCGGCATGAGCCGTACCCAATGAAACTGCGGCGACCATGACCACTGCGAGGAGCAGAAGAACCCACGTGTTTACGAGCTGCGAGTGCATCTGCGAAGTATACAGAAGAAATCCTGCGCCTTCAGCAGTCGTGTGGACGCACACTTCATGATGCCGCCGCCTTTTTCGTGTCGCCCGCGCATGTCCCGTCGGCCCACAACCCCTTTTTCTCCTCGCGCGCACGCCGCTCGGCTTCCTTGAATTCGTTTTGGTATTTGTAGGGGAGATTGTAGGTGTACTCGTGGCCGTAGCCCTCCGCTATCATATATCTATTAAACAGCGTTCCGTCTGAGAGAAATATATAGGCGAGCGTGCGGCCGTACTTGTCGTACATGCCTTGCGTCGCATCGAATTCCAATAGGACCGTTTTTCCCGCCAGCAGCCCCTTCGCTTTGTCGCTCGCTGCTTTTCCGAAACACTGCACAGGTCTGCGCGGGTCGACCGTCTCGGGCGTATCGAGTCCGATGAGCCGCAGGGTCACCGGCCGACCTTCCTTGATGATGGAGATCGTATCTCCATCAATGACTTTGAGGACAGAGTGTGTATTTGGCGGAAGCGGAGGCGTGGGGTCGGCGTTCATGACGGTCGCGACATCGGCCGCCTGCGACTGAGGAAGGGGCGCGGCCGCCTCGGGCGGAAGAAACCCCAAGAAAGCGAACGCGAGCACGAGAAGCCCAAAAAAAAGCAATAGCACTTTCTTCATTTCCCCAGTATAGCTTCAGGAATCCTTCATCTTACCTTCAGGTCTTACACGTACTGTTAGCGGCGTCGGTAAGCGATGGGGGACACCAACGTCTTTCTTCATGAGGATGGTATCATTTATCAAGTTATCAATAATCTAAGACATTATGAAATCAAGCTCGAAACAAATCTGGTACGTTATTGGGGCTCTCGCCGTTATTCTGCTCGTCGGATGGGCTCTCATGAACCGCAATGGTGCGAACTCGTTTTTCGGGGGGAATACGGATACGCAGGCGACCTCGACTGATGACGCGACGCCTACGACAGGCACGGGCGGCACAACGGCGGGCACAAGTAAGTTCCCGGCAGGTTGGCCCTCGGACGCTCCCGCGCTTCAATCGGGAGCGAAGGTGACGTACACGGGCCAAGTCGACCCGAAGACAAACGTCGCGGGACCGACGGTGGTCTACACAGTCTCAGGAACACCGGCGACCGCAGTGACATTCTTTAAGTCGCAATTCTCTCGGCAGGGTTGGACCTTCCGCGGCCAGGGCAACGTGCTCGGCTCGGTGCAGCTCGCCGCGACCAAAGACACGCGCAAAGTGACGGTAACAATTCTCGAAACCCGCGCGGGCGTCCTCAATGTGACCGTCGGCATATCCAAGCTCTAATCATTTATTACAACCGGAAGCCGCTCCGCGCTATGGGCGGCTTCTGTGTTTTTATCCGCCTGCTATACTCATAAAATGAAACGCATCATTCTGCTCCTGCTTGTCATAGTCGCTCTTTCGGGCGTTGCCTTTGCCGTCTATTCGCTCGCGCCGCGTGTGCCCACGCTCAACACGGGCCCCGCTCCCGAAGCGGCGACAAGCACGGAAGTGACGGTGCAAGAAAAAGTTGTCACCGAATCTACTGACGCCTATAAAATCGATGCGCACTATCCGCAATTCGGGATTCCGGCCGTAGACGACAAGGTGCAAGCCGTCGTCGACAAGGCTCTCTCCGAATTCAGAGCGTACCCGCCGAATCCGCGCGATTCAAGCGCACCCCAGAATGAGCTGGTGAGCTCCTACAATTCCGTCTACATCGGCTCCGACGTAGCGAGTGTGGCGCTTTCGATTTCCGAATACACAGGCGGTGCGCACGGCAACACGGTCATCGTCGGGGTAAACGTGGACCGCGCGACAGGCAAAGAGCTCTCCCTCGACGACGTGCTCGCGCTCATCGGGAAGACCCTGGCGCAGGTCGCCGACGCGTCACTGGTACAGCTCAAAGCCACTCTCGGCGAGGATTTGATGTTCCCCGAAGGGGCGAACGCAACTGCCGGAAATTACGGGACCTTTCTTGTGAGCAAAGACAGAGTGACATTCGTTTTCAACAATTACCAAGTCGCGCCGTATTCGGCGGGGCAGCAGCAGGTGTGGTTTAAGCGGGTGAAATAACCGGGGAAGGTGTGCTGTTGCGCCTCACGCGCGGTAGTGGGACACTAAGAGTGTTATTCATAAACAATAGAATTGTATGCCAGAAGGAAACACACCCTCCGCATCGGGCTCGAACAAGATGTGGTACATTATCGGCGGCATTGTCATTCTTGCACTCGTCGGATGGTTTCTTATGCGCGGCGCAGGTTCGCTCATAGGAGCGGCGTCTGGTGTCGACGTCGACCAGGGCGCGGACGGCTCGGCGACCTACAGCAACGCCGAGGGAAGCGTGACCGTGGGCACGGGCGCGAGCATGCCGGCCAATTGGCCGTCGGACGCGCCCGCCAACTACTCGGGTGCCACAATCGCTTATTCGGGTACTTCGAATCCGCAGACGGGACAGTCCGGCTCGGCGGTTTCCTACACGGTGCGTGCTTCCGCTCAAAGCGTAGCGGATTACTACAAGCAGCAACTCGCCTCCGCGGGCTGGACCATAGAGAGTACCGCCAACATGGCGGGCGCCACGGTCCTTGCGGCGAGGAAAGACTCACGCACCATCGGTGCATACATCACCGACGCAGGCGACGGGACTGTCAGCGTGGTTGTGGGAATAGAGTTGTAATAATTCAGCACGTTCCCAAAAACAAAAAACACCTCACAGTTGAGGTGTTTTTTGTTTTCTCTCGCGATAGTGTATCACGCGCGGATACCGTTTTCGCAAAACGAGTGTGCAGAAACTAATTGATGACGTTAAAACCTTCTCGTCCACCGCGGGAGTATACTTCGTTCATGCTCGGCTATCTTCTCGCTTTCGTTAGTTCGATATTCTTTGGTCTGTACGTCGTACCGAGAAAATTGAGTAAATTGGAACCCGTTCACTTCAGTCTTTTAATGTCGTTCGGCTTTTTCGTTGGCTCGGTGCTCCTTTATCTGTTGCAGCCGCTACTCCAGTTTCAAGAAACGATTAATAGCGCCCTACTTTGGTCCCTGCTTGCGGGAGCAATTTGGGCCACCTCGTTTCTCCTCTTAGTGTATTCTATTGACCGAATCGGCCTCTCGCGTTCAAATCAGTGGAAAAATCTCCAAGGCCCCGTCGGAGTCGTCTTGAGTTTGGTTATTCTTGCAGAATATTCGACAACAAACGCTTTTTTCGCCGTGCTCGCCGGAATTGCGATTTTCGTGTCCGCATTGTTTTTCAGTGCAACGACACCAGAGAAAGGGAAAGCAAACTCGTATGGAATTCTATTAGCAATACTCGCAGGTCTCGGTTTCGGTATCGTGGCAGTCATCAACAAATACGTGACCGATAACGTAGGAGTCTATTCACAACAAGTTGTATGGAGTTTTGCGATGGTCCTCACCCTACTATTTTATGCGTTCTTCAAAAGTAACCTGCCTACACTTCGAACTGGGATTACCAGGAGAGAGTCAATGCTCGGGATTCTCGCAGGACTACTTTACTTGGGTGCGAGTTTCTTTATGCTTCAATCATTCAAATATATTGATGCGTCGGTCGGTTTTACCATCGTGCAACTAAATGCCCTCTGGACCATCGCGGTCGGTATATTTATTTTCAAGGAAGTCGATTTAAAACTTCACAGTAAGAAAGTTTGGTGGGGAATTTTGTTCGCAATAATAGGCGTCGTGCTACTCTTGTTCACTCGAAAGTAACCTATTCCTGTGGCTAGAGAAGGTGTTTGGCCGTGAATGCATATCCTGAACTCGACTTTAGGTACTTTTCAAATGCGTACGCTTTGTGCTTATCCGCGATACAACAATACCAAGCAATTTTATACGGAGCTTTAGAGCGATTTGATTTTGTCTCGCCGTTGTTATGTTCCCGAATGCGGTCCTTCAGGTCTTGAGTAATGCCGATGTATCGGTATTTTTCCTTCTGGCTCTCAAGTATGTAAACGTAGTACATGAATATTATTTTACCCCACGCCGCTAAAGCTCTGCGGGGTCCACCACTTCACGCTGTCGCGTATCGCAGTGCTGCGCACCGCGAAGCAAAAAGCTCCCTTGGGGAGCTTTTTGCGAAGTGGTGGAGGTGGGGAGAATCGAACTCCCGTCCAGAAAATGGTGTACAGATGATTCTACAAGGCGTAGGGTATTCTTTTTTGTTTGAGTACAACGAGTAGGGAATACCCGAGATCGCGTTGTACCGGACTCTCTTTCTTTAGTTCACTATCCGGAGTGAGATAGAGAACGGACCCGAAAATATGACACGCCGGTTTCCGTATCGGATGTAGGGAAGGGCGTGGTCGCTTAGGCTAACGCGTAAGCGAACTGGAGGTCTTTCATCTGAATCGGTGAAAGGACTCCGCGTGCTGTTTTATTTGCACTTAGGTTTTGAATGTTTTTAGGGAAGGACATTCACTTCCGCCTCGCACACAAGCACACTGAATTTCCTGTCGAAGCCAGTCACCCCCCATCTGCAATCCCGGAGGATTGCAGATGGCGATTGACTGACCACAGCTATTCACTTTTCAAAGTGCGCTCTATCCGCCGTTTCTCTTCGCGCGTCCGGATAGTATGACGCTTGTCCTCTTTTTTCTTACCGCGGGCAATCGCGATAGCGAGTTTCAATTTTCGCCCTTTATTATACACCTTAAGTGGCACTATTGTCAACCCTTTTTCTCCCTCCGCGGAGGATACGTGAGCGATTTGCTTGCGTGAAAGGAGCAAGCGGCGCGTCCGTTCGGGATCGTACGACTTTGGGGCATTGGCGGGCTGCCAGGCGGGTATGGTCGCGCCGACGAGGTAGGCCTCGCCGCCGCGCGCGACCACGCGCGCACCCTTCAGCGAGCCGTGCCCAGCGCGGAGCGACTTCACTTCGAAGCCGAACAATTCCAAACCCGCCTCGATTTCTTCGAGGATTGTATAGTCGAATCCGACACGTTTGTTTTCTACGACTGCCATGTTCACACTATACCGCAGAACCCCTTTTGTGCCTGCCCGTGCAGACAATTTCGGCTGCGGCGTAGCCGTTTTCGTCACATGTACATCACGGAACTCGGATACACATCTATGTTTTGCCGCGTCAAGAAGAAGCAGAAAACTAGCCGAAATTGCTTCGCTGGGTATAATGCGCATTCATGGTAAGCCCTGGAAAACAAACACCGCGAAAGCCCCAAGGGGGAGGCCCGGCGCCAAAGCAGGTCGGTCCGTCCATGTGGGTGCAGCTTGCCGCGGCGTTCGGCGTCTTCTTGGCACTTTCTCTCGGATACTCTTTTGTACGTCAGTACATATCCGCTCAAGACGAGGTCGTGCCGCTCTCACAGATAGCGCAAGACATTACCGCAGGTACCATCGTGTCGCTCGACGTCGCGGGCGACAAGATAACGGCAACCTACGCGGACAAAACGACCAAGACCTCGCGCAAAGAAACAGAAAGCTCTCTCACGCAGACGCTCTCGGATTATGGCATCGCGCCGGAGAAGTTGGCGGCGGTGAAAATCGAGATTAAGGACGAGGGGGGACTGCGCTTCTGGGCGCTCACCCTTTTGCCTATTCTGGTACCTGTCGTATTTCTCTTCGGCGTCATTTGGTATTTGTCACGCCAGTTGCGCGGAGGCGGCGGCATGCAGGCGTTCTCATTCGGCAAATCAATGGCACGTCTCGTAAATCCCGAAGACGAAGTGCAGAAGGTAACGTTCAAAGATGTCGCGGGTGCGAAAGAGGCGAAGAGCGAACTACTCGAGATAGTTGATTTCCTCAAGAATCCGAAGAAATTCATTCAGATAGGCGCGCGCATCCCCAAGGGTGTGCTTCTCATGGGCGCACCAGGTACGGGCAAGACTCTGCTCGCACGGGCCGTTGCGGGGGAAGCGGGTGTGCCATTTTTCTCCATCTCGGGCTCGGAATTCGTGGAAATGTTCGTCGGTGTCGGCGCATCGCGCGTGCGCGACCTCTTCCTCACCGCGAAAAAATCTTCTCCGTCCATAATTTTCATTGATGAAATTGATGCGGTCGGACGCGTGCGCGGTACGGGTGTCGGCGGCGGCAACGACGAGCGCGAGCAGACACTCAACCAGATACTCGTCGAGATGGACGGCTTCGAGCCCAATGAGAAGGTCATCGTGATGGCCGCATCCAACAGGCCCGATGTTCTCGACCCCGCACTTCTGCGTCCGGGCCGCTTCGACAGACGCGTCATGATAGACCTGCCCGACCGCAAGGACCGCGAGGAAATCCTCAAAGTCCATGCGCGCCTAAAGCCGCTCGGTGCCGATGTGAATCTCGTTGTCATCGCCGAGCGCACACCCGGTTTCTCGGGCGCCGACCTCGCGAGCCTCATGAACGAAGGTGCCATCTTGGCCGCCCGTGAAAACAGGAAGGAAATCACGCAGTACGACCTCATCCGCTCGATAGAGAAGGTGATGCTCGGGCCCGAACGCCGCAGCCACGTGCTCAATAAAAAAGAGAAAGAAATTACCGCCTACCACGAAGCGGGACACGCGCTCGTCGCATCGGTCTTGCCGTACGCCGACCCCGTACACAAAATATCCATCATCTCGCGCGGCCGCGCGGCGGGCTACACGCTCAAGCTCCCGTTTGAAGACCGTCGCATGCAGTCGCGCAAGGAATTCTTGGACGACATCGCGGTATCGCTCGGTGGGTTCATCGCCGAGAAAATGATATTCGACGACGTGACGACGGGCGCCTCCAACGACCTGCAGGTGCTGACCGCACTTGCGCGCAATATGGTCGCGCGGTACGGCATGTCCGACAAAATGGGCCCCATCGCATTTGCCGCATCGGCACAACGCGCGATATTTGGCGAGGGTGTAGAGAATGACCAGTCCTCGCAAGCCGTTGTTGCGGAGATTGATGCGGAAGTGAAGAAAATAATTCTGGCTGCCCACAAGAAAGCCGAGACTGTGCTCACGAAACACCGCACGGCGCTCGACGCCATCGCGCAGAAATTGGTGGAAGTGGAAACCCTTGAACGCGCCGAGTTCGAAAATATTCTTATAGCGCACGGCATCACTCCGAAGAAAAAAGAGGACATCGAACACGCGCCATTGGCGTAATCATACAAAACGCACACCCGCAGGGCCTACAGGCGTGCGGGTGTTATTTCTTGTCTGCCCCCATGGGGCCAGAGAGTAAGGTGGGTTGTGAGTACCTAGCGTGCAGTGAGCGTGCTCTCTTAACAGCACCGAGGCCAAGCGGTACATAATACGCGGCGACTATTTCCAACCACCCGAACTCGAACGAGGATAGGAAATAAATGCTGAATATAAACAGGATGCCCACCCCGAATCCGCATTCAGTGCGAATACTCTTTAAGTCCTGCTGAGGCACGAAATTAACGCATCGAGCCCACCGCCATACCACGATTGGCCACATCAGTAGCCACAGACCGAACAATATCCATCGTCCGGCCCACATCAATAGATTGCGCATTGGCGCTCTCCTCGGTTATGCAAGCCGGATGACCTGCTGGCGGCAGATTACCCTAAACAGGCACTGCGTCAACTTTGTATCTGCCAATGAATCGTCTCGTTGCCGAGGCCGTGGACGGTGTTGCAAATAGGCCAGACTTTGACGCCCTCTTCGGTCACGACGGGCTCTGTGGTCTGCCAATCCTTTTTCACGAGAGTAATCGTCTCCGCGCTCGGCTCGACACCGTAAAATCGCGGGCCGTTCACGGAGAGGAAATTTTCAAGCTTATCAAGACAGCCGAGCTCATCGAATATCTGTGCATATACCTCCACGGCGACGGGGGAGGTGAAGGTGCCGAAGGCGCAGCAGGAAGAGAATTTCTTTCCTTCGGGATGCGGCGCGGAGTCGGTGCCCGCGGAGATGAAGGGAAGTCCCTTCTTCGCGATATCGCGGACGCGTTCTCTGTCGGCGGTCGTTTTGACAAGCGGTTTCATGTGGATGAGCGGGCGATAACCGCCCGAGAATGCCTGGCGCCTGTCGTACAGAAGGTGTGTCGGCGTTATTGTCGCGACGAGCTGGCCTTCCTTACCGTTCTTTTCCATGAAGTCGACGGCGGCAGCGCTCGACATGTGTTCGAGAGAGACTTTCAGGCGCGGATAGGCTTCGAGCAGGCGCGGCAAGACATCGGTGATAAAAAGTCGCTCGCCGTCGTATGGGTCTTCCTCCTCGCCCGCGTCATTGAGATGCACCTCGCCGTG
>JBBUDH010000037.1:0-6060 GCA_038057405.1 Patescibacteria group bacterium
GTATACTATCCTCGGATGGCCCTGAGTATTGGTATCGTTGGTTTACCGAACGTGGGGAAGTCCACGCTTTTTAATGCACTTACGAAGAAGGGGGTGCCTGCGGAGAATTATCCGTTCTGCACTATTGACCCGTCGGTCGGCATCGTCGCGGTGCCTGATTTCCGCCTCGACAAGCTCTCCGATATGTCGCATTCGGCAAAAAAAGTGCCCGCGGCGGTGGAATTCGTCGATATCGCGGGTCTCGTAAAAGGCGCCTCGCAAGGGGAGGGGCTCGGCAACCAATTCCTGACGCACATCCGTGAAGTGGATGCGATAGCCGAAGTCGTGCGTATGTTTGACGACGAAGACATCCATCATGTGCAGGGCGAGACCGACCCTCTGCGGGACATCGAGACGATAGACCTCGAGCTCGTGCTCGCGGATATGCAGAGCGTCGAGAAGCGACTCGAACGCGCCGAACGTGATGCAAAGGGGGGAGACAAGGAGATGATTGCGGAGCGTGATGTGCTGCGCAAGATAGCGCCCGTATTAAAGATGGGAAAGGCGGCACGGACTATTCTGTTTGATGATAAGGAAAAGCCCGTCGCGAAGAGTCTGCAGCTTCTCACGATGAAGCCAATATTGTACGTACTCAACAGAAAGAGCGGGACGGTCAACGTGGATGCGGAAAACGGCGAACGCTGGCGGGTGTTGAGAGAATTTCTCGAGCGGGAGAATGCTCAATATGTGGTCGTGGATGCGGGGGTAGAGAGCGACTTGTCGGATGTGCACGATGACGAGCGCGCGGATTTCCGCCGTGAGCTCGGTGTGGCCAATGACGGCCTCGATGACCTGATTAAAGCGGGTTACAAACTCCTCGACCTTATTTCATTCCTTACGACGGGTGAGGACGAATCACGGGCATGGACGATTCGCCGCGGCTCTAGCGCGCCCGAGGCGGGAGCGGCGATACACACCGATTTCCTGACCAAATTCATACGCGCGGAGGTCATCCGCTGGGATATTTTGCTCGAGGCGGGGTCTTGGTCAAAGGCACGTGAGAAGGGGACACTTCGCACTGAAGGTAAGGAGTACGTGGTCCAGGACGGGGATGTAATGGAGTTCCTGCACAGTTAAGCGACGTAATGCATGCCCCGTTAGAAGCGAAGCTTTCTAATGGGGGAGTTTCTACACAGCTAATCAGCCGCGCTTGCGGTATTTATCCGAAGTGCCATACTTTGGCCATATGGATAAACCAAAGGTAACGCCAAAGGACTTCGTCCTGTGGTTCGGTGCTATGGCTTCGCTCTATGCGGGTATCGTGGCTTTTATTTCGCTCGTGTTTGAGTACATTAACAAGGCATATCCGAATCCCGTTTCGGGCTCGTATTATGTCGACCCGTACTCCTCAAGTATCAGTTATGAAACGGCGGCGCTCATCGTGCTGACACCCGTTTTCCTCATCCTCATGCGCTTCATCCGGCGCGGTATCGCAGCCGACCCTTCCCGCAATGATATCTGGGTCCGTCGCTGGGCGCTCTTCCTCACGCTCTTCCTCGCGGGCGTCACCATCGTTATTGATCTCATCGTGCTCCTCAACACCTATTTGCAGGGCGAGGACCTCACTATCGGATTCCTCCTCAAAGTGTTGACCGTGCTTCTTGTGACAGGCCTGGGCTTCATGCACTTCATGGCAGACCTCTGGGGGTATTGGGAACGTGAACCAATGCGCGCGCGGATGGTCAATTGGGGCGTCGGTGTGCTCGTGCTCGTCACGATAATCGCGGGATTCTTCATCATCGGTACCCCGCAGCAGATACGCGTGCAAAAGCAGGATGCAATCCGCGTGCAAGATTTGCAGAATATCCAGTGGCAGGTAGTCAATTACTGGCAGTTGAAGCAATCTCTCCCCGCATCGCTCGAAGATCTTCGCGACCCGATTTCCGACAACATCATCCCGAATGACCCCGCGACTGGAGCGCCGTACACCTACAAGCGCAACAGCCCGCTCGACTTCACGCTCTGCGCGACATTTGCCGCGGAAGGCGGTACGAACGGTACACAAGGTCGTTCTTATCCGGCTTATCCTGTGGCTGCTGAGCCAAAGAGCGTCGGTACGGATATTCAGGACAACTGGCAACACGGTTCAGGCGAAGTCTGCTTCGAACGCAGTATCGACCCGAAACGCTACCCCCCTTACAAAACATCACCATAGGACCCAATCTGCTTCGTTATGGAGCCTCTGAGGTTCGGTCGTCGTACATACGTACGCCTTCCGAACCTCCTTCTCCATGCCTCGCATCTCGGGCCCCATGCTGAGTTTTGTCCAATTCGAGTTGGGCTGCATTTGTGTTAACCTATCTCAATGAAGTCCTACGAACACAAATCCATAGAAAAGAAGTGGACAAAGCAGTGGGAGAAGGACGTCCTCTACAAGACATCCGATAAGGCCAAAGGGAAGGACAACTACTACCTCCTCGTCGAATTCCCGTACCCTTCAGGCAACCTCCACGTGGGGCACTGGTACGCCTTTGCGGTGCCCGATATTCTCGCGCGCTTCCGCCGCATGCAGGGCAAAAACGTGCTCTACCCGATAGGCTTCGACGCCTTCGGGCTGCCCGCCGAGAATGCGGCCATCAAAAACAAGCTCAATCCGCGGAAATGGACGCTCGGCAACATCGAGTACATGAAGAAGCAAATACGTTCGATGGGCACTTCATTCGATTGGTCGCGCGAGGTCGTCACCTGCGACCCCGCGTATTACAGGTGGACGCAGTGGCTCTTCCTGCAATTTTTCAAGGCGGGACTGGTGTACCGCAAGGAGACCGCGGTGAATTGGTGTCCCAAGGATAAGACCGTGCTCGCCAACGAGCAGGTGGTAGACGGAAAGTGTGAGCGGTGTGACAGCGAGGTCGTGCAGAAACAGATGCTCCAGTGGAACATCAAAATAACCGACTACGCGGAGCGCCTCATCAACGACCTCGATGCCCTCGACTGGCCGAAAGAAATTAAGGAGTCGCAGAAAAATTGGATAGGCCGCTCGGAAGGCGCGGAGATAGACTTTCCGCTCAGCATAGATTCGGGCGTGAAGCGTTTCGTGCTACTCCACGGCCGCGAAGCGACGCCACAGGATAACTTCTGGCCATGGATAAAGGCGGAGCTTGAAAGCAAAGGGTATGAGGTCCAAATACCTACGCTGCCCAACACCAACGAGCCGAATGACAAAGAGCAGGCCGATTACGTTGAAAAACACTGCACGCTCGACGAAAGTACGGCAATCATCGGGCACTCCTTCGGCGGCATCGTTGCGCTCAGGTTGCTCGAAAGGGGCCACAAGGTACAGAGGGTCACGCTCGTGAGCGCGCCCGTTTCAGGCAAGTTTTTGGATACTAAAGTACGGGCATCCGTCACGGCGGCCGCTAAAAAGGGTTTTGATTACAAAAAGATACAAAAGGCGGCAAAAGGATTTGTCGTCATGTACGACACCACCGACAAAATCGTACCCGTTTCCGATGCCCAGACACTTGCGAAAGAACTCGATTGCATACTCATTCCGGGGAAGGGAAGTGAAGTGCATTTTACAGGCAAACGCGAGCCCGACGTACTCATGGCGAGTATCCCGACGATACGCGTCTTCACGACGCGACCTGACACCCTTTTTGGCGGTACATTTCTCGTACTCGCTCCCGAGCATCCATGGGTGAAACTCGCTCTCGCACATAAAACAGTCCTCAAAAATAACGACGAAGTTCAGCAGTACGTCAATCAGGCGTCGAAGAAAAAAGAAATTGAACGTCTCGCCGCAGGTAGGGAGAAGACTGGTGTCGAACTCAAAGGCGTAAAAGCCGTCAATCCGACGACCGGCAAGGAAATTCCGGTGTGGGTGGCGGACTTTGCGATTGCGACCTTTGGCACAGGAGCACTTTTCGGCGATGCGCACGATGAGCGCGATGTCGAGTTCGCGACGAAGTACGGTATTCCGCTCAAAGAGACGGTGGAGCCGCTTGTGGTCCGCACCACAGGGCTCGATGCGGTCCGCGAAGGCGAGCCGTTCGCGGAGCGGAACTCCGTAATGGCATTCGTACAGCACTGGTCGGAAGACAAGTATATGGCGGTCAAATATAAGCCCGTCGACGTGCGCGGCTGTGTCTCGGGCGGTATGAATGAGGGCGAGGATGCCGTTGCGGCAGGGAAGCGCGAAATTGCCGAAGAGACGGGCTACGCGAATGCGAAGCTCGTCCGCAAACTCGGAGGTACCATTCATAGCAAATACTTCAGTGATAACCGCAAGAAAAATACGTTCGCCCACTTTACGCCGATGCTTTTCAAGCTCGAAGACGCCACGCAGGTAGATATCGCCCCCGACGAAAAAAACCGCCACGAAGTTTCCTGGTTGTCGGAAAAAGAGATGACCGCTTTCATCAATCACGAAGATTGGCGAATCGCGTGGGATCGATTGCAGGGACGGCCGTATACGGGGAAGGGAATCCTGTACGATTCGGCCGAATTCTCGGAAATGACGAGCGAAGAAGCGATTCCGCTCACGGGCGCTAAGTTTGGTCGCATGACAAAAACATACAAACTCCGTGATTGGATAGTTTCCCGCCAGCGCTATTGGGGTGTCCCGATTCCGATGATTCACTGCGCCAAGTGCGGTACCGTACCCGTGCCTGACAAGGAGTTGCCCGTGAAGCTTCCTGAAGTCAAAGATTATCTTCCTGAGGGCAGCGGCAAGTCGCCGCTCGCGAAGGCAAAGAAATGGGTCAACGTGAAATGCCCGAAGTGTAAAGGAAAAGCGGAGCGTGAGACGGACACGCTCGACACTTTCGTGGATTCTTCGTGGTATTTCCTCCGCTACACCGACCCTAAAAACAGTAAACAGTTTGCAGCAAGCGGTAAGCAGGAGAGCTGGATGCCCGTAGACCTCTATTCAGGCGGGGCGGAGCACACGACGATGCACGTCTTATATTCGCGCTTCTGGCACAAAGCGCTCTTCGACCTCGGATTGGTCAAAGAGCCCGAGCCTTACACACGGCGCATGAACCGTTCGCTTATTCTCGGACCCGACGGCCAGAAGATGAGCAAATCGCGCGGCAACGTCATTGACCCCGACGAAGTGGTGGGGCGGCTCGGCGCCGATACGGTACGCATGTACCTCGCCTTTATCGGGCCCTACAACGAGGTCTCTAGCTTCCCGTGGAATCCCGACAGCGTCGTTGGGGTGAGGCGTTTTCTGGAGCGTGTGTGGAAAGCGCAGGAGTATGCCGGCAAAACGGACAACGCAGGGCTTGAGAACCTTCTTCACAAAACCATCAAAAAAGTCGGCGAGGATATCGGCGCCATGAAATTCAACACGGCCATCAGTGCGCTCATGATATTTCAGAATGCATTGGAGAAGGAGAAAACACTCGGCAAGAGTCAGTGGGAGAGATTCCTGCAACTCCTCGCGCCTTTCGCGCCGCATATAGCCGAAGAATTATGGGCGGAAAGCGGGCAGAAGAAGTCGGTACACAAGACGCTGTGGCCCGAATACGATGTTTCAATGTTGAAAAGTGAATTCATAACAGTTGCGATTCAGATCAACGGCAAGACACGCGGAGAAGCAGAAGTTGCGGCCGATGCGGATAAGGAAATGGTTGAAAAAGCAGCGCGTGAGGCGGTTGCTTCACGCCTGGAGGGCAAGAAAATCCTACGCACCATCGTCGTCCCCGGCAGACTAGTGAATTTCGTTATCGAAGAGTAGCACCTGTCTGAAAACCTGCACCGCGGGGCGAGCTTCTCCACGGTCGCTATCTGCCTCTGCTGAGGCAGCGCTCGGTCTCGGCGCCGTCGCGCCTGCGAAGACCGCGGAGAAGCCCGCCCCTTGCTCCGGTTAAACACCTTCAGACAGGCGGGTTATTGCTTCAAGACGCGTGTAGCGCCGTCCTTATCTTCGACGGTGTATCCTGCGGCTTCTATCAGCGTACGCAGCTCATCGGCGCGCTCCCAATTTTTCCCGCGACGCGCCTCGTCGCGCTCTTTCAGAAATACCTGAATGTCGGCGGGCAAATCTGAATCCGCCACCTCCACCTGCATATAATT
>JBBUDH010000038.1:0-1438 GCA_038057405.1 Patescibacteria group bacterium
TCGTCGGCGGATGCGTGCGCGACCTGATTATCGGCCGTGAGCCGAAGGATTGGGACATCACCACCAACGCGACGCCGGAGAAGATACAATCGCTCTTCACCGATACATTCTATGAAAACGCGTACGGCACCGTCGGCGTGGTCACCGCATCGGAGGACCCGCGGCTCAAGGTCATTGAGGTGACGCCGTACCGCACGGAAGGGAAGTACGCGGACGCACGACATCCCGATGAAGTGAGCTTCAGCGACAGCCTCTCCGATGACCTGAAGCGTCGCGACTTCACCATCAACGCGATAGCCTACGATGCCGCCCGGGCGGTGCTCGTCGACGAGCACGGCGGCCGCGAGGACCTCGAGGCCAAACGCGTGAAGACGGTTGGCAACCCGCACGAACGGTTCGAGGAGGACGCGCTGCGCATGTTGCGCGCTGTGCGCATCGCAGCCGAGCTTGATTTCGTCATCGACACGGCGACTGCCGAGGGCATCGCTGCGCAATCCGCGCAGCTCGCCAAAATTTCGCGCGAGCGCGTACGTGATGAGCTCATCCGTATCGTACAAAGCCCGCGACCGATGCAAGCGCTGTATGTTGCCCAGAAACTCGGCATTCTCAAGTACGTCATTCCGGAACTGGAAGAGGGGATTGGCTGCGCGCAAAATCAGGCCCATTCATTCGATGTGTTCGAACATCTCATGCGCAGTCTCCAGCACGCTGCCGACAAGGACTGGCCGCTTGATGTGCGGCTCGCGGCGCTGCTGCACGATGTGGGCAAGCCCGCGACACGCGTCTGGTCGGAGGAGAAAAAAGATTGGACATTCCACGGTCACGACGTCGTCTCCGCGCGCATGACGAAAAAAATCCTCAACGACCTTAAACTCCCGAAAGAAACCATTTCAAAAGTGGCCACGCTTGTGCGCACGCACATGTTTTTCTCCGACCCTGAAGTCGTCACACTCTCGGCGGTGCGCAGAGTAATCGCACGTGTGGGCAAAGAAAATATAAACGACCTTCTCAATCTGCGTGTCTGCGACCGCATCGGTACAGGCCGGCCGAAGGCGCATCCGTTCCGCCTGCGCAAATACATGTCTATGGTAGACGAGGCGATGCGCGACCCGGTGTCCGTCGGCATGCTCAAGGTAGACGGCACAAAGCTCATCGAGCTCGGTGAAAAGCCGGGACCCCGCATCGGGTGGATATTGCATGCACTCCTCGAAGAAGTGCTTGATGACCCCCAGAAAAACACAGAAGACTACCTGGAAAGTAAGGCGGCTGAACTACGAGCGCTCAATGACGGAGAGCTTCGCAAGCTTGGCGAAGCGGGCAAAGACCGCCGTGAAGAAGAGGACGAGGCGGCAGTACTGGAACTTCGTAAGAAACATCACGTGAGTTAAACCGCGGAGCGGTTTCGGAGATCCACGAAAACGGGCCAGATGCGAGGCGC
>JBBUDH010000039.1:0-2557 GCA_038057405.1 Patescibacteria group bacterium
CGCTCTCACCGCACCCGCTTTTCAATGCGTTCATCAAAGCTGCGATAGAGAAGAAGTAGCATCACCATGGACCGGTTTCCCGCAAGCCAGCAACCGGAAAATAGGAAAAGGTCCGACCTTGATTCGCCGGAGTTGTTGCAAGAATTACGCGAGAAGGGTCCTCAGGGTAGTTCGAACAACTCACTTACACGCAGGAACTTCTTTCTGGGTGGGGGTGCGGCACTCGCCGCAATGACTAGCGGCATGAAGCTTGGCGATTCCGATTTTCACAGGAAAGCGAACGAGCTCAAAAGTAGCTTGGAAAAGCTCTATGGCATACGCATCGTCATGGGGCCGCCGCGTGGAGAGGACCACATACGCGGGGACATGACTAAACTCGAAACATATGCCAGTGCATTGACACTCATCTCGCAGGAGCTCTCGATGTATCCGCTGGACATGATACGGAAAGTTACCGGCAAACGGCCGCTTGAGATACGAGTCGTGGATAAGTTGACCACTACCTCGGCAACCGCTTTCGGAGTTTCCGCGCTAGAAGCAGACCAGCCCGTATCGGTGGGCGGACTCATGGAAGAGCAGGTCAACGGGAAAGAGGAATCGCGGATTACTCTCAATACGAGTATGCGGCTCGATTATCAGCGTCGCACCATCCATCACGAACTCAACCATCAATTTTCCCGCGAATGGGAGGAACGGAACCAGCGCGACAGAAAATGGGCCCGGTTTAATTCCACTTCCGTACTGAATCCGTACCGGCCGGTACCCGCGGGCACTTATGCCGACACTCCGACCGACGATCGCCGGTTCCTCACACTCTTCGCCGGCTCTTCGGCGGCGGACGACCAAGCAATCAGCGCCGAGCGGATGATGACGCCGAGGTTGCATGCCGATTTTTTGGACCGTATTGAGAACGAGAAAGATGAGAACATCAAGGCCACTCTCGTCGCGAAGTACAATGAGACGATAGATACATACAAGCGGTGGAGCGGGGGAAAAATGGACGAAGCATTTTGGGAACGCATCGCCGAACAAGGGAAAAAGGAAAGACAGAAGCTGCCGAAAGGTTGACTTTTGCGCTAAGCCGAGTATAATAGGCCATGGCAGCTAAAATTCTCAAAGAAGGTTTCACCTTCGACGATGTTTTGATACGGCCGGGCGCCTCCAAGATGGAGCCCGCTGAAGCATCGCTCAAGACAGTTATTGCAGGGATACCGCTCTCGGTCCCTTTTCTCTCCGCCGCGATGGACCGTGTGACGGAACCGCAAATGGCGATAGCCCTCGGCAAGCTTGGAGGGCTCGGCGTCTTGCACCGCAACTGCTCCATTGAAGCGCAGGTCGCGATGGTGAAAGAAGTGAAAAAGGCGGGCGTGCCCGTCGCCGCGGCATGCGGACCATTCGCCGCTGACCGTGCAGCGGCGCTTGATGCAGCAGGATGCGATGCGATTGTCATTGATTGTGCGCACGGACATAATTTGAATGTGGTGGAAAGTGCGCGGAAAATAAAAAAGACTCTCAAGAATTCCAAAATGATTTTCGGCAACATCGCGACAGGGGAGGCGGCAAAGGCCGTGTGCAAATTCGTTGACGCCGTCAAGGTCGGCGTCGGACCGGGCTCTATCTGCACGACACGCCTCATTTCGGGCGTGGGCGTGCCGCAGCTCTCTGCCGTGCTTGACGTCGTCTCCGTCGCCCGCAAATACAAAGTACCCGTCATCGCCGACGGCGGCATCCGCACCTCGGGGGACATCGCCAAGGCGCTCGCTGCGGGCGCCTCGGCCGTCATGCTCGGCAACCTTTTTGCGGGCACCGACGAGTCCCCAGGGAAAATCGTCGAGAAAGACGGCAGAAAGTTCAAGGAATACCGCGGCATGGGCTCGCAGGCGGTCATCAAAAGCGCGTCGGGCTCAGAGCGGTATTTCACGCACGGACGCAAGGCAGTACCCGAAGGCGTTGAAGCGCTCGTGCCATACAAAGGCCCCGTCGGGGAGATAATCGCCACGCTCGCGTCAGGCCTCCAAGTGGGCATGGGATATGTCGGCGCGAAAACGATTCCCGAATTCGAAAAGAAAGCGCAATTCATCCGCATCACTCATGCGGCGATTGCCGAAGGTAAGCCGCACTCGCTCGCAGGTATCACTGGGTAGCGTTGGAGCTGCAACACCCGATATGCACAGCCCCTTGGGCTGTTTTTGATACAGGCACGTACAATAGTGGAGATTAGGCAGTACCCATTTATTACTTAGATATATCTATAATATGGAGAACTTTTTGGCAGCGGCAGCAGCAGGAATCGCGGCGATGTTCGGCGGTTTCGGCGGAGGCGACAACAGAATGCCGCCACCCGACCGCAACGCAGTACGGAATGAAATAAAAATGCAGGCTTCGACGACTGCGCGCGGCTCTGTCGATATCGCATGTGTCGCCGCAGCTGTCGCTGCGCGCGAAGCGGCGCTCGGCACCGCGGCTTCCACCAATGCGCAGGCCCTTACTTCCGCGTATTCGGCTCGCGCATCCGCGCTCGCCTCTGCCTACACACAGACCGGCAATGAAGCGATAA
>JBBUDH010000040.1:0-11726 GCA_038057405.1 Patescibacteria group bacterium
CTCGCGGAGCTGAAGTCGTATCTGCGGCAGCGTGCGCGCGTTATCCGCGGAGGCGTCGAGAAAGAGGTGGATGCCGCGAGTCTGGTACCGGGCGATTTGCTGCGGCTCTCGCAGGGCGATAGAGTGCCCGCCGACGCGCGGCTCGTGTACGTCAATGGTCTGGGGATAGATGAGGCCCTTCTCACGGGCGAATCGCTTCCCGCGGAAAAATCCGCCGAGCCCTCAAGCAAAGACGCGGTACTCGGCGACCAGGAGTGCATGGTTTTCGCGGGGACGCTTGTCGTCGAGGGCCTCGGTACGGCGCTCGTATGCCGCACCAATGATGCAACCGAGCTCGGCAAGATAGCGGCGCTCGTCGGGCGTACCGACAATGAGGACACGCCATTGCAGGCGACGATAAAGAGATTCAGCTCGCGCGCGGGTCTCGTCCTCGGCGGGCTTACCGTATTCGTCTTCGTCATCGGCATTTATACGGGGCATTCGGTCGCCGACATGTTCGTCACTTCCGTCGCCGTCGCCGTCGCCGCGGTGCCTGAGGGGCTCCCAATCGCGCTTACGGTCATCCTGGCAATCGGGGTACAGCGCATGGCAAAGCGCAAGGGCGTCGTCCGCAAGCTCGTGGCGGCCGAAGCCCTCGGCAGCACGACCTTTATCCTCACCGACAAGACAGGCACGCTCACGATGGCCAAAATGGAGCTTGCGAAGCTTTTGCCCGAGGGCCTCGAAAAAAATGTGCTGCTTGAGCTCGCGATACTCAATTCAAACGTGCTCATCGAAAACAGGCAGGACCCGATTGCGGAGTGGCGGATGAGCGGAAAGATACTCGAAGTATCGCTCGTGCGCGCCGCGGCGCTGCGCGGCATCTCCGACATGGAGGTGAAGCAGCAATACAAAATCGTGCGCTCGCTGCCTTTCAATGCGGTCAACAAATTCTCCGCATCGCTCGTCGAGCGGGCGGGGAAGCATGAACTGATATTTTTCGGCGCGGCGGACATTCTCGTCGAACGCTCGCTCATGAGCGATTCCGAGAAACGGCACGCGCTCCAGCAGATTCACGCGCTTGCGAGCGGCGGCGAATTCGTGGTGGCGGTCGCCATAAAGACAGTGGACGCGAGGGAGGCGGCGGCATTTCCGCACGACATCAAGGCCGAGCGGCTCTCCTTCCGCGGGTTGCTCACGCTGCGCGACCCCATACGGCCGGGGGTCGAAGGCGCGATACGCCGCGTCGAGCGCGCGGGCATACGGACGGTCATCATGACGGGCGACCATCACGGTACCGCCGAGGCCATCGCGCGCGAGGTTGGATTGCCCGTCGAAGAGGGCAGCGTCCTCGATGCCGCGGAGCTGCGGGGTTTGAGTGCAGATGAGCTCAAACGCCGCCTCGCCACCCTGCGGGTGATTTCGCGTGTGTCGCCGCTCGACAAAATGATGATAGTGAGGACGCTGCAGGAGATGGGCGAGGTCGTCGCGATGACGGGCGACGGGGTCAACGACGCGCCGAGCATCAAGCAGGCGGACATCGGTATCGCGATGGGCTCGGGCACCGAAGTGGCCCGCGATGTGGCCGACCTCGTACTCTTGGACGACAATTTCGAGACCATTGTGGCCGCAGTGGAAGAGGGAAGGCAGATTATGAAAAATATCCGTAAGGTACTCGTGTACCTGCTTTCCTCGGTCTTTGACGAACTGCTACTTATCGGCGGCGCGCTCGTCGTCGGATTGCCGCTTCCCCTCAATGCGCTCCAAATCCTCTACGTCAATTTCTTCTCCGATAGTTTTCCCGCAATCGCTTTCGCTTTCGAAAAAGGAGACGGCGCACTCGAAGGCCGCCCGAATCCCCGCGGTTCGCTCTTCGACCCGATGATGCGCTTCCTTATCCTCTTCGTCGGCTTTTCAACAAGCGCTTTTCTTTTCGGCCTGTACTGGATACTGACCCATGCGGGCTTCCCGCTCGCGCTTGTGCAGACATTCATATTCGCGAGCTTCGGGAGCTACACGCTCTTCCTCGCATTCTCGCTGCGCGACCTCGATAGAAGCATTTTCAGATACAACTTCTTTTCAAATGCCTATCTCATCGGCGGTGTTTCCATCGGCATCGCGCTGATGCTCCTCGCCATCTATGTGCCGCTGCTCCAGAGTGTGCTCGGCACGGTAGCGCTGCCTGCCGCGTGGCTCTTCGGGGTGGTGCTCGTCGGCCTGCTCAACATGACGGCAATTGAGCTGGGCAAAGCCCTCTTCCGCGGCGAGCGCAGCGCGAGCTAACGGTAGGAGACTTTCTTCATGTCGTGTTCACACACGAAAAGATATAGAGTAATTACTTTAGAAATTAACACATACTTATGAACAGAGTCGTACATTTTGAGATACAGGCGGATGACCCTGAGCGCGCAGCGAAGTTTTATCGCGAGATATTCGGCTGGGAGATAACCAAATTTGATTCGCCTGCCATGGAATACTGGCTTGTGATGACGGCCCCGAAAGACAGCAAAGAGCCTGGGATTAACGGAGGTCTTTTGCGCCGCAATGCGAAGGTGGAAGGCAAGGGCGTGAACGCATTCGTCTGTACCGCGCAGGTGGACAACATTGACGGAACGATTAAAAAAATCCTGGCTGCGGGAGGCACGGAGGCGATGCCGAAATTCGCCCTCACGGGTATGGCGTGGCAGGCATACTATCTCGACACTGAAGGCAACATCTTTGGCGTCCACCAAGTCGACTCCAACGCGAAGTAGGCATGAGATAATGCGCGGGTGATATACGACTACCATGTCGTGCTTGGCGCAATCGCAGCGAGCCTCGTCCTCGTCGGCGACTCTTTGTATATATGGAGCATCATCAAAGGGTCGACGAAGCCGCATGTTTTCACATGGCTCATATACGTAATTATCGACGGCACTATATTCGTAGTTCAAGTCCTTGAGGGCGGCGGTGCCGGGTCTTGGGTTCTGGGAACGGCAGTGGTCGCAAATTCGATCATTACGGTGCTTGCGATATTTAAGGGCGAGAAAAATATCCGACCCATAGATTGGGTGTGCCTCGTGGGTGCCGGTCTTGGCATTGTTCTTTGGAGCGTAACGGAAAATCCTCTAAGCGCCGTTGTGGTTCTCACGGTGGTCAATACCATTGCCCTCATTCCCACATTCAGAAAGTCGTTTGTCAGACCAAACGAAGAGTCGATAAGCGTTTGGATTGTTGATGTTGTCAGATTCAGTCTCGGCATCGCGGCACTGCAAGTATTAACAGTCACTACTGCGCTGTTTCCGGCGGGCGTCGTGGCCGTAAATGCATTGCTAGTCGTAACTATTCTGCTCCGCCGCCGGCAACTGAAAGTATGATGTACGACTACAAAGTAATTCTGGGCATTCTGGCCGTCGTTGTCGGACTCATCGGCTACGTGCCTTACTATCGGGATATCTTCCGCGGCACGACCAAGCCGCATCCGTTTTCCTGGTTTGCATTCGCACTCCTCATGGGCATTACGTTTTTCGCGCAGATTTTCACGGGCGCGGGGCCCGGCGCGTGGGTCACGGGGGTGAGCGCGGTCGCGGTATTCGGTATCGCAATTCTTTCGATACTGAAAGGTCATCGGGAGATAACGACCTTTGACTGGTTTTGCTTCGCGGGGGCACTTCTCGGGATTGTCTTGTGGCGGGCAACGGATGACCCGCTGTGGGCAGTGGTAATCGTGACGGTGACGGACGCGATTGCGTTTGCACCGACGTACCGCAAGGCCTATATCGAACCGCACGAGGAAACGGCGAGCCTCTTCGTATTTTCCGCCGCGAAATATTTCATCAGCCTTTTTGCGCTCGTTTCTTTCAACCTTACGACCGCACTTTTTCCCGTCTCCCTCGTCGCGACCAACGCTGTTTTTGCCTTCCTGATACTGGTCCGCCGCCGGCAATTGGCGAAACGGTAGAGAAACGATACAATGGCCTCCAATGGCCGAGCGGAACTTCAGAGAGCTCTTGGAAGCCCAATGGGAGCAGGGCAAGTTTCTCTGTGTGGGGCTCGACAGCGAGTACGAAAAGATACCCGAAGCCGCCAGGCAGGGGGGAGTCGGCGAGACTATAGTGGCTTTCAACCGCGCCATCATAGACGCTACGAAAGACATTGTCTGCGCCTACAAGCCCAATTCCGCCTTCTACGAGGCGCACGGGGACGAGGGATGCAAGGCGATGCGCGCTACCATTCAATACATCCGCGAGGTCGCGCCGCAGGTGCCTGTCATCCTCGACTCCAAGCGCGCGGACATCGGCAATACCAACAACGGCTATGTGGCCTCGGCTTTCGACCATTTGCATGCCGACGCGATAACGGTCAATCCGTATCCCGGCCGCGAGGCGCTCTTGCCCTTTCTTGAGCGCAAAGAAAAGGGTGTCATCGTCTGGTGCCGCACTTCCAACAACGGCGCGGGCGAGTTCCAAGACCTCCTGATAGACGGCGAACCGCTCTACAAAATAGTCGCACGCCATGTTGCCGAGAAGTGGAATGAGAACGGCAACTGCGCGCTCGTAGTCGGCGCCACTTACCCCGAAGAGCTGCGCGCGGTACGTGCGATAGTGGGCGACATGCCCATACTCATCCCTGCCATCGGTGCGCAGGGCGGCGAGGTAGAAAAGACGGTCGCTGCAGGGAAAGACAGCCGCGGCAGGGGAATGATAATCAGCGCGTCGCGTGCGGTCATATTCGCTTCCAATGGACCCGACTTTGCGCAAGCGGCTCGCGAGAAAGCCACAGCCCTTCATGGCGCAATCAGGGCAGCCCTTGTACAATAGTCGCTTATGAACGAAGACGAAGTCCTTGAACTCCTCCAAAAAGTCGGTGCGTTCCGCGCGGGACATTTTGTGCTTACTTCCGGCAGACACGCCGGCTCGTATATTCTGAAAGATGCCATGTACGCGTATACGCGCGAGACATCGCAGGTCTGCCGCGCGATGGCGGAGAGATTCAAAGACGCGGGCGTCGAAGCCGTCATCGGCCCGGCGATAGGCGCGGCGATTCTTTCGCAATGGACCGCGTACCACCTCTGCGAGCTCACCGGCCGCGAGGTGTACGGCGTCTACGCGGACAAAGACGGACAAGGGGGATTCATCATCAAGCGCGGATACGACCAAGTCGTGAAGGGTAAGAAGACCCTCGTCGTGGAAGACCTCGTCACGACCGGCGGCTCGCTGCGCAAGGTCGTCGAAGCTTCCCGTGCTGCGGGAGCCGATGTCGTCGGAGCGATAGCCATCTGTAATCGCGGCGACGTGACGAAAGAAAACGTGGGCAACCCGCCTATATTCGACCAGCTTCTCAATGTGCATCTCGATTCCTTCGAAGCGGGTGAGTGCGAGCTCTGCGAAGGCAATATCCCCGTCAATACCGACATAGGGCACGGCAAGGATTTCCTCGCTAAAAAAGCTCAGTGAACCTCATGTTTTCTTCACCGTACGCGGTGGTATACTCGATGGCACGTTAGAATATTAATCGCGTAACTATAGATTTTTGTTATGACACAAAACGGATGGATAGCAGTGATAGTCGGGCTCCTTATCATCGCAGCGGGCGCTTGGTGGTTTACTTCGGGCAATCAGAGCGCAGGCAACGAAGCCGTTATCCCTGCGCCGCAGGATACGACCTCGGATACGGGTGCGCAGGTAGGAGTGGATGTAAATGTAAATACCGCGCCGATGACGGCGACCGTCACGTACAGCGGCAGCTCCTACTCGCCGCAGGAAGTGACGATACGGAAGGGAGGTACGGTCACATGGAAGAACGCGAGCGGCAGCAATATGTGGGTGGCTTCCGCGCAGCACCCGGCGCATACCGCATACAGCGGCACGTCGCGCACGGAGCACTGTCCTGACACGTCGCGCACGGCATTCGACCAGTGTGTCGGCGGGGGAGACTACTCCTTCACCTTCACCAAAACGGGCACGTGGGGCTACCACGACCATCTCAATTCGAGCGCATTTGGTAAAATTGTTGTTGTTGAGTAAACTATCGAGATGACAGAGGCAGAGTTTCCCGAGGAGATGCAGCTCAATCTCAAGCGCGCCGAGGTTCTACGCTACGGCGAGAATTCACACCAAGGTGGTGCGCTCTACCTGAATCCGGGCGACAAGCGTCCAGGGGTCGCCTCGGCACGCAAGGTACAGGGCAAAGAACTGAGCTACAACAACCTTCAGGATGCCGACGCCGCATTCGAATGCGTCTCCGAATTCGACGAGCCCGCCTGCGTCATCGTGAAGCATATGAATCCGTGCGGGGTCGCGGTGGGCGAGAGCGTTCACGAGGCATATCTCCGCGCCCTCGCTTGCGACAAGGTATCGGCCTTCGGCGGTATCGTGGCTCTTAATTCCAAACTGACCGCCGTACTCGCGACCGAATTGGTACAAATATTTTTGGAAGTCATTATCGCACCCGACGCTGAAGAAGACGCGCTCGTCATCCTTTCGGCCAAGCCCAATGTCCGCGTACTCCTCACGGGTGCGATGCCTGACGCTGAGGCAAAAAGAAAAACCGTACGTTCTATTGCGGGAGGATTTCTTGTGCAGGATGCGGACAGCAAAGTCTTTGATGGGGAAGTCGCAACCGTCACCAAACGCGCACCTACGTCATCGGAGCTTTCCGATATGATGTTCGCTTTCACCGTAGTGAAGCATGTGAAATCCAATGCAATCGTCTATGCAAAAAATGGCGCGACGGTGGGTATCGGTGCGGGCCAAATGAGCCGTATCTATTCGGCCAAAATCGCCGCAATGAAAGCGGAAGAGGCGGGCATCTCACTCAAAGGTGCCTCCATGGCCTCGGACGCCTTCTTTCCGTTCCCCGACTGCGTGGAAGAGGCCGCGCGAATGGGCGCGACGGCGATAATCCAACCCGGAGGCTCCCTCAAAGACAAAGATTCTATAGACGCCGCCGACAAAGCGGGAATAGCGATGGTCACCACCCACATCCGCCATTTCCGGCATTAAACCGCTTGCTCCTTTGTGCGCAGGGACATGTAGATGTCCTCCAGCGCTTTTACGGCGTCGCCCGCAGCGATGTTGTTCTGGTGGTAGAGGCCGTTGGTACAGTCGCCCGCGGCCCAGATGCGCGCGTGCGAGGTCTGGTGCGTGCGCGGGTCCACTTGTATCTGACCGACCGCATTTTTCTCGATAACGGAGCCCGTCCATCCCGTGTTCGGAATAAGGCCGATTTCCACAAAGATGCCTTCGACGGGCAAAAGCTCTTCCTTGCCGCTTTGCACATTCTTCCAACGCAGACCCGTGACAAATGTATCCCCGACGACTTCGAGAATATCGCTGTTTTTCACCACATGCATATTCGGATGCGCGAGCGCGGCGGCGACGCTTATCGCATCCGCCTTGAAGATGTCGCCGCGATTGAAGAGCGTCACGGTCTTGCAGTAGGTAAGCAGCTGCAGTGCCGTTTCAAATGCCGCGTTGCCGCCGCCGATGACGGCGACGTCCTTGTCGGCGAAGAGCGGTCCGTCGCACGAGGCGCAATAGGTAAGTCCTTTCTGGTCGTATTTTTCTGCCCCCGGGACTTCAAGCTTGCGCCTGTTGGCGCCTGTGGTTATAAGGACCGCCGACGCGACTACGGGCTCGCCTTTTGAAAGCGTCACTTCGACGGACATGTCTTTCGGCGTAAGGCCCGTCGCGCGGACAGGGGAATGAATAGTCAAAAACTCACCCGCGTATTCCATGACGTGCTTTTTCAAATTATCGGCGAGGTCGGCGCCTGAAATGTTGGGAGTACCAATCCAGTTCTGAATACCCGTCGAGACACCGCTCTGTCCGCCCCACTCCTCGAGTATCATGACGGTCCTCAGGCGTTTACGCGCGGCGTAGATAGCCGCAGCGGCCCCTGCGGGCCCACCACCGATAATTGCTAATTCGTACATAATCGTATAAGTATCAGGTATCAAGTATCAAACAACAAATAATAGAAAGGTGCATAAGTATCAAACTTGATACCCGCTACTTGATACTTGCTACTTCCTTCGTAGAAACGACGGGAGCCCGCCCCAGCTGTCGTCATCGTCGTCGGTCTTAAGCGGAGTCTTTGAAATATCGGACTTCAACGGCTCCTTTGCCGCTATCTTTTCCTGCTTCTCCGGAGTCTCCATGATTTTCTTCATTTCTTCACGTGCGCGGGGATTAACGGGCGGTACATCCTGGTCTTTCTTGTTGGGCACGAGCCGCGGTGAGCCTGCGAAAAGCGAGCTGCGCGCTCCCGCCTCGGGGAAGCCTGTCGCGATGACCGTCACGCGTACCTGACCCTTCTTGAGCGAAGAATCGGTAACAGCGCCGAAGATGACTTTGGCGTCGGGGTCGATAGCTTCGGTGATGACGTTGGCTGCATCCTGCACTTCGAGCATTCCGAGGTCTTCGCCGCCTGCGATGGAGAAAAGGACGCCCTTGGCTCCGTGGATAGAAACTTCGAGGAGCGGGGAATTGATGGCTGCGCGTGCGGCCATTTCCGCACGGTGCTCGCCGATAGCGGTGCCGATGCCCATAAGTGCCGAGCCCGCATTGTGCATGATGGCGCGCACGTCGGCGAAGTCGACGTTGATGATACCTGTCGTGGTGATGAGGTCGGAAATCCCCTCGACGGCTTGTTTCAAGATGTCATCGCACATCGCGAAGGCGTTCTTGATGCCCGTCTCGCGGGAGACGATGGCGAGGAGTTTGTCGTTGGGGATGATGATGAGCGCGTCTACGGCCTTGCGTAATTCGGCGAGGCCCGCCTCGGCGAGGCGCATGCGCTGCTGTCCTTCAAATCCGAACGGGCGCGTGACGACGCCGACAGTGAGTGCTCCGAGCTCGCGTGCGATTTTTGCGACGACGGGTGCCGCGCCCGTGCCCGTGCCGCCGCCCATGCCGCACGTGATGAAGACCATGTCCGAATTTTTGATGGCTTCCTGAATGTCTTCGCGCGTCTCTTCGGCCGCCTGTTTGCCGAGCTCCGCATTCATACCCGCGCCGAGACCGCGCGTTAGATTCTTGCCGATGTGAATTTTGCGCTTCGCTTTGTTCTTGTGAAGGTCTTGCGCATCCGTATTGATAGCTATGAAATCAACGCCCATCACGTGCGATGCCATCATGTGATTGACGGCATTGCCTCCCGATCCTCCGACTCCGACGACTCGAATCCGTGCGAACGACTCTACATCCGGCTTTACTTGTTTTGTCATAGTGAAGCCATAATAGCACTTTACCGAAAAGGGCAAGCTTGACTCCTCAATATTGGAGTGTCCTAAGGAAGAAGCGAACGGAGACCTTGTTTCAATGATTCCCAACCGCCGCTTATGACCTGACCGAAGGTGTGCGTCTGGCCTGAGGTGTCTTCGGCGTAGGCCCAGCGGCACAGGCCGTAGGCGACCGCCCAGGTGGCGTCTACGCCCGAGGAGCGGGGCAGGTGCCCTATCTGTGAGATTTGGGAGGGTAGCTGGAGCACGGCGCGGGCTATCTCGGCCGCGGAGGTGAGCCCCGAGCCGCCGCCCGTGATGACGATGCCTGCGGGCAGGAGGCGGTGGCGGCTAATGGTCTTCAAGTGAGCATTGACGAGGGTATACATTTCTTTGAGCTGCGCCCCGACGATGACGCTCATTTTCTTTTCGGGGATATCGCTGCCCGTCACACCGCCTCGCTTCAGGCTCTCGGCTTCGTGCAGCGGTATCTTGAATGAGAGCGCGATGGATTCTGTTATTTCCGACGAGCCGGTCGGGAAGACCTTCAGGGAGACAGGAGTGTCGTCCTCAAAAATGACGATGGAGAGAGTCTCGGAGCCGATGTTCGCGAGGACGACGCCTGCGGTCTTCTGTGCGCGCGTGAGCGTGACGAGGCTCGCCGCAAGCGGCGAGGCCATGACACCGTCCACCTCGACACCCGCGGCCTCGACGGCCTCTATGAGGTCGTCCTGGTGCTGCGAGAGCATCGTGATAAGGAGCGTATCTACCGTGAGCCGCGTCCCCTGGAGGCCCTGCGGTTTGCCGAAGACCTTGGTGCCGTCTACGCGGTATTCGAGCGGAATCGCGTGAATGACCGTACGGTTCGTCAACTTGGAGGAAGCTTTCTTCTCACTCTCGCGCAGCGCGCGTTCTATCTCGCGTTCGGTCACGATGCCGCCCGAGGCGGTAAGCGCGACTTCGCCCGTCGAGCGTATCTCATCGAGCCCGATGCCGCCGAGCGCGACCCGCGCGCTTCGCACCTTGACCCGCGCGGCACCAATCGCGCGGCCGAGCGCCTCGCGGATGCTCCTGGTCGCCTCCTTCTTATCTATGATATAGCCGTGTCGCAAGCCGCGGGATGTGGAAGTGCCCGTACCGATGATGTTGAGCGGGAGTTCGGGATTCTCGGAGGGTGTCGCAATAACGACCTTGACGTGATAGGTGCCGATGTCTATTCCTGCGTATACTGGCCGTTGCATGAAAAGTGAAAGGCGCGCAAGATGCGCTGCTCAGTCACCTCCATTGTACGCCCATGTGAGAGCCCCTTCAAATGAAAACACCCGTGGACAAACAGGAATGCGAGGCGGTCACGCAGGGAGACACCGTAGCGGCGCGCTGCGGGCGCCGCCGCGCGCGCATTGAGGAAAATCTCACCCTCGTCCTTCGAAAGGGGGAATGAAAGGACGTTGGGTTTGTAATCTTTCTTCCTGTACTCCTTGTTCATCCTGCGTGCGAGGTCGTCGCCGCAGACGACGAGCGAGAGGTCGTAGTTTTTGCCCAAAATCGCATCCGCGATTTTTTCATACGGAATAAACCCCGCTCCTTTAAGAAAAGGGGCGGGACGGAGAGTAGTCCTTATATCCAACATCAATTGCTAGCGGGCGACGGGAGTGGCCTCGGCCGGTTTTGGGGTAGACGATTGTTCGGTGTGACCGGGGCGGTTGAACGACGGGCGGCCTCCTCCGTGGCGGGGTGCCGCCTCGATGACTTTACCTTCCTTGATGAGCTGCTTGTAGTCGGCGCGGCGCTTGATGAGCTTGAGCGCGCGCTTCTTCTTGACGATTTTGGATGCGGTGCGCACGTAGTAGCGGCCTCCGCGTACCGTCCTCACCAAGCCCGTACCCTGTACGCGGCGGGAGAATTTGCGAATGGTAGAAAGCGTGCTTTCATTGCCGCTTTTGGATACTTCTGCATTAATGGACATGAAGCGGCAGTATACACTGCCGGGTCTAAAAATCAACAAAAAGCCCCAGTTCACGGCAAGGTCTTACCTTACCGTGAAGAAAAAATCAAAGGGGCAAGATCAAAGCTTCAAGAACTTTTGAACGGAGATACCCGCCTGCCTGAGTATCTTCGTAATCAAGCTCCGACCCAAGTCACCCGGATGCATTGGAATTTGCGTGCTTTTACCGGTTATCGGGTTGAAGAGTTTTACATGACTTCCTCGTTGTCCAACGATACGGAATCCCGCGCGAAGCAAACGGCGGAGGACCTCTCGTGCAGCGAGTATAGGAAGAAGACTCATGCCGTGACGCGTTGTTTACGGATTGCCACTATTCCTTCCTTTTCAGCAGCAACCAGCACGTCGCCTTCGACGGAACATTCGATGGCTTCTTTTGCCATGCGTTTGGCGTGGGCTTGCGTCTTTCCCCATGTGATAACGTCCGGCCGCTTGGGAGCAGTGACCATATAGCCACCCATGTCCTTTTCCGGCTCAAGGACTATTGAGTACTTTCCATAATCCGTATCAATATCAGCTTTAATCTTCGTTTCTTTCCTCATG
>JBBUDH010000041.1:0-18764 GCA_038057405.1 Patescibacteria group bacterium
CATGAAAATCTCTGCCGTTTGCGCGCGGGAAATCCTCGACTCACGGGGAAACCCCACAGTGGAGGCGGATGTCATCTTCGACGACGGCACGATGGGGCGCGCGGCCGTGCCCTCCGGCGCTTCCACAGGCGCGCACGAAGCGCACGAACTGCGCGACGGCGACAAGAGTCGTTACGGCGGCAAGGGAGTTTCCAAAGCGGTAGAGAATGTGCAGGGCGAGATAGCGCAAGCAATCGTGGGAAAAGATGCGGGTGCACAATCTGAAATAGACGCAGCGCTTATCGCGCTCGACGGTACGGAGAACAAAAAGCGCCTCGGTGCAAATGCGATTCTTTCCGTCTCGCTTGCGGCTGCCCACGCTACCGCACGGGCAAATAAAGTGCCCTTGTACGAATACATCCGCACGCTTTCATCCAAGCCCCGTGAGCCGTTGCTCCCGCTTCCGCAGTGCAACATCCTCAACGGCGGCGCCCACACAAATTGGGAGTCCACGGATATTCAGGAATTTATGATTATGCCCGTCGGCGCACCCACCTTCCGCGAGGGCGTGCGCATGATGACGGAAGTATTCCACGTGCTCAAAAGCGTTTTGAAAGGAAAAGGCTACGGTACGACGGTAGGCGACGAGGGTGGATTTGCTCCTAAAGTGACGGGTGGCAACGCCGAAGCGCTCGCACTGATTTCCGAGGCGATAGAAAAGGCGGGCTATGCGGTCGGAAAAGATATCGTCTTCGCGCTCGACGCAGCGGCTTCGGAAATGTTTGAGAACGATACGTATAAACTTGCGTGCGAGGGCGCGCAGCGTTCTTCCGCCGAGATGGTCGCCTGGTACGGGGAATTGCAAAAGAAGTATCCCATCCGCTCGATTGAAGACGGGCTTGCCGAGGATGATTGGGACGGGTGGAAACAACTGACGGTGGAGCTCGGCGGCTCGACACAGCTCGTCGGCGACGACCTCCTGGTGACCAACGTGAAATTCCTCGAACGTGGTATCAAAGAGAAAGCGGCAAACGCGATTTTGATAAAGGTGAATCAGATAGGGACGCTCACGGAAACCGTCGCGGCGGTGGATATGGCGCATGCGGCGGGCTGGCGCGCGGTTATTTCGCACCGATCGGGTGAGACGGAAGATACGACAATCGCACACCTGGTGGTCGGTCTCGGCACGGGGCAGATAAAGACAGGCTCGATGAGCCGCACCGACCGCCTGGCAAAATACAACGAACTACTACGCATCGAAGAGATGCTCGGGGAAAAAGCTGTGTTTGCGGGAAAGAATGCGCTATCATAGCGGCACTTATGGCGTACCTCATTTTGGTCAGACACGGCGTCTCGGAGTGGAACAAACTCGGCAAATGGACGGGGCAGACGGATGTGAATCTAGCGGAAGAGGGATTTGAAGAAGCGCGTCGTGCAGGCGAGGCCATCAAAGACATCCGCGTCGACAGCGTCCACGTCTCGATGCTTAAGCGCGCACATGAGACGTGGCACGAGATTAAGACGACGCTCGGGCTCGACCATGAGCCGAAGCGCGACGCCGCGCTCAACGAACGCAGCTACGGCGTTCACACGGGTAAGAACAAGTGGGAAGTGAAAAAAGAAATAGGCGACGAAGAATTTCAGCGGATACGCCGCAGCTGGGACCATCCCGTCGAGGGCGGCGAGACGATGAAAGACGTGTACAACCGCATCGTGCCGTACTATACAGGGAGTATCCTCCCGGAACTCGAGGCGGGGAAAAACGTACTCGTTGTCGCGCACGGCAATTCGCTGCGCGCGCTCGTGAAATACTTGGAGAAGCTGAGTGATGACGCCGTGGCCACGCTCGAATTCGGCACGGGGGAAGTTTTTTGCTACGAAGTGGACGGGAAGGGAACTATCACAGGGAAAACGATTCGCGCGACGAATCCGGAAAAACATAAAGTTTGAACACCCTCACATACTTGGGTATGTGAGTATATATATGAGTAACCAGATTAAACACATTATTTTCGACCTCTCGGAGGTGCTTATCACCGGTATCAAGGATACGGGTATCGCCCTGCGTGAAAAACACCAATTAGAGATTGAAGGCCCGAAGATGGATTGGGCACAGGAAAAGCATCCGTTGCTTACGCCGCTTGTGAAGGAATTTTTCCACGGCAATGTAAGCGAGGACGAATATGTGAATGATGTTATCGAGAAATATCCGCAGATAGGGACCGTCGAGTGGCTGAAGCGGCACATACGGGACAATTTCGTCGAGGTGGAGGGCACGCGAGCTATCGTGATACGGCTCCGCGCGCTCGGTTACAAGCTCTCGATACTCTCGAACCATTCCAAGGAGTGGCTCGACCACTGCGAAGAAAAATTCAACTTCCACGAATTATTCGACGAGCGCGTGTATTCCTATGAGATAGGGGCGTCAAAGCCCGACCCGCGCTCGTACGAGGCGGTACTCGCCCAATTAAAAACGACCTCCGATAAGTGCCTCTTTATAGACGATTCCGACATCAACACCGCAGCCGCCGAAGCGCTCGGTTTCCGCACAATTGTCTTCACCACAGCATCGGAGCTGGAACGTGAGCTCAAGCAGCAGCTGCCTGACTTCGAGTAATTTTTGTTTGTCGGCGGGATGTGCTACTGTGCGTTTTTATGCGCAAGTTGGAACGTCTCGCGGCACTGATACGGCATCACATCCTCACCTCCTCGACCGCCGCGGGCTCCGGCCATCCGACCTCGTCGCTCTCCGCGACCGACCTCATGACGGCGCTCATGTTCGGAGGATTTTTCAGATTCGACGTGAAGCATCCGAAGTATCACAACAACGACAGACTCATATTTTCGAAAGGACACGCTTCGCCGCTTTTTTATGCGCTCTGGGCGGTCGCGGGCGGATTCCCAAAAAAGGAGCTCAATACATTCAGAAAATTCGGTTCGCGGCTCGAAGGTCACCCCACGATGGATTTCCCGTTTACCGAAGTGCCGACCGGCTCTTTGGGCCAGGGATTATCGGTGGGTGTGGGCATGGCACTTTCGGCAAAGCGCGACGGGCTTCCTTTCAAGACCTACGTCCTCTTGGGCGACAGCGAGGTGGCGGAAGGTTCGGTGTGGGAGGCCATGCAATCGGCGTCTTTTTACGGCCTCGATAACCTCGTCGCCATCATCGACGTGAACCGCCTCGGGCAGAGCCGCGAAACGGCGCACGGGCACGATGTGCGGGCGTATGCGCGGAAGGCCGCGGCGTTCGGCTGGGATGTGAGCGTCGTTGACGGGCATTCACTTAAGGAGGTTACAGAAGCGTTCAAAAAGATGCAGCGCGCGAAAGGCAAACCCGCGATGATTGTCGCAAAAACTTTTAAAGGGCGGGGCATTTCATTTCTGGAAAACAAGCCCGACTGGCACGGCAAGACGCTGAAAGCCGAAGAGCTTGCGAAAGCGCTTCCAGAACTAGGTGAGGTGAATACGTCGCTTACGGCAGAGCTCAGGCGGCCGCGGGCCATTGCCCCAAAGAAGGCCGCGCCGCACGAAGCCGCAGCTGTTTTGTATACGAAAGGCGATAAAGTGGCGACTCGCAAAGCATACGGTAATGCGCTTGTGCGTATCCGCGCGAAATACCCGCACATGGCGGTACTCGATGCCGAAGTGAGTAATTCGACCTACGCGGACGGCTTTAAGAAACAATTCCCGAAGGATTTCTTCGAGATGTTCATCGCCGAACAAAATATGGCGGGCGTCGGCCTCGGGATGTGGCGCCGCGGTAAGGTCCCGTTTCTTTCGACATTCGCCGCATTTCTCACGCGCGCGCACGACCAGATACGCATGGCGCAATACGCGGGAGCTCACATGATTTTCTGCGGCTCACACGCGGGCGTCTCCATCGGGGAAGACGGAGCTTCGCAAATGGGACTCGACGACATGGCGATGTTCCGCAGCGTCTTGGGAAGCACGGTCGTGTACCCGTCGGATGCCGTATCGTGCGAGAAGCTCACGGAAGCGGTAGGAGGGCACGAGGGCGTCTGCTATATACGGACGACACGCCAAGCGACTCCTGTCATATACGCGGGCGATGAACAATTTCCTCTTGGCGGCAGCAAGACTTTGCGCAAAAGCGCGCGTGACGTGGCGACTATCGTCGCGGCCGGCATCACGCTCCACGAAGCACTCGATGCATACGAGGTATTGAAAAAGGAGGGCATCCGCGTCCGCGTGATCGACCTCTACAGCGTGAAGCCCGTTGATGTGAAATCGCTCAAAAAGGTGGCGAAAGAAACAGGTATCATCGTCACGGTGGAGGACCACCATGCCGAAGGAGGCTTGGGTGAAGCGGTCGCAGGCGCGCTTGCGCCGTATGCGGCTACCGTGGAGTCGCTTGCGGTGCGGAAGATGCCGCGCAGCGGCAAACCCGCCGAACTTTTGGAATACGAGGGAATTTCGGCGGCGGCAATCGTCAAGAAGGTACGTCAGATAGCAAGTCGCGCGGCCAAAAAGTGAGTGCGCACGAGCTTCATACCAGGCGCACGTAATTGCGCTAGTATATCGGTATGCTCCGCATCGTTGACGATCTTCTCAACCGGATAACGATGTACCGCCTCCTGCTGTACTACCTCCTCGCTCTCTGGGGAGCGGCCGTCCTATTCTCGGCTGCGGGCATTCTCCCGTATAACCCCGTATATCTCGTCGCCTCCGCGGGATTCCTCGCGGCAGTCTCGTGGCTCTTCAATAGGGTCGTAGCACTGATATGGAAAGTGCCCGTGAACGCCGAGTCGTCGCTTATCACCGCACTCATACTCGCGCTCATCATCAATCCCGATAAACCGTCGGAATCGTTCTTTTTTCTCATAGCGGTGGCGCTGATTGCCTTGGCGTCGAAATACATTCTTGCAGTTCGCGGTAAACATATTTTTAATCCTGCAGCACTAGGCGTCGTCGTGGCGGCGCTGTTTCTCGACCAGTCGGCGACGTGGTGGGTCGGCGGTAATCTGCCGATGCTGCCCATTGTACTCATCGGAGGGATTCTCGTCGTACGTAAACTCCGCCACGCAGATCTGGTGGTCGCATTTTTCTGTTCCGCCCTCGTGAGTACGCTTCTGCCCGTGGTAATAAGCGGCGGCCCGATACTGCCTGCTCTCACGACAGCACTTATCCGGGGGCCCCTCTTTTTCTTCGCCTTCGTCATGCTCACCGAGCCGCAGACGACGCCACCGCGTCGCCTCGGCCGCATCTTCTATGGTGCGCTCGTAGGATTTTTCTTCGCGCCCTGGGTCCACATCTTTTCGGTGTACTTCACGCCCGAGCTTGCGCTCGCCCTCGGCAACGTATTTTCGTATCTCATCAGTCCGAAATTCAAGGCTGTTTTGAAACTGAAAGAAATGAGAGAAATAGCTTCGGGCACGTATGAATTCGTATTTGCCGGACGGACGCCGGAGTTTTCGCCGGGTCAATATGCCGAATGGACGCTTGCCTCGGAGGCATCTGACGCGAGAGGCAACCGCCGGTACTTTACCCTCGCATCCTCTCCGACGGAGCACGACGTGCGGCTCGGTGTCAAATTCTACGAAAAACCAAGTACGTTCAAAAAGACGCTTGCCGGCTTCACGCCGGGAAGCACGGTGCTCGCGGGAAGCATCGCGGGCGACTTCACTCTCCCGCGCGACAAAAACCAGAAGCTCGTCTTCATCGCGGGCGGCATCGGTGTGACGCCTTTCCGGAGCATGGTCAAATATCTTCTGGACAGCAGGGAAGTGCGGGACGCAGTACTCTTCTATTCGAACAAGACGGAAGTGGAAATCGCATACAAAGACCTTTTTGACGAAGCCGCCGCCTCGAGCAACCGGTTTCGCGTCGTCTACACCCTGACCGACAAGGCGACCCCCTCATCGTGGACAGGGGAGCGCGGCTACGTGGACGCGGCGATGATAGAGCGCGAGGTGCCTGACTATAAGGAGCGTACGTTTTACATCTCCGGGCCTCACACAATGGTCACGGCATTCCGCGACACACTCCGGCAGATGGACATCCCGCGCCGTAATATCAAGACCGATTACTTCCCGGGCTTCGCATAGGCCGGAGCACTTATACCCTTCAAGCGAGGTACTCGCTGATGCGCGGGATATACTATCTACATGCAAAATCCGACTCCGGGCGTTGAACAGCCTGTACGAACGCGTCAAAAGCGAATACGGGAACAAATCAAGTCGCGTCTTCAGGTGGAACAGACGTGGACGGGCACGCTCGCGGAATTCCTCACCCTTAAATTCGGTACCGTACCGTTTCTCATTGCAAATGTCGGCCTCTTTCTCTTCTGGATACTCATCAACCTCGGTGATATTCCGGGCATCGGAGTCTTCGACCCGTACCCGTTCAACTTCCTCACCATGGTGGTCTCGCTCGAGGCAATCGTCCTCTCCATCATCGTGCTCATCACGCAGAATCGTCAGAGCAAAATGGAGGATATACGAGAACAGATAGATACTGAAATAGACGTGCGCGCGGAGGAGGAGGTAACCATGCTTCTTATCATGCTCGACAAAGTCGCGCGGCACCTCCAAGTGCCGATGGAGGACGACCCCGAGCTTGAAAGGATGAAGCAGCGCACGGACATCAATCGCATCCGCGCGGAAATCGAGCGCCACAGAAGCTGATGTCGTTATCCACAGCTTTAGTTGACTAAAGCACTCCACTAGAGTAAAGTAGCGCTATGGACTGGAATAAGCCCAAAAACAAGCAATTGATACGCGCCGTCTTGTCGCTCAAAACACCTGGCGAGACGCGGCGTTTTTTGCGTGACCTGCTCACGCCGGAAGAAATCGAAGAGTTCTCGAAGCGGTTCCAGACCGCCGAAATGCTCTCCGAGAAGGTGCCGTATTCCGTTATTGAAAAGAAAACCGGACTTAGCTCGACCACGGTCGCACGTGTATCCTTGTGGCTTAACGGTCCCGAGGGGGGCTACCGCCGCGTCATCAGCAAGTTGCATCATCGCTCAACATCTCTGGCAAGAGGGAGTTGAGTTGATAGTCATTTCAAGATTTCAAACCAGCCCCCTCTCGCGAGGGGGTTTTTGCGTGAAAGCCGCCATCCCTTGCAAGAGTGTACATTCAAAACGCGCACGCACGCGCCATACAGGAGAAAACCATGTTTACGTTCGGCATCCCGAAGGGGAAGCACATCTTTCCCGGGTGCAGAAACTTGTTCGAAGCGGCCGGCGTGGTGCTCGAACGTGAGCACCCGGTCGCACTTGCCGCGACACTCCGCGCAGAGTCACTGAGCGCAGAAGGGATGATTCTACAATCCCGACGAATGCTCATTCTCCTCGCACGCGGGCGCATCCATGCCGGCATTGTCGGCGACGATATGCTCAGGGAATCCGGGGTGGATGTGGAGACGCTCGGCGAGCTCTCCAGCACCCCACTCGGGTTGCCGGCGATACGCGTCGTGCTGTTCGCCGCCGAGGATGACCCCGTGCAAACGCTCGACGATATCCCGGAGTACAGTTTTGTGCTTACGGAGTACGAGCGGTTGACTCGTGACTTCTTCGGTAAGGTCGGGCTCGATGTCCAAACAATCCCCGTGCAAGGTGGCGTGGAGGCGGAAGTTCCGCGCCTGCGTCGTTTCGGCGTCACTATCGTGGATAGCGGTACTACCCTGAAGGCTAATCGTCTTAAGGAAATTTGTACCATTATCACCTCAAAACCGGTTTTCGTGGTGAGCAAAGTCGCCACAACGACCAAAGAGCAACGTGATGAAATCCAGCGCTTCGCCTGCTTACTGCAAGACGCAGTACGCTCGCAAGCATGAAAAAAGGAGACCAGTATGCATAACCTTGCCGGTCCGGACTTCGTTCCGAAGCCGCCTCGGATGCTTCAGATCAGATCCTCGGCAGATATCATCGCAGAACGCGTCACGTGGGAAAGAGAGCGGCAAGAGTGGATACAGGAAGAAAATAGAAAATGCCGGATCTTCCTTTCAAGGCGCGGCGACGACAAAAATCTCTGGATGTTCGTCGACAACTACTCCTATGCGGTGTCGCCGGCAACCTCTCAACAAATCTGCTGGCGCATTACCGGTGGATTTCGCGAACGTGTGCGTTACACCGAGTGGGGATGGGTGAGCGACGCGGAGATGCGTGAAGCAAAGTCCCAATACGAGAATGCAAAGCTCGCGGGCATGGCCGAGGAGAATTGAAAGGCCCGTGACGATTGCGTGACCTTTATGTTCTTTCAAACAGCGGGCGCCCCTAGGGGCGCCCGCATCTCTATTATCAACAGGGGGCTTGCGCGAAAAAGGGGATGTGGTACCGTATAGGGACATGCTTTCAATGACACATAACGTCCGACGAACAGCTTCATTTGAGGCTGTTTAGAGTGTTTGTACCCCTACAACGAACTTTCCAAACGGCCTCAAAGGGGCCGTTCTTCGTTTTAGATGCGTATTCACCAAAGAACGCATCTGGCGATGCGTTCTTTCACAATCAAATGTTCACCGTCACACAAGGGAGGGCCTCATGGCTCGCAAAACTGCACTCGTAAAGCTTTCGGGCGACCTTATCAATCGTCCCGACGTCTTGGCATGGCTACGCAAACTCGCGACCGAATACTACGTGGTCGTGGTATGCGGCGGCGGGGTCCAAATCAACGAGCAATTCGAAGCGCGTGGATTTGGAAAAAACTACACGACGTTGGGCAGGGAAACGCGCTCGTTCGATGAGCGCCAACTCGCCCGCGACATCCTCGAAAAAAATCAGGCGGAGATTCAGGACTTGCTTGCGCGGGAGGGAATCCCGGCAGTCGTCCTTATCCCCGTTCTCGATATCGGCTCTGTGCTCTGCCACGTCAACGGCGACATCTTCGTCCTCACCGCCTATCTCGGTTATGACAAGTTGTTCGTTCTGACGCTGGAAAGCCGGATTGGAAGTAAAAATCGGCAGCTCAAGAATATCTGGGCCGCATTCGACGGCGGGAAATACAACGAAGAATTCCCGCCGAAAATCGACGTTGTCGGATTCCCCGACGCCTGAAAAATGGAGGCTAGCGATGAAGTTGGATTGGAATGCCCTTGTGGCTGAAATGGTGGCTACCGGGGAGTTCCATCCCGCTGGCCTCGACGCAAAAGATCTCCGGCGGGCACACCGGCGGAGACAGGCTGCGATTCGCAGAAAAGGCCGGCGCATCATCGCGTACGCTGCGATCGAAGACCGGACGTTCGACCCGTTGTACCCGTTGTATGAAATCCGCCGCGTGTATGTTGCGGGCGGCAACGGGAACGGCACAGCGCAGAAGCTAATCGCGAAGCTGATCAAGCGATTCACTCCAAAGGAGGAGGAACTGCCGAGGAAAAATCCGACATTTTTCCTCATCAGCAAGAATCCGGTTCTTTGGCACATCGCCTCTAAACTCGGATTCCGTGCGGTGACGAAATTCACCATGCCGAACGTGCGGGAGTGGGCGAAGCGGGCGGGGTTAGGCAAACGCCTGCCCCGAAGTGCGACTGCACGTAATCCGCATCACTCGAAAAGGCGGAAACGTTGGCTCTTTATGCGCTGATGCGCAAATACGGGCGCACGCGGAATGATTTCCGCGTGCGCTTTGCTTTTGCTTTTTTTATCAATTCAGGCCATCCTGTCTTCATGAGGCATCTCATTTCTCTCAAAGAGCAGAGCGCGGACGACATCCGCGAGATTTTAGATATTGCTGCGACGCTCAAGAAGAAATACAAGGCGGGGGAGACGACAGACATCTTACGCGACAAGACGCTTCTCATGTTTTTCCAGAAAGGCTCGACGCGTACACGCATTTCATTTGAAGCGGGCATGACGGAGCTCGGCGGACACGCCATCTGTCTTGATGCCGCCAAGACCCAGTTTGCCCTTGCCGATTTCCGCGACGAGATACGCGCGGCGATGCGCTTCGGCGACGTGCTGATGATGCGGCTCATGCGCGCCGACGACCTTGCGCTCGCGGCGTCGTTCAATCAGATACCCGTGATAGATGGCTGCAGCGAAAAGTACCACCCCTGTCAGGCACTGGGGGACATCTTCACCATGGCCGAGCGTTCGGGGGGTTTGGACAAAGTAAAAAAAGTAGCCTGGCTCGGCATCGAGAATAACGTCTCAAACACGCTGAAGCTTGCTTGCGCGAAGTTGGGGATAGATATCGTCTTGGCGACACCCGAGGTGAATGCGGCGAGCATTGACGCGGAGTTGAACGAAGTCGCAGACGGCAGCGGCCATGTAAAAAAGACGCTCAAAATAAAAGAGGCGCTCCGCGATGCCGACTACGTCCATACCGACACGTGGATGGACGTGGAGTATTTTGACAACGGGAGTGTGCGCCCGCAATTCGCAAATGAATACGAACGTCGCAAAGCGCTTCTGATGCCGTACCAGCTCAACGCCGCGCTCATCGACACCTACGCGCCGCAAGCGGGCATCATGCACTGCATGCCGATGCACGTGGGCTATGAAATATCCCGCGATGCCATCGAGCACAAGAATTCAGTCATCTTCGACCAGGCCGAGAATCGCAAGCACGTGCAGAAAGCAATTCTGCTGTGGCTGCTTGAGAAGAAGATTTGAGTCCACCGGCGGTACGTATCAAGGCCTCGCGTTGCGGCCCCTGAAGCGGTATAATCCGTACTTCTCTATGGAACTACTCGGAGAAAAATGCGCGGTCTTCGGAGTCTACGGAGAGGGACTCGAAGTCGCGCGGCTCTCCTTTTTCGGCCTCTTCGCCCTCCAGCACCGCGGGCAGGAAAGTGCCGGCATCGCTACGGCCAACGGCAAGACGATGATGGTGCACAAAGGCATGGGCCTCGTATCGCAGGTCTTTAACGACGAACTTATAGGAGGATTCAAGGGCCACATCGCAGTGGCCCATAATCGTTATTCCACCGCGGGCGGCTCGAAGGTCAAACACGCGCAGCCGATGCTTGCGGCGGGCGCATCGGCGCTTAAGACCGTTTCCTACGAAGACCCGCATCCGAGCCTCAACGATTCCGTGTCGCTTTCATCCGGGCCCGACGACGGCGCCATCGCGCTCGTGCACAACGGCAACCTTCCCACGACCGCGGCTCTTGAAGAGTTTCTGAAAGCGCGAAACGTCGACACCGCGGAATTTTCCGACTCGCGGATGATAGTCGAAGCCATCGCGGCAAGGATGCGCGAAGGCGTGGAACTGACGACCGCCATTAAAGATGTCTATCCGTTGCTCACGGGCGCGTTCTCTCTGCTAATCATGTCGAGCGATTCGCTCGTCGCCGTGCGCGACCATTGCGGCATCCGGCCGCTTTCGCTCGCGCGGCTCAATGGGGGATGGGTCATCGCATCGGAGACCTGCGCATTTGCGCCCATCGGTGCCGAATACGAACGCGACATCGCACCCGGTGAATTACTTGTGATAGATGAGAAGGGATTGCACAGCGAACAAATCGCGGAGCCCAACCCGAAGCTCGACATATTTGAGTTCGTCTATTTCGCGCGCCCCGATAGCCGCCTGCTCGGCAAATCGGTATACGAGGTGCGGCGCAATTTCGGCGTGCAGCTTGCCAAAGAATATCCGCTTGAGGCGGATGTCGTCATTCCCGTGCCCGAGACAGCTATTGCTTCGGCCATCGGATATGCCGACGCGCTTGGGCTCCGCTTCGAGATGGGCCTCACGAAGAACCGCTACATCCATCGCACGTTCATCACGCCCGAACAGCATGTGCGGGAGCAGGGCGTGAAAGCGAAACTGACCGCGATTCCCGAAGTCGTCGGTGGTAAGCGGGTCGTCGTGTTCGATGACTCTATCGTCCGTGGGACGACATCGCGTCAGATTGTAAAAATGCTTTTTGAGGCGGGAGCAAAAGAGGTGCATTTCCTGGTCGCATCGCCGCCCGTCAAATTCCCCGATTTCTACGGCATCGACACGCCCAATCAAAAAAACCTCATCGCGGCCACAAAGTCCGTTCCCGAAATGCAAGAGTATCTCGGTGCGACCTCGCTGCGCTTTCTTTCATACGAGGGCATGATAGCCGCGACGGGACTTCCCGAAAGCCAATTTTGCACCTCGTGTTTTACCGGCATCTATCCGATAGATATCAAAGAACGGGCGCAGGAGATTACGTTCCGGTAAAGCAACTCCCGAAAAAAGTCTTTTGTTTTGCATGAGGCGGTAAGACGTAGTAGTCCAGGGCGACACACGGCAAGGTAAGACCTTGCCGTGGATACAGTGATATAATCTCCAACATGGGAGAGCGTAAAGTTCCATTAGTTTCAGATGAATGGTACCACTGCTACAACCGCGGTACAGATAAGCGGAAAATATTTACGGACAAAAATGATTACGAGCGTATGCTGGCCCTGCTGTGCGCATGCAACAGTGTAAAACCAATTCATGTAAGTAACTTCGAACAAGGGTTCCGCAGCAAGACTCTGGAGGATGTACTACGATTAGATAGACGAAGTCGCCTGGTCGACATTGGCGCATACAACCTCATGCCAAACCACTTCCACCTGCTCCTTCGAGAAAGTACGGCGGGCGGCATAACATCGTTTATGCGCAAATTCGGCACTGCCTACACAATGTATTTCAATATCCGGTATAAACGGACGGGGGTATTGTTTGAGGGAACGTTCAAAGCTAAGCACGTCGGCACCGGTAGCTATTTTGAACGAGTCTTTAATTACATCCACGCGAATCATGCGGAACTCTATGAACCAGAATGGAAAAAGGGCGTTATAAGAAACAGAACGCAGGTCAAAAAGAAGTTAGCGCAATACCGATACTCTAGTTTATCCGACTACTGCGGATCCGCTCGGCCGGAATCGCTGATAGTCAACAAGGGGGCGATATTACAACTACTAGAAACACCGCCACGACTTGATGAGCTACTGGACGACGCGCGCACCTTCGCGCGATATGACGATGATTTGTAAAATACGGCAAGGTAAGACCTTGCCGTGAAGAGTTGACGCCAGTCGAAATATGTCGCATTATCCTCTGGCATGACGCGGTCATGTAACGAAGGGCTCATAGCTCTTAGCATGGAGAAGTTCGATGTTGGATTCTCACAGAGCTGCTACAAAGTTCCTTCTGAAACCAGTTGTTCCGCTTAACGGGGGTGACTGGGAGATTGCCCCAAAAAGGCATCAGCAGATTGTGCTCAAAGTGTACGATTTGCTGCTCGATCAGCACGACGATTTTCTCGGCATGTTCGAGATCTTGACGGCCACATTCGACGGGTCGCCTGTCGCTCCGATGCTGACCATTTCGGGCGAGATTGATGCCTGTCATTTCGGCCACGGACGTAAGGATATCAAGTTCTCGGCCAGCGTCCGCACTCGCGTCGGGCACGTGGACGATGCGGAAAACGTTGACAGCGTGGCTCGGCGAATCTGTAACGAGTTCGTCCAGGGCGCTAAACAACGCATGCGTACGCTTGGAACTGAGACTAAGAACACGCTTGAGGACATGGCTGCACTGGCGAAGTGACAGGCAACCTCAATTGCGAATCCCACAGGTGCGAGCAGACAGCGGCGGGGCCGTACAGGTCCCGCCATTTTTTTCTGGACAATTAATCGTAGCCCCTGTAGTCTGGGACGATGTCATCAAAACCATATTTGCCAAACGATACGATTCTAAAAAAATACGCGGATGTGCTCGTGAATTTCGCGCTCGGCGGCGGGAAAGGAATTAAAAAAGGCGACGTGGTACGCGTATCCTGCTCCGAATCAGCAAAGCCACTCTACATCGCGGTGTGCAACGCCATCGTGGATGCCGGCGGCCACGTCATCGCGCACTACGGCCCCGACGATGAGCACGGCGACAAACGCCGCAACATTAGCGTCTCGCGGCACTTTTACGAAAACGCGAAGCCCCATCAGCTCGATTTCTTCCCCAAAAAATACCTGAAGGGTCTTGTGGACGAAATGGACCACTCACTTTTCATCCTTGCGGAGAAAGACCCGCATGCGCTCAAAGGCGTCGACGGAAAGAAGATAATGCGGCGCGGCCTCGCCCTGAAGCCCTTTATGGATTGGCGGCACGCGAAGGAGTGGAACAATAAATTCACCTGGACCATCGCGCTTTATGGGACGCCGGCAATGGCAAAGGAAGCGGGGCTCTCTGAAAAAGAGTATTGGAATCAGATAATCAAAGCGTGTTTCCTCGACGAGAAAGACCCCATCGCCAAATGGAAAAGCGTGTATCGCGAGATAGAGAAATACCGCAGCAGGCTGAATAAACTATCCCCGAAGATAAGCCGCCTGCATGCAGTGGGTCCCGACATGGACCTCTGGATAAAACTCGGCGAAAAGCGCAACTGGCTCGCGGGCTCGGGGCGCAACATACCGAGCTTCGAAATTTTCACGTCTCCCGACTGGCGCGGCACCAACGGATGGATAAAATTCAATCAACCGCTCTATCGCTACAGCAACAAAATTACCGGCATCGAACTCGAATTCAAGAACGGCCTTGTAGTGAAATCAAAAGCGAAGACCAACGAAAAGCTCCTGAAAGAAATGATAGCCACGAAGGATGCAAACAAGATCGGGGAATACTCGTTGACCGATAGGCGCCATTCCCGCATCACCAAATTCATGGCCGAGACGCTCTTCGATGAAAATATGGGCGGCCCGTACGGCAATACGCACCTGGCACTCGGTATGTCGTACCGCGACACCTTCCGCGGCGATGTCTCGAAGCTCACGACGAAACAAGCGGAAGCGCTCGGGTTTAACGATTCATCCGTCCACACCGACATCATCTCGACGACCCGCCGCACGGTGACCGCGCACCTGAAAAACGGCAGTACGAAAATCATCTACAAGGACGGCAAGTTTGTACTCTAAAATGAAAACGATTTACTTAGTACGACACGGCGAAAGCGACAATAATGCTACCGGGAGGTACAACTCCCCCGACTCCGGACTTTCCGCGAGCGGGCGGGAGCAGGCGATGCACATCGCGAGGCGGTGTGAGAAATTGCCGATTGACGTCATTATCTCGAGTGAAATTATACGCGCCAAAGACACTGCGACGACCATCGCTTCGCACATGGGGAAGCAGCTTGAGTTTTCAGATTACTTTACGGAGCGCAAATTGCCGTCGAGTCTGCAGGGCAAGGAGAGGAAAGCTCCGGAAGTCTCTGCCGCCATACAAGCAATACAGGATAATTTCCATATTCCGGGATATCGATTTGAGGACGGCGAAAATTTCGAGGATTTAAAAACACGCGCCCTTGCGGGATTGAAATTCCTCGAGAATCGGACCGAAGAACACATTCTTGTCGTCACACACGGCTTTTTCCTAACCATTCTTGCTGCCGCCGTCATCTTCGGTGAAAAACTTACAAGTGAGGAATGTATGGCCATGATGCGCGGCCTTCAAGTCATGAGGAATACCGGTCTTTCAATATTGCGCTTTGACGACCACACGGGGCAAGGGCTGGACGGTTTGGAATCACCCTGGCAGTTGCGGGTGTGGAACGACCATGCGCACCTCGGGTAGCGTGATATCATAGACTCCCTATGCACTTCTCGATATCAAGCGGTACACTCAAATTTGTCATCGGTTGGGCTGCGGTATTTCTCTTCCGCCTCATGCCCTTCCGCCCGCCGAATTTCGAGCCGATGCTCGCGACAGTGATGCCCTTCTCAAAACGCTACGGCATTTTGGGCAGCTTTCTTTTCGGATTTCTCGGCATCATCTTCTATGACGCGATTACGAGCGGGTGGGGGAGTTGGACGGCCGTGACGGCAGTATGCTACGGCCTGCTCGGCATCGCGGCGCACCTCTTTTTCAAGAACCGCGATGCATCGGTCAGAAACTTCCTGCTTTTCGGGATTCCCGCGACCATCGCCTACGACGCTGTCACGATGATGATAGGGCCCGTCTTCATGCACCAACCGCTCATGGCGGCGCTCACGGGACAGATTTCTTTCACGCTCATGCACCTCGCAGGAACGGTCGTATTTTCAACGCTCCTTTCACCCGCCCTGTACCGGTGGGTCATAGAGAACAAACGCTTCGAATTCGGATTTTTGCGCACCCCGGCTGTTGCAGCCGGAAAAAAATAGTCTACACTGTTTTCTAATGCAACACCTCGTTGAAACACAGCAATTCGACCGGCCCGCCCTGAAGCGTCTCTTCGAGTTCGCCACAGCGCTCGAGGACAAACGCGACAAATCGCTCGAAGGAAGGATTATGGGCTCGCTTTTCTTCGCGCCCTCCACCCGCACGCGTCTCTCCTTCGAGAGCGCGATGTACCGCCTTGGCGGCGACGTCGTTACGGTGGACGGCTCTGAAAGTTCCTCGCAATCGAAAGGAGAGACGCTCGAGGACGCCATCAAGGTAATCAGTCAATATTCCGATATCATCGTGCTGCGCCACGGCGAAGTAGGCGCGGCCGAACGCGCGGCCGCGGTTTCAAAGGTTCCTATCATCAACGCAGGAGACGGCAACATGGGTCAGCATCCTACGCAGGCGCTCTTGGACCTCTACACCATCCAGCGCGAACTCAAGCGTGAGGACGGCATCAACATCGCATTCGTCGGCAACCTCCGCTACTACCGCTCGGCGCGCTCGCTTGCGTATCTTCTGAGCAAATACAAAGATATTAAGGTCACGTTTATCTCTTCACCTGAGCTGAACATGGGCGATGACGTCAAAGCGCATCTCAAAGAGAATAACGTCCCCTTTACTGAAACTGAAGATATGGTCTCCGGCATCAAGGATGCCGACGTGGTCTATCAGACCCGCATCGCAAAGGAATGGATTCCCGACCCGAAGGAGTACGAAGCGCAGCGCGGTCGCTACATCATTACGCGCGACGTTGCCGACCATATGAAGGAGGGTGCCATCATCATCCATCCGCTTCCGAGAGTCGGCGAGATAGAAGAGGCCGTCGATGCTTCACCGCATGCGGTGTATTTCCGCCAAGTGGGGTACGGACTTATCGTCCGCATGGCGCTCCTCAAAACCATGCTTTCGGGCAAGGAACTCTAACCGCGCGGCTCGATTTTTCTCACGAATGCCGCTCCGAGGTAGGCAAATGCCGCGCCGAGCAGAAGTCCGCCAAAAACATCACTCAAAAAGTGTACGCCGAGATACAAACGGCTGAACGCGATGAGGGCAATGAGCAGTGCGAGAGCGCTCACGGTCGCGGTGCGCAGAAATCCCGGCGGTAGCATGCGCCATACGAGGCAGATGAGGAAACCGTAAAAGGCCGCCGCAAGCGTCGCATGTCCGCTCGGGAAAGAAAAACCCGTTTCTTGGTAAGCCTGAAATACCCGCTCCGGCCGCGCGCGATGTATGAGCTCTTTAATAAGAAGCGCCGCAGCTCCCGCGCCGAATACCGCGACCGCAAGACCCGCTGCGAGGTGGACCTGACGGCGGAACACAAAATAGATTCCGAAGCACAAGGTAAGTCCGCAGACAAAAACAGTGCTTCCGAGCTCCGTAATGCCGATAAATGAGAGGGTAGTCGTCATGTCGCGATATGCAAAAAAATACTGCAGTACCTGCGCGTCCAGTCCGGTCAGGTAGCCCGTCATATAAGAGGAAGAACGTAGGGGACGAAAATAATAAGTCCGGTAGCGAGCGCTGCGATAATCATGAGAAGAGTGGCTCCCGAGCCCAGGTCTTTGACCCTGCCGATATGAGGATGCTCTTCGGGCGTCACGTGGTCGCACAGTTCCTCAAGCGCGGTATTGAGAGCCTCGACGGCGAGCACGGCACCTATCACGAGAATGAGTATCAGAAATTCGGACTGCGTGACTCCGAAGAAATACGCCAGTCCTATGACGACGGCGCCGCAGATTGCGAGCACTCTAAAGCTTAACTCCTCGCTCCAAAGGAGCTTGAGGGCGCGCCACGACGGAGGGACATTTTGGAGCTTTTTCTTCAGTGACATGCCCATAGTATACTGGAAAGGTGAAGTTTCTGGTACAGACATCTATGCAATCATTCCGTCATGCCTGAAATACTCGCGGCATCGTTCCTGGTCATGCTCGCCTCGCTTTCTGGGAAGCTCGTCATTTGGCGGCAAGCAGGGCCGGTTATCGAACGCAACCTCCACTTCTTTGTCAGCTTCGCGGCAGGTGTATTGCTTATCGTCACATACAATCTTGCCACCGAGATCGTCGAGCACACAGGCTCCATCGCATCGGGTCTTCCGTGGATTATCGCGGGTGCACTTGTGGTGCTCGTCGCGTTCCGCTTTATGCCGGGTTTTCACCACCACCACGACGTCGAAGCAGCGGACCACGCGCACACGATGATAGATGCGAATCGCGTACTTCTCAGCGACGGCATTCACAACATCGGCGACGGCATTGTCATCGTCGCCGCGTTTGCCGCCTCGCCAATCCTCGGCATCGCGAGTACGGTGAGCATTCTCGTACATGAAGTGCTTCAGGAGATATCCGAGTTTTTTGTCCTGCGCGGAGCCGGTCTTTCGGTGCGTACTGCGCTTATGTATAATTTTCTCGTTTCCTCCACAATCCTCATCGGATCGGTAGGAGGGTACTTTCTCCTCGAACAATTTGCCGCCATCGAAGTACCGCTGCTTGGTCTTGCCGCGGGCGCGTATCTCATCGTCGTGTTCCACGACCTTATTCCGCACTCTTTCAGCTCGGCACGCGAGCGGGGTCACTACGGAAAACACGTGGCGTTCTTCGCAGCGGGGATAGCGCTCATGGCGATTTTTGTGACGTTCCTCCCGCACGCGTAGCCCGTGCCCCTGGTGCCGCGAAAGTGGAGAAGATGAGATACATCGGTGACACCTCAGAAGTCGATATTTGAGGCAGA
>JBBUDH010000042.1:0-3823 GCA_038057405.1 Patescibacteria group bacterium
ATTCTGCCTCAAATATCGACTTCTGAGGTGTCACCGATGTATCTCATCTTCTCCAATCTTAGAGAGACGGCGGGGCAGGCACGTACGGATGGCGGCGGCGATGAATCATTTCTGCGAGTATCCATACGAGCCCCATTGAGGCTGCGCCGAGGGTGAACGGAATGGTCGTGTCCGCACCGACGAAGCCGAAGGCTTCGGTCATCGTGCAGAGAAATCCTCCCGCACAGGCGGGCGCTTGCGGCGCGGCACTTTCGGTCGCGACGAACCGCTCGCTGCTTTGCGGACGCCACTGGATGTCCTCTGAGGTGATGCCCTGTTTTTCCGCCTCATCCGCAAGCAAGCCGACGAGCGCATCTATCTGTGCCTCAGACAAACTCGACGTACGCGGGTCGCTCAAGAGTTCGGCGCGGATGGTCGCACGCAAATCGCTCTGCGTGTTTTGCGCATGCGCCCAAAAGGGCAGCATCGCGAGCAGAACGAAAACGATAAGAAGAATGCGGAGAGAGGCGGTGCGGCTCATGAACCCAGTATACCCCGTGAGATAAATACGTGCAGTACTCCTATGTGTATAGGGCTGGTTATCTCACGGGGTATACCAATCGCGTCGCGAGTGCGGACGCAAAATCACGATGAGTGTGAATAGCTCTAGATCTCTTCAAACACCGGTAGGATGTTGACGATGACAGTCTCGCGCACAGTCGGAGGCGTGGCACCGGGTAGCGCTTGGCAGTCAAGCGTATAGATGGTTTGGCTGTTGATTTCACCTGAGATCTCCCCCGAGGGGTCGGAATTGAGCGTAGCCCAATTATCGCTGTTGGTTCCCGTCACGGTGCATCCGCGCGCGTTACTAACCTTCCAGTAGAGGCGGGTGGTGAGGCCCTGCGGGATAAGTGAAGGAAACGCTTGGAGGTGCCCGGTCGCCCTGAATGGATTCCCGCCCCTGTCGATGGCGTCGAACGGTTCGAAACTAACGCTCGGCGGCGGGATACATACGCTGCCTGAAAGCGTCCAGCCTTCCTCACAGACCACACGGATACACTGGCCATTGCTGCGGACAAAGCCCGTGGGGCAGGAAGGGACGATGCACTGACTGGTCGCGGTGGAGCAGCCGGAGGTACAGACGGTTGTGTTGCCGCAATTGTCGGTGACGGTCTTGGTAGCCGGGTTGCAGGTGCGAGAGGTGACGGTGCACGAACCCCCGCCCGGGCTGTTCAATGTTGCGGCGCACGATGCGGTGCCGCCCGCGCCCGAAACGGTGCCTGAGTAATCACCCGTCTGTGACACCTGCGCCGAACCAGATGCTCCGACCCAGCCGACTTGGTTGATATAGAAAAGCTCGGCGCCGGTCGAGGTCCAATGCATGGTCGTCGACTCTCCGGTGAGTGGATTTTGGTCGAAGGTGACGGAGCAGGAGAGGCCTGATGGTGGCGGGGTTGGGGCGTCCGTCCACGTGACGGTGACGGAGCCACTCCCACCATTACTTCCTGCGTTCCCTGGCGCGGCCCAGCCGGTTGCCCAACCACCCGTCCCGCCGGCGCCTCCGGCGCCCACAATAATTACAACTTGCGTACCGGACGCAAGCGTACCGGTGGAATATGTCTTTACCGAACGGCCTCCAGAGCCCCCTGCACCGCCGGTGCCTCCGAACACGCTGAGTTGCTGTGCGGGAGTGTCATTGACTACCGAGTATCCGCCGGTACCTCCGGTACCTCCACCCGCTCCAGCCCCCGCAGTATTTGAATTGCCGCCAGATGCCGAGCCGCTGCCGCCGTCGGACCCCGTAGTGCCAAAATAACCTCCTTCAGAATCGAATGCCGCGCCAGTGCCACCTTGCCCGCCACCGCCGCCATTGCCTACTACAGATCCTCCGAAAGAAGAAGTGCCGCCGGATGAGCCGGTGTCGCCTGTACCTCCTTGAGGATACGTCCATGTTTGCACCCCACCACCTCCTCCTCCACCTCCTCCACCGGCTCCGTTAATCGTCACGGTGAGCGTTCCTGCATAATCCGGCGCGGTGAAGGTGTAGGTACCCGGTGTCGTGTATGACTGCGAGCCCGCGAACGCGAATGCGGGAAGAAGCAGTGCGAGGAGCGGAAGAACGAATGTGAGTCTGAGCGTGTACATATGATTATTTATTCGGCATCAACGACTATCACATTGGCGCCGTCGGAAAACGTGAAGCTCCCTGCTTCGGTAAAGAGGTATTCGAAATATTCTGCGCGCCCGAACGAGGCGATTTTAGAGCCGGACAATGAGAGCTGCACGGGCATCCTCGAATTATTGCTAATACGGACCGTCTCCCCCTTTTTTACGGAGAGTGTCAGAGGATGGAAACCGGAGTCGGAGTAGGAAACCAGGTATTGAAAGCCCTTCTGCGCGGCGACGTAATCTTGCGGCTTGGGCGGTGGGGCTTCAGCGGGGAATCCCGCCGGGGCGGAATTAGTTTGGGCGGGGGCGCGGGATAGTAGACCAAACCCAAAACCGAATCCGAGGAGCGCGAGCGCGACTAGAAGAAGCGCCAGCCACAAAAAGTACCGGTGCGTGGGATGCGCAGAAGGCATTACGGTAAGTATACGGCATGGAAAATGCCGCCGCCCCTTTGGGGCGGCGGCCTGTTGATATCGAATTAGTCGACAGTCACGATGCGGACTCTATCTAGTTCGCATCGATTGCCACGATGCGGGCAATCGACGTGATTATTCAAATCTGATTGGATCAGATTTGAATAATCACATCATCTTCACATCGATTGAAACGCCCGACGGTAAGTCTATATTTGTGAGGGCCTCTATCACCTTTGGTGCGGGATTGAGAATATCTATCATGCGCTTGTGGATGCGCATCTCGAATTGTTCGCGCGAATCTTTGTCGATAAATGCTGCGCGATTGACGGTGTACTTCTTGATATCAATAGGGAGCGGCACGGGACCGACCACCTCCGCATTGTAGCGGGCGGCGGTATCAATGATTTGCTTCACCGATTTATCGAGAATGCCGTGCTCGTAGGCGCGTACCTTGATGCGCAGGCGGTGCGCGGTTTCCGCTTTCTTTGCGCGTGGAGCTGCTTGCGCGGAGCGCGGAGAGACTTGCGCAGAAGAGTCACTCGCCGGTTTGGCGACTTTGGCGCGCGGCTTGCGCACCTTTTTGACTGTCTCTTCCGCTGTCATAGAACCCGCAGAGTATGCACTAGGTGTGGAAAAAACGCAAACCCGGTAGTGTAATTTCGGCTCTGCTCCCTGCCATCGCAGATATAAGCGAGGTCGACCACGCAGTATAGATTGAGAGCCTTCGTTTTGGTGCTCAGCGTTCGCCTTCGGCAAGCCGAAATTCTACTAACCGGGCAAATACGCGGCGATGACGCACAGGGAGCAGTTGCCACAGGCTACCGCGAGCCACATACTTACCCTATGCTCGGACTCGGATGGGTCGTCTTTGTTGCGGAACTGCTCCTCGCGCTTTTCTTCGGCGTGCTCTTCTGGCATTTCTGGACACACTCCGCGATGAGCCGCTCCGTGGCCAAACGCGCGATTTTCATCTACGCGGCGGGATGTATTGTCTTCCTCCTCCTCACGCTCTTTCTGCCGCTATGACCCCGACACACAAAATGGCATCGCGCCTGTCGATGATTTCAGAACGTGCATCGCGATACGCGGGCACAGGAACTCATTCGATTAACGGTCGAGTATGGCGCAGTAGAGACAATGCCATTTTGTGTGTATGGGTATGACCGAAGTGGCCCAGGACGACGAACAGGTGCTCCTCGTCGCACACAAGCACTGGGCATCGATGCTCGGTGAGGCGGCGCTCACGGTCGTGCCGGGTC
>JBBUDH010000043.1:0-5692 GCA_038057405.1 Patescibacteria group bacterium
GTACTTTCCATAATCCGTATCAATATCAGCTTTAATCTTCGTTTCTTTCCTCATGGACTCGATTATAACATATCGCCCCTGATAAGACTTCAGGCGTGCGTTTCGGTCTTCCAGAGACCGACGCGGCGGCGTTTGAGGTAATTGGAGAGTTCGGGAAGGGGAATCGCATCCTGGGAATTGGTGGCGACTTCGCGCACGAGAATCGTGCCTTCCATCGCTTCTTTGTGTCCCATGATGAGCACGTAGGGCACGGCGAGCGTGCGGGCCGCGGCCATCTGCTCGGCGATGCGTTCGTACCAGAGGCCCTGGTGTACGGGGATAGAGGCACGGCGGAGATTTTCAAGCACGCCGAGGACGCGGCGGCGCGCTTCGCCGCCGAGGTGTGCGAAATAAATGGCGGGCTGCGCCTCGCCCCCCAGCGGCCGGTTTTCGCGCTTCACACGTGTCTTGCCGCGTACTTCGCAGGTGATGGATACCATCGTCGCGGATGATGGCGTGCGCGCGAAACGGCTCGCGAGCGGGTCGTAGCGGCCGCCGAAGGCAAACGGCATGCGCGCGCCCGTTTCCGGGTCGTTGGCGGATATCTCGAAGAGCGAGTGCGACCAGCAATCGCGGCTACCGAGAATGTGCGCATTCAATTCATAGGGCAATCCGAACATCTCAAGATACTCAAGGAGTTCCCAGAATTTTCTGCGCTCTTCTTCGGTCAGATATTCCATTGCCTGCGGTGCGCGCGGTGCCGCGGGGTGGCCGCGCTCGATGAGCTGGACCAGCGTGCCGAGCGGGTCGACCGCAGCGCGCGGGCGCAGCGTCGGAGAAATTGATTCAATGTGCTTACGCAGATAGAGCCCGATGTCGCGCACGAAACGGTTGGAGGAATCCGACGAGCCGATGTTGTTGATGGCGAGTGCGCGTTCGCTGATGCCCGCCTCTTCGGCGATGGCGTTGGCGACGACGATGAGAAGCGCTTCCGCGACGGCGCTCGTCGAGCCGACGATGTGCAGCTCGAATGAGACCGCGGGGATGCCCGCCGTGCTCGGAAGCGTGCGCCATGCGAGCAAGGTGCCGCTGTGCGGCGGTGCCGCAGGACCCGTCGCGGATGCGGGCGGGAGATTCACCTGCGTCGGAAGGCAGTTCATGCACTTGCGTGCCGAAGAGAGGAGCGTGCGCTCGTCGCGGCGCGCAAAAGATATCTCGGACTCGACTTTCGAAAGCGGCAAGACCCCGCGCTTATTCGAGGAGCCTGCGTAGGCGGGGTTGCGCTGCATGCTGTCGAGCGGCGCGAATCCGTAGTACTCCGCAATGCGGATGGCATTACCGAGGAACGCGGCGGTATTCGGATACTGCGTGTCTTTCAGGCGTATCATCGAATGAATATTATTTTTCTAAATATCTTGATTCGGCGGGAAAGATACTTATCTGATTGAGAGGAAAGAGGCGCAAGAAAACGCGTCCGACGATATCGGTGCGCGGCAGCGATCCCCAGATGCGCGAGTCGGCGGAAACGCGGCGATTATCGCCGAGAACGAAGAATTCATCCGCGCCGAGCTTCATGGTGAGCTCGTTGCTGCCCGTGAGGTTGGCCGCATCGAGGTACGGTTCTTCGAGCTTGAAGCCCTGGGGGTGTTCGCTGTTGATTATGGTGACGCTTTGGCCCGAAAGCACGACGGTCTCGCCCGGAAGACCGATAATCCGCTTGATAAGGGCCCGACTTTCGTTCTGAGGCAGGTCAAAAACGATGATATCGCCGCGGGCGGGCGCTCCGACGTCGTATGAAATGCGGTCTACTATCAAATACTGCCAATCGTGGAAGTTGGGCTCCATGGATTGCCCCGAAACGACGTATGGAGCCGCGATGAAGAAGCGGATGAAGAGCGCGAGACCGAGCGCGACGACCGTATAAGTGACGAGAGAGCGTTGAGAACCTTTTTTGATTTCCGGTGATGAACTTTCTTGCATCACGGTATCAGACATGTGCGACATTCTACTGTGCTCGTGCGGTTGACACCAAGCGTTTAACAGTTTGCAGTTGATGGTTGTTAGTTTATAGTTATGAAATTCAATCCGCCCTAACAGTTCTTACTCACAACTGACAACTAATAACTAAAAACTATTTCTATGGCATGGGTAATCGTCGGTTTGGGCAATCCTGGGGGAGAATATCAGGGCACGCGCCACAATACGGGCCGTTCGGCGCTCGAATTCTTCGCTTCGGAGATGAAATTCGGCGATTGGAAGGAGGATAAGAAGTCAAAAGCGCACGTATCGAGCGGCATGATAGGTAAGACAGCTGTGGTACTCGTCGCCCCAGACACATTCATGAACAAATCCGGGTCAGCCGTCGCCCGATACGTCAAAAGTCAGAAGGCTGCCGAGCGCATGGTCGTCATTTACGACGACCTTGATCTGCCCATCGGCGGACTGAAGCTCTCATTCAATAGAGGAAGCGGCGGGCACAGGGGAGTCGAGTCCATCATGCGCGCCGTCAAGACCAAAAAATTCACGCGCGTGCGCGTGGGCGTCTCGCCCGCGACTTCGGGCGGCAAGCTCCGCAAGCCGCAAGGCGAAAAAGAGGTCGTAGATTTCATCCTCTCAAAATTCAAACCCGCTGAGCTCGCGGAACTCAAAAAAGTCTTCAAGAAAGTAGCGGGCGCGCTCGAAGCCACCGTCGCTGATGGCCCTCAGATAGCGATGAACCGTTTTAACTCCGCAGGATAAAAAATGGCGGACCTCAACCGAGGTCCGCATTTCGCCTGTTGCTCTAGAGCATGCCGAATTGGGGGCGTGCGTTAGAACCGGCGAGCGATGGTGATTTGGTTTTCCCGGGCAGTGATTGGCTCACTGTCCCGCACTTTCAGGCGGCATTGATACCGCGACCCGTCGGGCGCCGGAGGATTGATATCCGCCACGCTCAGCACTTCCAGGCGGTCCATCAGCGGGCCAGCCTTCGTTGCGTCTTCGTGCCCGAAGTCCTTGAGTTTGGCTGTATGAATCAATACTTTCCAGCCAACCTCAGGCTTATCCAATGGTTTTTGAGCCATGGCAGTCCTCGATTCCTTTCGTTGTGAAGCCAGATTACAGACAATATTAAGCGGAGGCTTTTTGGCATAAGTCCCGCCGCGGCCTGCAAGCTAACACAATGCGGGATGAGCCGCTAGCGCGGGGTATTCGGCGCTTTCATCAATGGAGCGTTTGCACTATACCGCCGGTTTGAGAGTCATTCGACGGTCTTTCGGTTCGAAGAAGGTGATAGTGAATGGATACACCTTGCCGAGCTCCAGCTTCGCTCGGAGGTCGTCTTCGCTTGCGAATTCGGAGATGTGCACCAGTCCCGCCACGCCTTCCTCGATAGAAGCGAGCGCGCCGTGTTTGTTGTATTTGATGACGACGGCTTCCACACGCTGGTCCTTTTTGTATTTCGCACCCGCAGCTTTCCACGGGTCGTCGAGCAGCGCTTTGATGGAGAGGGAAACTTTGTCGTCCTTTATCTCGATGACCTTCACCTTGACGGGCTCGCCCACCTTGAAGCGCGTCTTGGGATTCTCGACGAGCGCCCAATCCATTTCGGAGATGTGCACGAGTCCTTCGAGTCCTTCTTCGAGCTTCACGAAGACACCGAATTCGGTGGCACCCGTGACGATGCCTTCGAGCGTATCGCCGACTTTGTATTTCTCGACGAGCGATGCGCGTTCGGTTACGCCCGCACCCTTTTCACTGAAAATGAGTTTCTGTTCCTTAGGGCTTGCGGTGATGACCATGACCTCGACTTTCGTCCCCACCATTTTCTTGAGCTCGACGAAAATCTTTTCCTTGTCACCGTCGGGCACGCGGGGATAGTGCGCGGGTGCGAGCTGGGAGGCAGGCAAGAATCCTGCGAGACCGTTCCAGTTGATGATGAGACCGCCCTTGTTGGCATCCACGACGGCGAGTTCGAAGACGGTCTTCTTCTGCATGGCCTGCTCGGCTTCGTTCCAAATGACGGCCTGACGCGCCTCGCGCAGCGACAATTCGATGTAGCCCTCGGCGTTGTCCATGCCGACGACCTTCGCGGTCACCGTGTCGCCGATGTTTACATTTTTCAGCGCTTCGCGGGCAGAGAGATACTCGCGGCCGTAGATGATACCCGTGCCGTACGGCGCCAAGTCAATAAATACGCGCGCGCGGCCGATGGCGACCACGGGGCCTTCGACGACGTCGTCTATGACAGGCGGCGTACCTGCGGAAGCCATGAGCTCCGCCATGGGGCCCTGCTTTTCGGGCACTACCTCCACCTCGTTTTCCTCACCCCCGACAACCTTCTTATCCTCCTCAGTTTCTGAAGTCATTTTGTATTACGTCTGGTGCCCTGTTTCTTGCTCTACCGTGTCCGTCGGAAGCAGGGTATAAACCATCCGCTCTACTATTAATAATACGTCAAGCGAGTATATTGTATGAACACGCAAAAGTCAAAAAAAGTGACCGGGAGGGATGCCCCGGTCGTATTGAATCGAAACTCGAGTGCGCTCTTCCCTGCACTCGTAACAAACAATCAATGGGAGAACTCTATACGGAAGAACTTTTGCCGTTGGACATCAGGCTCACCACCCGTGGCATTGCCACTATTGGATGGCTAGTGCAGGTGCACATAGATGTTTGTCGGGCATTGGTTCGACTGTTGGAAGCGCTCCCGGTACTTGCCCGGTGGTAACATAAATCCTCCCGTGGCCGTTATGGCGTGTCGTCAGCCGGCACGCCCGTAGAAGCCTTGCATAATGAAGCCGATTTTCATCGCAAGCCCCTTCCTGCTCATGTTCTATTACACGAACCGGTCGTCTCCTTTCTGCCTCACTTTACGCCGGCATCATGGAGCAAAGGGATACTAGTCCCGCTTCTTCAATTCGTCAAATCGATGCACAACGATGTATAATGCCCGCATGATTTTGACATTTCACGAAGGTGCTTGCATTCGCGCTGCGGCGGGGGATACGACGGTCGTTTTCGGGCCCGTGTCCAAACAGTCCAAAAATTTCAAGCCGACGAATTTCGGCGCCGACGTCGCCTTCATCTCTTTCAATCATCCCGATATGAACGGCGCGGAGGAGGCGGCGCGCGGGGAAAGGCAGCCGTTCATCATTTCGGGGCCTGGTGAGTACGAGGTAAAAGATATGACCATCGCGGGATTCTCTTCAGGTTCCAAATACGGAGCGGAGCCCCGCATCAACACCATCTACTATGCCCACTTCGACGGTATGTCCATTCTCTACCTCGGCGCACTCGGCGACCTCGATTTGCCGGGCGACGTGCTTGAAATGGATTCGCCCGATGTACTCATCGTTCCCATCGGAGGCAATGGCGCGCTTACGGCCGCCGAAGCACAAAAGCTCGCAGTGAAGCTCGAAGCGAAAATAATCATTCCCATTCTCTACGACGATAAATCCCTCAAACAATTTTTGAAAGAAGCGGGGGAGGAGGGCACGAAGTCCGTGGACAAGCTCACCATCAAGCCGCGCGACCTTGCAGGCAAAGAAAATGAAGTCGTTGTGTTGTCTTCATAACGCGCCGGTATAGTACAACCCCGTAGTAGAATTTGCCTTTGCGCCAGGCAGCACGCAGTCCTGGCGCGGCGAGAAATGAAAGCTGGCTCGAACGAAGTCGAATAGTGGAGAAGATGAGATACATCGGTGACACCTCAGAAGTCGATATTTGAGGCAGA
>JBBUDH010000044.1:0-20053 GCA_038057405.1 Patescibacteria group bacterium
CAGTTGGTTAGAGCGTTCGATTCACATTCGAAAGGTCTCAGGTTCGAATCCTGAAAGGTGCACACGGCGCGTAAGCGCCATGAAGTCTTCTCTCGGGCCGTAGTATACCGGTAGTACACACGCTTCGGGTGCGTGTAGACCGGGTTCGATTCCCGGCGGCCCGAAAGAGGACTTCAAAAGGGCGGGCTGTCGTATAGTGGTAGTACGCATGGCTGGGGGTCATGCAGCCCGAGTTCGATCCTCGGCAGCCCGAATATAAGCTTCTGATATGCCCTTCGACCAGCTCAGGGTACTTCGACTCGCACGTGTTTACACTGAGCGACGCCTCGCCTTGCGAGGCTAGTCGAAGTGTGGATAACGGGATGGCGCAGATGCTGCGGCAGCATATGCTGCACGTATGGGAGGACCGCTTCGAGTCATAACCGCATTCATCGCTTCTTATGCGGCGGGGTATTTCGGATATCTATTCATCAACCCTGCTGTCTTGAGCTGGTATGAGGCTCTCACGAAGCCGGCATTTGCTCCGACACAGAGTTTCTACGCGGTTATATGGATAATCATTTACGGCGCGATGGCGACGGCGCTCGCAATCGTCTGGACGAAAGACCCGCGCGGGCCGCATACCGAGGGTTGGGTACGTTTCTTTTTCGTGCAGCTGCTTTTCAACGCATGCTTCCTGATGTTCTTCTTCGGCATGCACGCCGTCATCATCGCATTCATCACGCTGCTCTTCCTCGGATTCATGGTGCTCTCGCTCGCGGCGAGTGCGGGTGAAATAGACCGCCGTTCGGTCTACCTGATGATTGCCTATTTCCTCTGGCTCGTGTACAACGCCTACGTGACCATCGGCATCTGGTTGTTGAATTAGAAGGTTGTGGCGTCGTGTCTACGCACGACATCCACAAAAATCTAAAAGATTTCAGCTTTTGATTTTTGTGGACTTACCGGGAATCGAACCCGGGCCTCGTCAATGCGAATGACGCGTAATACCACTTTACTATAAGCCCCTACACGTGCCTCGCACACGTTCGAGACAGAATATACTAGCTACGCCTGAAAGTAAATTCAGTACGGACGCTCTTTCTCCATGTCGCTCGAATACTTGCCTTGTGTCGCGAGGGAATTCATTTTTGAACGGAAGAGAAGCGCTTCCTGCGCCTTTGCGATGTTCGCATTCGGACTTTCGGCCCAAATCTTCAGTACGGGGTTTTGCAACGCACGCCCGTACGAGAACGAGAGCGGCCACGGAAGCTTACCTGTTACATTCATCGCATTGAGGTGTTCGGTCGCCTGCTCGTCGGTTTGTCCGCCCGAAAGGAAGGCGACGCCTGCGAGGCTCGCGGGTAGCGTTTCCTTGAAAGCGCGGATCGTCTCTTTCGCGACTTCTTCCATGCCCGCCTGCTGCGCGGCCTTCTTCCCTGCGATGATCATACTGGTTTTGAGAATGACCCCTTCGACGGCAACATTTTGTGCGGCAAGTTGTTCAAAAGTCTTTTTCAAAGTCGCCACAGACACTTCGTAGCAACGCCCGATACTATGGTCGCCGTCTATAAGTATTTCAGGTTCCACCATGGGTACGATGCCCGCCTCTTGGCAGAGTGCGGCGTAGCGGGCCATTGCGTGCGCATTCGCATCGATGCAGGCCTCCGAAGGTATGGCCTTTCCGATAGTGATGACGGCACGCCATTTGGCGAAGCGCGCACCCAAGGTCTTGTACTCGGCGAGCCGTTCACGCAGACCGTCGAGACCTTCGGTAACTTTTTCCCCGTCATGTAGCGCAAGTCCTTTAAGGCCCGCATCCACTTTGATGCCGGGAAGTATTCCTTTCTTTTCAAGAACCGCCGCAAACGCCTCCCCCTCGCTCGTTTCCTGCCTGATGGTCTCGTCATAGAGAATGACGCCGCTTATGTACTGCTCAAGCCCCTCGGCGGTAAGCAGAGTCTCGCGGTAGGCGCGGCGGTTTTCTTCGGTGCAGGGCACACCGACTGATTCAAACCGTTTTTGGCACGTACTCGAACTCTCGTCAGCTGCAAGAATACCCTTCCCCGTAGCGACCATCTGCTTCGCTGTCTTCTTCAAAAGCTCAATATCCATATCGAAATTATTGCATATGCTTCGTATTAATAAATCGCACCGTGCGCGGGTCGGTAGACATCACGACCGAGTGCGTCACGATGTGGTCCGCGGCGAAGAGCACCCCGTCGGCCAACGGGCCTGTGACCACACCTGTCGCGGTGAAGCTGATGTCGTCGCCCTTGGCGAGGTCGGACGCTCTGAATATCGTCGAGAAATCAGTAATGCCCGCATCGTTGAGACGTTTGATGTGTTTCTCGTCCTTCGGCTTCCAGCGGCACAAGAGCTCTCCGCCGAGGCAGCGCATGGCCGCTGCCGCAAGGACCGCTTCCGAACTTCCGCCCGTACCCATGAGAATATCGACACTTGAGCGCGAGAGGCACGTGCCGAGTGCCATCGCCACATCGCCGTCGGTAAAGAGACGTCGGCGCGCGCCTCCTTGATGAGTTCCTCATGCCGCGGCCTGTCGAGCGTTGCGACGATTATTTCAGAAACTTCCTTGCCGAGCGCCTTTGCGACGTTCTTAATGTTGTCGGCAACGGGCGCATCGAGGTCTATGACATCCGCAGCCTTCGGGCCGACCGCTATCTTTTGCATGTATGAGTCCGCCGCGTGATACAGGCTTCCCTTCGGCCCTGTGGCGATGACCGTAAGCGCATTGGGCAGGCCGTTCGCCACGGAATCCGTACATTCGAGCGGGTCGACGGCAATGTCCACGACGGGTGCCTGCCCCGTGCCCAGTTTTTCACCGATATACAGTTCGTGCGATTCATCCTTGGCACCTTCGCCGATGACAATCTCGCCGAGAAAATCTATTGTGTTGAATTGCGCGCGCATCGCATCCACTGCCGCTTTATCCGCGAGCTTCGCTTCACCTTTGCCTATCCACTTCGCGGCGGCTATCGCGGCGACTTCGGTCACCCGGACAAACTCGAGAGCAAGATTGTCGAACGAGGAACCGCCGTTGGATTTCATAAGTGCCCTCAGCGTACGCTGCCGGAAAATGGAGTCAAGTGGATAACGGGGCCTCTTGTGGAGAGACCTACTTGATGTTCACAATCTTGTACTTCTGTGCGCCTTTTGGTGTGTCGAATGAAAAAGTGTCTCCGCGCTTCTTGTCCATAAGCGCCGAGCCGAGCGGCGAAAGGTGCGATATTTTGTGTTCCTGCATATTGGCCTCGGCGGAACCGACGATCTCGTAGGTGTGCTCCTCTTTTTCGCCCTGTTTCTGTATCGTGACGACGCTGCCGAGCGATACGGCATTACCCTTCGGGTGCTCGATGATGCGGGCGTGGCTCAATTGCTCCTCAATAACGCGTATGCGGTCCTCGGTAGCGGCCTGCAGATTGCGTGCCTCTTCGTACTCGGCGTTCTCCGAGAGGTCGCCGAGTGAGCGCGCGTATTCAAGCTGCTCCGCTATCTCGCGACGGCGGACGGTTTTCATGTGTTCGAGCTCGGTCGTGAGCTCGTCGAATTTTTCTTTGCTCAAGTAGTTGGTGTCATCAGCCATATTGATTTTTTGGTTCGCGCGCATTATACAGGATTCCCGCAATGCAACAACTCTTACTGCGCGTACTCCGGATGCGTGGCGACAAGCCACTCAAAGAATGCGCGCACCGCGTGCCCGGCACCCACGGCGCTTGCGGAGGGCGCTTGCTCGAATACGACCGCAAATGCGTACTTCGGATTCTCACTCGGCCAATATCCGATGTTCCACGAATTCACCCATTCGTTATTGGCACCGAGTTGGGCCGTCCCCGACTTTCCCGCAAGTACGATGCCGGGGACGCGGTAGAGATTGAGAGTCGCGTCCCGGCGGTTGGAGGTAACCGCGAGCCGCATGCCCTCACGCACGACCTGGAGATGTTCGTCGGGAATGCCGACGTCCGTCCACTGCGGCGTCGAACTTGCCGTAAGCTGCGGGGTGAGCAGCTTGCCGCCGTTGCCTATAGCGGCGACGTACCGTACGGCCTGAAGCGGCGTTATCTGGAAACCGTATTGCCCGATAGATGTGTGGTAGGTGTCGCCGGTGCGCCACGTCGGGTCATTCGGAAATACCTTCGCTTTCCACGCGGGTGTCGGAATGATACCTGCCGCTTCGCCGGAAAGGACGAACCCCGTCGTCGAACCGAGTCCGAAACGGCGGGCGTATTCATCAAGCTTGCTGATGCCGAGACCCTTTTGGTCGCCGTATCCCCCGCCGACGACGTAGAAGTATTCGTCGGACGACACGGCAATGGCCTCGCGCATGTCTACCCAGCCGTGGGTCGTCCAGTCCTTGAAGACGGACGGATGTGCGGGGTCGTACGGATTCGGGAGTATGAGTGCTCCTTTGGATAGTATCTTTTTTTCCGGTGAGATAATGCCCTCATTCAAAGCGCCTGCCGCAAAAATTAATTTCATAATAGAGCCCGGTGCGTAGACACCGCTTATCGCCCTATCGAGCATGGGAGTGCGCGCATTTGAGAGCGCAGAGCGCACGGCATCCGTGCTTCCATCGTTGAATGCCTGATTGCTGTATTCGGGAAAACTGGTGAGAGCAATAATCTCGCCGGTGCGCGCGTCCATGATGACAGCCGCGCCGCCCCGGTAGCCCTGCGTGCGGGCTTTTTCGGAGAGTATCCGGTGAAGTGCCGTTTGAATATCCGCATCAATAGAGAGCTTGAGGTCGGTGCCGTGTTGCGGCGGTGCCACGATATTTTCGCGCTGCACGGACTTCCGCGCGTCGGTCTCCACCATAGAACTGCCGTTCAATCCGCGCAGCACATCGTTGAACGCAAGCTCGACGCCTGACTTCCCCACAAATTCCTCGCGCCACCAATTGCCCTTCGAATCGGCCTTCGGGTATTGAATGAATCCGAGCACATGCGAGAAGCCGGACAGAGCCGTGTATTTGCGGAGTGCAAACGGCGAGCTGGAGGCCGCGGTGCCGCTTTCCACTTCATTCCATGCAAGTTCCTTCCCGTTGCGGTCGAGGATAAGGCCGCGCGTCGCGAAGACGAGTGTGCGGTCGAGCGTATTGTTGCGTGAGATATCCGCATAGGAAGAACCCTCTATCACCTCAAGGCTGAACGCGCGGAAGGCAAAGGCGACTGCGACGAGACAAAAGACGACGCCGACGGCAAGAACGGCACGATTGGAAAGTGACTGAACGACGCGTCCTTCGAATTGGACGACGTTGTGCCCGGGCAAATTCGACGAGTCCAGAAATATTTCATCCGGTGCTATCTCGTGACTGCGGCTTGTACGCCGGAAGAATCCCATCCGCCTACTATACCGCATTCACCTAGAGCATGTTTGAAAGCGTTTAACCGGAACGAGGGGCGGGCCTCACTGCGGTCTTCGCAGGCGCGACGGCGCCGAGACTGAGCGCTGCGCCAGCAGGCGCAGATAGCGACCGCAGGGAGGCTCGCCCTGAAGTGCAGGTTTTCAAACGTGCTCTACGGCCGCAAGAATTGATTGCGAAGCGGGGCGCATACCCACACCAGCGCGATACCCGTAATAAGGAAGACCGGCACCTCAAAGCCTTGTCCCGGGAGCCAGAGCAGGTCCATCACGAGCCCGATGAAGAGCACTTCCCACGCGGGATAACGCAGCGCGAGTCCTATCATGCAGACGAGCGGTACCCACCACGGCAAGAAGAACGCCCCGGCGATGCCGACTGCGCCGACCACGAAGCGTATCTTAGTTGCCGACGGGGAGAATGTAGACATAGCGAAGTGATGAAAGATTGACCGGAAGTACGATAAAAAGCTCCTGCGACGCGCTCGCCGTACTCGAGGCGATGCTGCCGACGATGCCTATCGGGCGCTGACCGAGCTGGGGTGCGAGGACGGGTTCGTTGATTCGTATGGAAAGCGCGCGGGGCACCTTGGCGCGCGCATTACCGCCGCCGGAACCCTCGGCGGTGAACGACGCTCCGCCGACCGATGCCTCGACGGAAGCTCCCGGCGCGAACACTTCGCCCACTGTCGCCGTGTGTGCGCCCGTGTCCGTCACGGTACCGACGACGAATCCGCCGCTCGTGAGCACTTGGCTCCCCCGTACGATACCCTCCGCTTCTCCCGCACCTATCAAAAATGTCCCGTAGGGCGATGTGCGCACCGAGGAGACGACGGGAGCCGTGACCCCTTGCCCTTCTCTCGATGTGCCCTCAACCAAGCGTACGAATGCGCGGAGCTCTTCGTTTTCCACGCGCAATACTTCGTACGCGCCCGCGCGCTCCTCATACTGGGCGAGCTCTTCGGCGAGCGACCGGTTCTGGGATTCAAGCGAAGCGCGCGTCCTGAAGACGCCGCTGCCCGCAACGCTACCGCCTATGTATGCGGACCAGTCTCCCAGGACGACCGCCCCGCCGCGCAACTGGTGGCGGACGGAACCACCCGTGAGCACGTCAAGCAGGAATAAAAAAATGACAAGCACAGTGAGCGCAAAAAGGCGCCTGTGCGGGCTCTTATTCTGTCGGTACGAGTTCATCATCGCTTTGGAGTAGCGCCTCGCGGTAGGCATCGAGGTCATCGAGTACGACCGAGGTACCGCGCACGACCGCCGTAAGCGGGTCGGGTGCCACAATCACCGCCACACCGAGCGAATCCGTAAGGAATTCCGGAAGTCCGCGGATGAGCGCACCGCCGCCCGCGAGGTAGATGCCGCGCTGCATCACATCGGACACAATTTCGGGCTGCGTCGTTTCCAATACTTCCTTTATCGATTCAACCAGCTCCTCTATCGAGTGACCGATGGCGTTGCGCACATCCTGGTCCGTGACGCTCATCTCGCGCGGCAGACCCGTCACGAGGTCACGCCCGCGCACGAGGTATTCGAGCGGCATTCTGTTGGGTGAGATGGAGGCGATGGCGATTTTCGTCTCCTCGGCGCTTTTGTCGCCGATGAGCATCTTGAACTCGTTGCGCACATGGCCGACGATGTCGGTGTTGAATTTGTCGCCCGCGATGCGCACGTTGCGCGAATTGACGAGGCCGCCGAGCGCGATGACACCGATGTCGGTCGTGCCTCCGCCGATGTCCACTATCATGTTGCCGCGCGGTTCATGGACGGGCAATTCGATACCGATAGCCGCGGCCATCGGTTCTTCGATGATGTGGACTTCGCGCGCGCCTGCGGCGCGCGCCGCATCACGCACTGCGCGCACTTCCACGGATGTAATTCCCGAAGGGACACCGACGACAACGCGCGGCCCCAAGAGTTTCGTGTGACCCGCCTGCGCCTTGCCTATCAAATACGCGAGCATCTCGGAGGTCACCTCGAAGTCGGAGATGACACCGTCCACGACGGGCTGGACCGCCTGGATGTGCGCGGGTGTGCGGCCGAGCATTTCCTTGGCTTGTGCGCCGACGGCGACTACCTGCCCCGTCTTCGTATTCATCGCGACGATGCTCGGCTCGTTGATGACAATGCCGCGTCCCTTTACATAGACGAGCGTATTGGCGGTACCGAGGTCAATGCCGATATCATTCGAAAAAAGACCTAAGATGCGGTCCTTGTACCGACGGAGCCTTTCCATGAAGTCGTTCATATCAGTTCTTGAAACGTTCGACTACCTCGCTGTCGGGCACTATCGAAGTCCCCCCGTTTGTGCGGCTCGATATCTCGACGCCACCTTCCGCCATCGTCTTTTCGGAAACAACGATGCGCATCGGTATGCCGATCAAATCCGCATCGGCGAATTTCTCGCCCGCGCGCGCATCACGGTCGTCGTAGAGCGCTTCGATACCGTTCTCTTTGAGGAGCTCGTATATGCGGTCGGCTTCCGCGTTCACATCGGCGTTGCCGCTTGATATCGAAACGAGATGCAAGGGATACGGCGCGACTTCCTTCGGCCACACGATTCCCTTATCATCCGAAAGCACTTCGGCAATCGTACCCATCAGGCGACCTGGACCGATACCGTACGAACCCATGATGACGGGCTGTGCTTCGCCCTTTTCGTCTTTGTATGTGAGACCGAGCGCTTCCGAAAAACGGGTTCCCAACGGAAAGATGTTACCCACTTCAATTGCCTTCACCTCTTCCAATTCCTCCTTCTTCATGCCGAGGTCGGCGAGCACCTCATCGGTATAGACCTCTTTATTGACCGCAATTCCCTTCCCGCGGTGCAGGTGCACGGTATCTTCCCCTGCATCGCAAACGGTCTGGAATTCATCACTAAACTTCGAAAATGAGCCCCCGGAAGCGAAGGTGCGGAAGGTCATCTCGCCGATGCCCACACGCTTGAATATTTTCATATACGCCGTCGCGCATTTCTCGTAGAAATCGCGGAACTCCTCCTCGGTCCTGCTGAATGAGTAGAGGTCCTTCATCACAAATTCGCGCGTGCGCATAATCCCGCTTTTGGCTCGCAGCTCATTGCGGAACTTCGTCTGGAATTGGTAGACGTATTTCGGCAAATCCTTGTACGAAGAAATGTATTCCGTCATGAGCGCGGTCAAGGGCTCCTCATGCGTCGTCGCGAGTCCGAGCTCTCCCCCGCTTTTGAGTTCGGTCTTGAACCACACGTCGATGGCATCGTCGCGCCACCTGTCTGATTTCTTCCAAAGCGCGGGTGATTGGAGCGCCGTCATGGTGATTTCCTGTCCGCCGATGGCGTTCATTTCCTCGCGGATGATGTTCTCGATATTCTTGAGGACGCGGAGTCCGAGCGGCAGATATGAATACGCGCCCGCCATTTCTTTGTGGATGAATCCGCCGCGGATGAGGAGCTGCGCGTTCTTCGTGACTTCGTCTTTGGGAGCGAGTTTGCGGGTTTTCGTGAAGAGCTGTGATTGCCGCATAGTGACATGCATTCTAGCGCATCTCGTTCAAAACGCGCAATTTCACCCCGTTAGAGAAGGCCGATTCGTCACACACAGACATTCCCCGCATTTCTCTAACGGGGTTCATTGACACTTCATAGCCGCTGAGTTATATTCCTCGCACGTTCGCTTCGTAATCAGTAGCGGAAGACCCCCGGGTCTTCTTTCTGTTTATGGGGCGGCGTTATTGTACGAATCTTCCGGAGGACACCTAGATGGCTTTACGACGTTTCGATGGCCGGGTCTATCTGCCGCGGCCAGCTGGTCAGCCCGACTATGTGCCGCGGCCATACGTCCGGCCGTTCTCGTTTCGCGTGACAACGCCCGACTTGCCGGCACAGCCACCGCAGCTCGTTGTTGCAATCGCGATGAAGATGCAACGGCACGGCGGCGGCAACGACGGATCGGGTGGTATCCAGCGTTAAACGGCCCAAGCTAGAGTTGGAGGAAGCGAAGGAGGAGCGAGGGTGAACCCTCGCCTGCGCATGGTCGGCGACACGCGAGTGTCGCCGACCACTACTTTTTATACGAACAGCCGCGCGACGTCGTTGAAGGTGACGACTACCATGAGCAGCACGATGACCGCGACACCGAGCGCATTCAATACCTGGATGGCAAGCCGCGGTGCCGCGCGGCGCATTACCGCTTCTATGCCGAGTACGAAGAGCCGCCCGCCGTCGAGCGCGGGTATCGGAATGAGATTGATGATGGAGAGATTGATGGAAATGAGGGCCGCAAACATCAAGACCGCCCCGAGGCCGTTCTGCGATGCCGCACCGACGTAGCTCACGATGCCGACGGGGCCGACGACCGCAGCGAGGTCGGGCGCGCCGCGAACGGCTCCTTGTACCAGTATCCATAGGTCATTCGCAACCATCTTGAATGCATTACGGGTCGCGGGAAATGCGTCGGCGAAAGCCTCGCCCCACGGCACCTGCTCCGTCGCGATGAGCACGAGAGCGATGCCAAGCGCGGGCTGCGCGGCGGCATTCGGGAGCACCGCATTCGCGGGAGTGAGCGTGACCGTAGATGGTGCGTCATCGTGAATGTACGAAATCTGCACCGGCTTCCCCGCACGCGCCCGCACGAAATCTACGACGCTCTTCGCCGTAAGCGTTTCAACGGAAGCACCTTTCGCATCGTTCACCCCAGTTATTTCGTCTCCGGGCTTGAGCCCCGCCGCTTCCGCAGGCGAGCCCTGCACAATGTCCGAAACGATGAGCTGCACTTTTTGACCAGGAAGCGGCGTCTCGACGGGCTTCGGCACGCCGATATGGAGCGCGACGGCAAAAAGCGCCCATGCCACCACCACATTCGCTGTCACGCCCGCAACGAGCACGATGGCCTGCTTCCATCGTGGCGCGTCAATGAAGCTGCCGCGACCGTGCTGCACCTGCCCCTCGTCGCCGAAGAGCCGCACAAAGCCGCCAAAGGGAATCCAATTGAGCGTGTACTCCGTGTCCCCTATCTTCCCGAATCGAAAAGCGCGAGGCGGGTAGCCCACGCCGAATTCATCGACCCGCACCCCGAAAATCTTGGCGGCAAAAAAGTGTCCGAGCTCGTGAGCAACGATAAGCAGGACGAGAATTGCAACGACAAGAAGCGCGGTAAGCATGTTTATGCGCTCATCTCCTTTTCCTTTTTTTCGAAGGCTTCCTCCAAGTCTTTGTTGGCGGCATCTACTTTTTTCTGCAATTCTTCTTTGAGACTGAACTTGTCGTCTTCGGTGAGCGTCCCCTCTTTTTCCTTCTCCTGGATGTCCTTCCACGCTTCATCGCGTGCGATGCGCACGGTCGTGCGGGCTTCTTCGAGCTTCGCTTTGGCGAGCTTCACGAGCTGCTCACGGCGTTCGGAGGATAGCTCGGGGAATGTGACGCGGATGTTGGTGCCATCGGAAGTCGTACCGACACCGAGATTGGCCGCGGTGATGGCGCGTTCGATATCTTTGATGAGTCCCGCATCGTATGCGGAGACGCGCAGTGTGCGAGCGTCCTCTACACCGACATTACCTACTTGCTTGAGTGGCGTGAGCGAGCCGTATGCGGTGACCATAACGCCATCGAGAATGGCGGGCGCTGCGCGGCCCGTGCGCAAGCCACCGTACTCTCTGCCGAGCCACTCACGAGCTGCAGCTGCCTTGCCCTCAAATGTTTTGAAATCGTAATTCAGCATTTCAGTATTATACCTTAGGTACGAGTAATGCCACTTGCTCAAGCAGTGGTTTTACAAGAGCGCCCTTGTCACCAATATATTTCCTCGCCCGGTATATTGCATGAAGAGCTTCGGGCTTCTTCGCAAGCCGCTGTTCAAGCGCGGATAAGAAGTTCACGATATTTCCGATATCGCGCTTGTCGTCCTCATCTTTTTCGAGAAGCGGTTTCAGCATATCCAGACGCTCTTGCGAAGTTGCGGCAAGAAATGCCTTCGTATCTATTGAATGCTCCGCCCGGTCGTGCTCCAGGGCAAGTATCTGTGCGCGGCTGCGAAGTGTCGGCAGCAGCATTTCGGGTGCGGGCACAATAATAAAGAACGCCGCGTCCGCGGGCGGCTCTTCGAGCGTTTTCAAGAGTGCATTCTGCGCTTCGCCCGTCATCCCCGGTGTCGCCACGATAAAAAACCGCTGCGAGCCCGCTATGGGTCGCCTGTTTGAGCGGTCCCGCAATTCGATAGCGTCGTCGACGCCAAACGTTTTATATTCGCGTGCGTAGATATCGGGATTGCCTTCGGTAGAAACGCCGTTCGCCCTCAATATATCAAGTATGTGCGGTATCGTCGCGGCGGTACCCGCGACGAGATGCACGTTGCCCACCAATCCCGTTTTCATCGCATCAGTATAGCAACCCGCACAAAAGTGGATAACGCTGAAATTATCCGTTGTCTGGGGTATACTCCCGCCATGAAACCGCACGACCAGATACAAAAGACCGCGCTCACCGTCACCAGGTGGGTCGGCTCGCCCGCATCCATCATCGTACACACGATACTTTTCGCGGGAAGCTTTTTTGCGGTATTCACGGGGTGGCTCCACTTCGACCGCATGCTCCTCATCCTTACGACGATAGTTTCTCTCGAAGCGATTTACCTCGCGATTTTCATACAAATGACAATCAACTTCACCACACAGGAATTGGCCGAGGTGAGCGAGGACATCGAAGAAATGCAGGAAGACATCGGCGAGATTGCCGAGGATGTGGACGAGCTGCAGGAGGACGTTGAAGAAATCAGCGAGGACGTCGAGGAAATGACGGAGGAAGAAGCGAGCGAGGAAGTACTTGAGGAGCAGCGGAAGACCGAGCAAAAAAATACGCTTGTCACCATCCAAGCCGATTTGCGCAAACTGATGAACGACATTTCAAAACTCCAACAGCCAAAGCAGTAAAGTGCCTGCTACTTGATACTTACCTTTTCGAGATTATCGCCTTCTTGTACGCATCCAAGTGTTTGAGCGCTTCGCCCGTGCCTTTCGCTACGCAGTACGGTGCGTCTTTTGCCACGCGCGCTTTTACTCCCGTGCGGCGGAAGACGAGCTCGGGCAGATTGCGAAGCAGCGATGAGCCGCCGGTCATGATGATGCCGTTGTCTATAATATCGGCGGCCAATTCGGGAGGCGTCTCCTGCAGCACATCCTTCATGGCATTTATCATCGTCCGCAATTCCTTGCCTATCGCCCGCACGACTTCATTCGTGCCGACCTCGATGGAGCGCGGAAGTCCCGTGAGATGGTCGCGGCCTTTGACTACCATAGTGAGCTCCTGCTCGACAGGCACGGCTGAACCGATGTGTATCTTGACCTCCTCCGCCATTTTGTCGCCGATACCGAGGTTCGATGTTTTCTTGATGTAATCAGCAATCGCGTGGTCGATAGCATTGCCTGCGCATTTGACCGAGGTAGAAGCGACGATGCCGCCGAGCGAAATGACTGCGACGTCGGTCGTGCCGCCGCCGATGTCCACGACCATGTGTCCGCGTGCTTCATGGATGGGAATTCCCGCACCGATAGCCGCAAGTATCGGCTCTTTGACGACGTACGCTTGGCGCGCGCCCGCTTTCGTCGCCGCTTCGACGACCGCGCGGCGCTCCGTCGAGGTGACACCCGCGGGTACGCTTATCATCACTTCGGGCTTGAAAAGATTCCACCTGCCGAGGGATTTTCTGATGTAGTAGCGCAACATCGCCTCCGTCACGCGGTAATCGGCGATGACGCCGTCCTTCATCGGGCGGTACGCGATTATCTCTCCCGGCGTGCGGCCGACCATTTCTTTGGCCTCATTCCCTACCGCCAGTATTTTATTGTCACGCACCGAAACGGCGACGACCGAAGGTTCATTGAGGACGATGCCCCGACCTGGAACGAAAACAAGCACCGTCGTGGTGCCGAGGTCTATGCCGAGTTTCGGAGAAAAAGAGAAAGCCATATGGAGAGTGCATTGTATTCGCTTTTTTTCGATTGACAAACGGCACTACTCCACGCGCTTGGAGCGCTTCGGGAAAGGCTTTCTATTAGCCTGTGCTTCGGGAGTATGATTTTTTGGATTGATTTCCCACCAGAATTTCTTCGAGAAGTTGCCCGCATCGTCGCAGACCTTCTTCAGATAGTAGAGGTCCTTGGTCGGTATCTTTTCGAGCGTCTTTCCCATGCGGCCGAGAGTGATTTGTCCGTATCCGTCACGCTCGCGGTCGCGGTTGAGCTTGTTACAAAAGTACTCCATGAGTTCCCCGCGCTCCGTGACGCGGTCGTCTTTGATGGAACGTTTGAGATGTGAGGCAATATGCTTCATGCCGCAATAGTATACGGCAGTTTATGAATGTGCTATAAAAGGCGCGGGATTCGTTAGCACGGCCTCGGGCAGAGGTCGTGCAGCGGAGCGGGCGGTCGTAAAGTACTGAGTTAACGACCACACGCTTCGCAAGGGGTAGGCTTCGTCACGGTCGTTCTATGGCCGAATGACAACAGCCGGACCGGCTGTTCGCATCGCGAACGCTAGTCTGAGGACGGTCAAGCGCCACGCGCACTTGCTCGACCGTCCTCCCCCTCCTTTTTTATTTGTCTTCCGAAATAAGGATCGAGAGGCTATAGTTTATCTATGCGAACAATTTTGCCCGAACACAAGAATCCCGCTCTGCGGGAAATTGCGCATGAAATCCCCGTTGCGGACATACGCGGCGTCGCAATAAAAAAACTTATCGCGGAGATGAAATCGCTCCTTGCCAAAGAGAAGTACGGGGTGGCCCTCGCCGCTTCGCAGCTTGGGGTGCCCCTGCGGCTCTTCATCGTCTCCGGCCGCGCGCTCGCGCGCGACAGACGCAACTCCCCCGACGAAGATAGCGAACAAGGAGGCGATGAGGTGAAGCCCGTACCCGCGCTTCCCGACCAGGTCTACATCAATCCCGTACTCCTCAAGATGTCCCGCACGAAAAAAGAGAAACACGAGGGGTGCCTCTCGGTGCGCGGCAAATGGGGCATCGTACCGCGCGCGGAGAAAACGATGCTGAGCGCGTACGACGAAAAGGGCGAGAAAATGACACGCGGCGCGTCGGGCTTTTTGGCGCACGTCTTCCAACACGAAATGGACCACCTCGACGGCATCCTGTATACCGACAAGGCAGTCGCTCTCTATGATGACAAACCAGAAAAAAAGTAGCGGCTCCCGTTTCGCATTTTTCGGTACATCGCATATCGCGGTGTACGTACTCGATGCGCTCGCGGAAACAGCTCTGTTGCCGCAGCTCGTCGTTACGCAGCCGCCCAAGCCGAAGGGGCGCGGACTAGGAACCCAGCCGACGCAGGCTGAAGTCTGGGCGCGCGCGCACGACATCCCCGTCGCGTACGATGCAAAAGAGTTCGAAAACGGCGAGTGGGACGTGGCAATCGTCGTTGACTACGGCAATTTCTTGCCGAAGCAGCTCTTGGACATCCCGAAGCACGGATTCCTGAACGTGCACCCTTCCCTTCTTCCGCGCTTGCGCGGCGCATCCCCCATGCGCTCCGCGATACTGAACGATGAGAAACAGACGGGCGTCACGATTATGCTCGTGACAGAAGGTATGGATGAGGGGCCAATCGTCGCCCAGAAGAAAATAGATGTGACGCCGTGGCCTATCGGCAACGCCGCGCTTGAGAATATTCTTGTACCCGAAGGCGGCAAGCTCCTCGCACAGATTCTTCCGCAGTGGGTGGCGGGTGAGGTAGATGCACACGAACAAAACCACGATGTCGCCACCTACGCCGAGAAAATTGCGAAAGAAGACGGGCTCTTGGACCTGAATGCGGATGCATACAAAAACCTTCTCAAGATACGTGCCTATGAGGGCTGGCCGGGGACCTATACCTTCTTCGAGCGCGGCGGCAAAAGAATCCGCGTCGGCATCCTTGATGCCCACAGTGCAAACGGTAAGCTCGTGATTGACCGCGTGAAGCCCGAAGGTAAAAAAGAAATGACGTACGAGGAATTCGCACGCTCAGGTGCAAAACCAATCTAGAAAGAAAGAGCGAGGGCGGCATCTATGTTGCCGAACCTCGCGCAGCAAATTGTAAGAGCGTAACGTCATACGGCAGTGGTGAGGGGCGAGCTGTGCTGCAAGTACAACAAGTTCGGCGACACAGATGCCGCCCAAACGCCTATCTTCCAAACCGCATCCAGTTTTTGATGGCGGCGCCCGTCTTGCGCATGACGCGGATGTGCAATTTTTTCTCTTGGCGCATTTGGCGTTCGACTTCTTCCTTGACGTCATCAATGGCGGCGTTTACCGAGGACGCGTTATTGCGCGCATAGACGGGTGTACTTCCCGGCTGCATGATGCGTATTTCGGCGAACCACATGTTTGCCCCGTGGCGCTGTCCCCCGCCGTCGCGGCCGAGCTCTATCTCACAACGCGCGGCACCCGCATTGTCGCGCAGGAATTTTTCAAGCGATGCGATGCGGTCGTCGAGATAGGTCCGTGTCTCTGAAGTTAATTCGTAATCGGTAGTCTTGATGCGTATATCCATACTGCTATTGTCGCACACTCAAAATCTTTCCGCGAGTGCGGTGACCCGAAACGATACGCACATTCTTCACGGAAACTTTATAATGCCGCGCGACGAGCACGCAGACGCGCTTGTTGGCGCGGTTGCCCTGCGGCGGCTCGCGCACGAATATTTCCAATCCCCCTTTTTTGCCTTCTTCGAGATACTCTTCGCCCGCGTCCGGCCAGACCTTTACGCGGACGAGCTTCCCTTCCTCCATACTAGATGCGCTTGTACCTGCCGGTGAGTCGCGTTTCCGCAATAATGTGACCCTCCATCGCTTTCTCCACATCGGCCTTGCTTGCACCCGCTTGGAGCGCGAGTTCGCTGTCGAGTGCGTAGAGCTTGAAGATGTAGCGGTGCTCGGACGGCTCGTATTGCGGCGGCGGGCACGGGCCCGTATATGCATTCTTGCCCGCGCCATTGGCACCTGCTACGCCGACGCTTCCACCCTCGGGTATCTCACGGGTATCGGCCGGGATATTGAAAAGCACCCAGTGGTCAAAAACGCCATCGGCGTGCAGGGCCTTGGGGACGTCGGGGTCATCCATGATGAGTGCGAGCGATTTCGTACCTTCGGGTACGCCCGTAATCGAAAGAGCCGGGCTCACGCTCCGGTCCCCGTCGCAGGTGAATTGCGGCGGTATGGACGCGTTGTCTGTAAATGCGGAGCTCGTAAGTGTAAAAGTGGATGTTGTCATAGAATTTGATGTGCCAGCCTCCGTGTATACAGTATCACCCGGCTGCGTGAAAGAGCGATTAAAAGCGTATGCCGCACCTGCGAAAACGATGAGTCCCGCAATTCCTACGATGACGTAGGCGTTCCGCATGCGCCTATTCTAACACTTTGCGCATTTTATAGAATGGCAAAAGCCCCCGCCGATTGGCGGGGGCTTTTTGGTAAACCTTGCGGCTTACGAGACGCGGGAGACCTTGACCGCGTTCGGCCCCTTCGGGCTGTCAGCGACTTCGAAAGTCAACTTGTCACCTTCGCGGAGTTCGTCGAAGGAAACCCCGACGAGCTCATTCGAGTGGAAAAAGAGATCCTTTTCCTGACCCTCGCGAGAGATAAACCCGAAACCCTTATCGGTGAGACGGGCGATAGTTCCAGTTTGCATAGCAATTAGAATTATTCGATGGATAAACCGACAAAGATTGTGGTCTTGGTTGGTATCAATGTCAGTTAGCTGGAGTTGTAGGTCGATCCCCCTTCTCTGGATCAGCACTGGTTGATAGGGAGATGATATCATGTGGTTAATAACCTGTCAACGTCTATGTTTACAGATAGAAAGGATGCGGGGCGACAACTTGCGGAGAATCTCTCCGCGTATCGCGGGCAGGATGCGGTGGTGCTTGCGCTGCCGCGCGGGGGCGTTGTGCCGGGGCACGAGATTGCCGAGGCGCTCGGTCTCCCGCTCGACATCGTTGTCGTACGTAAAGTGGGACATCCGGATAATCCCGAATATGCGCTCTGCGCGGTAGATGAAACGGGGACGCGCCTCTGCAACGAAGCGGCGGCAGCTGTAGACGAAGCGTGGCTTGCGGAAGAAACGGAGCGGCAGGTACAGGAAGCGAAACGGCGCATCGCAGTCTATCGCGGTAATAGGGAGCCGATGAAAATCGCGGGCAAGACGGCGCTCATTGTGGATGACGGCATCGCGACGGGTCTCTCGATGCGGCTTGCGGTGCACTCCGCGCGGGCGCAAGGGGCAAAGCGCGTCGTCGTCGCGGTGCCCGTGGCGCCTCCTGAATCCGTGCGCGAGTTGCTCGCCGAGGGTGCTGATGATGTCGTCGTACTTCTGCCGCCTGAAGAATTTCTCGGCGCCGTCGGCGCGCACTACATCCGCTTCGAACAGGTGGAAGACAGTGAGGTTATCAGGCTTTTGAGAACGGTATGACGCATCGAAAGACCGCGAACACACCCCTCGACGTGCTCCGTGACAGGCAGACGGGCACCGCCGGATTCCGCGCCGCCGCGCGGCGGGTGTGTTCAGGGTTGATGCAAGAACTGCAGGCGCTGCTGCGGAAACGGAACGTGGATACGACGCGCGTCGCTTTCGTTATCGTCTTACGCTCCGCCATCGCACTTCTCGAACCGGCGCTACAGGTATTCCCGCAGGCTCCCGTCGGCGTCCTCGGCCTGAAGCGCGACGAACACACACTCCTCCCCCGCTCATACTACGAAAATCTGCCGACGTTCGACGAGTATGACGCAATCATTCTCCTTGACCCGATGCTCGCGACGGGCGGCTCCACCGAGGCGGCGATAGCGCGCCTTCTCCTGCGCGGCGCGGCCCCGGAGAAACTGTACTTCGTCGGTGTCATCGCGGCCCCGGAGGGACTCGCGCGCCTCTGCGCGCACATATCCAGGGAACATATTATCCTCGCCGCAGTGGATGAAAAGCTCGACCCCAAGGGCATGATAGTGCCGGGCCTCGGTGATTTCGGCGACCGCTACTTCGGGTACGGCGATGCCCCCGTCTCGTTTGATTGACGGTTCACGGTTGCTTCACAAAAGGGCGTGCATAACTCCCGCCGCCTTCCTCGTATCTTCATCTGACCTTCTATACACTCATCGCGCGCCGTTGTAATGAAGAGTCTTAGCGTACGTCAATACAGCATATGATTCCGTTACCCGTACTTTGGCAGAGGATGCTTTCGCAGAGGATGTTTGTCCTTGCCGCGCTTGCCGCGACGGTGGCCATCGCGGGCGCACTTTTGCTCTACCAAGGGTACTCGCCGCTCACGCAAGCTTTGAGCAATAGTTCCGGACCCGTAACTTCCGCAAACTCCGTCTACCTCTCCGCAGCCGCCGCTGCGACCTCCAGCCCGAAACAAGATCCCGTCCGCGAAATACATATCGCCAATACGGGATTGACGCTCCTGCGCGGCGCGCGCGTACTTTCCGTCTCCGGCAACACCCTCGTGGTCGGCATGATCTGGGGCACATCGGAATTCACGTGGACCGTACAAACAAGTTACGGCACAAAATTCTTCAATACCGACGGCGAAAAAGCCTCGGTCGCAAATATTCATACGGGCGACATCCTGACGGTGACAGGAAAGATATCGGAAGGCGGCGCGCGGCCATATATAAACGCCGATATCGTACGGACAACGGATTGAGGACTTTACGGCCGTATCCCCGCCGCCTATTTCTCCGGGCACGGGATTTTCCTGCTGGAAAATCCCTCGAATCCTCGCCCGTCGACTGCGGGGTCCCTCCGAAACAGACGGCGGGGATACGGCCCGATTTTGCAGATGAAGCTCAGATGAAAATCGCGGATTCGCTTCGTAAGGCGTTCATGAGACTCTCGTCTTCATGAGCAGAGAGGGCCCAGTCAGCTCTCTAGATTATCAATTACGTGATTAACAACATCAGTATGAAAAAGAATACGGTATCCCTCGCATGGTCGGTGCCTGTCGCCGCCTTCCTCGCAGCAGGTCTGTTGTGGGTCGGCAACGCTTCCGCACTCACCGCAATTACTACGTATCTCGATTTCGGGGCCCGGGGGGCGAACGTCACCTCGCTGCAGCAATTCCTCGCTGCGGATGTGAGCGTCTACCCTGAAGGTCTCGTGACGGGCTACTTCGGCTCACTTACGCGTGCCGCAGTGCAACGCTATCAGTGTAAGCAGGGCATCGTCTGCGGCGGCAGCGCCGCGACGAACGGCTACGGCCGTGTCGGACCCCGCACTCTCGCCGCCATCAACGCCTCTATCGGCGGCACGGTCTCGGCCGACGTCTCGGCTCCGGCCATGGGCCCCGTCGTTGCCGCAACGACAAGCGCCTCGGCGACCTTCACCTGGACAACCAACGAGGCTGCGCGCGGGACGATCTACTACAGCGCGTCCCCGCTTGCGCTTCTCGAAGGCTCGGTAGGCGTGAATCCCACGGTGACCGGACAGACGGCGACCGAAGCCGGATTCGGGTTCACTCACTCGGTCAGTGTGACCGGACTCACCGCAAACACCATCTACTACTTCGCGTCGAAGTCGGAAGATGCATCGGGCAACGTCCAGCTCACATGGCCTTCCACGGTCCGCACGGGACAATAGACAGGCTTACGGAACGAAAAAGTGTTCTTTCGCAAACAGCCCGGGCAGAGTCCGGGCTGTTTGTCGTATTAGCGCACGTCGGCGACGTTGTCGCGGAGGTAGCG
>JBBUDH010000045.1:0-3234 GCA_038057405.1 Patescibacteria group bacterium
GCGTACTATGCGCATGCCGCCAAACTGTCACCAAGGTACTCATCTCGTACATTTTCTTGCAATCACTATCTATTAGTAGTACACTCGCCGAACTCCCTCAGGGAGTTTTCATTTGAAATGTCTACGATAAATCAACTCACGCGCAAGGGTCGTGTCAAAAAGACCTGGCGCACGAAGACCATCGCGCTTTCGCGCGGTTTCAACACGCTCCAAAACCGTCCTTCTTTCTACGCGGCGCCCTTCAAGCGCGGCGTCTGCACCCGTGTCACGACGAAGACGCCCCGCAAACCGAACTCCGCTATCCGTAAGATTGCGCGTGTACGCCTCACCAACGGTATGGAGGTCACCGCATACATTCCCGGCGAGGGACACAACCTGCAGGAACACTCGGTCGTCCTCATCCGCGGTGGACGCGTGAAGGACATCGGCGTGCGCTACACCATTGTCCGCGGCAAATTGGATGCGACAGGAGTCGAGAAGCGCCGCCGTGGCCGCTCACTCTACGGCGCGAAGAAGCCGAAAGCCGCGAAGTAGTTTTGAGTTTTTCGTTTCGAGTTTTAAGAAAATACATCACTAAAAACTAATAACTACCAACTAAAAACTATTCTTATGCGACGCCCGACCAAAAACAGAAAACAACCGCAGCCGGACGAAGTCTATGGCTCTTTCAAGGTTGCGAAGCTCATCAATTATGTAATGGAGCGCGGCAAGAAGGACACCGCCCGCAAAATCGTCTACAAGGTGATGGATGAATTGAAGAAAGAAGGCGACCCGGTCGCGATACTTGAAGACGCGCTCGACAAAGCATCCCCGTCGGTGGAAGTGCGCTCACGCCGCGTCGGCGGTGCCAACTATCAGGTGCCCCGCGAGGTCAATCCCGCCCGCAAAATGGCACTCGGCATGCGCTGGATAGTGGAGGCCGCCGAAGGCACCAAGGGCAAACCGATGAACGAATCTTTGCTCGCCGAAATCCTCGCCGCGCACAAAGGCGAAGGAGCCGCAGTCACCAAAAAGGAGACCACTCACAGAATGGCGGAAGCCAACAAAGCCTTCGCCCATTTCGCGTGGTAAACTTTTGAAAGAATCGGAGCGGCGAGTGAGCCGCTAAACGACATGAGGGAGATACGCGTGGGAGCGCGTTACCTGAATTGACAGGCAGAGGCGGCGCTGTACGGGTACGCTCAAGGCGCCGAGTGTGGTGGGGTGGACACTAAGTACAGCTCCTAATGGTGTCCGAAGTAAAGCGTAATACGGGATTCCCTGAATATCTCCCTGCGGGTCAAAGCCCGCCCGGTTCACTTGCATTCCAGACTATATCGTATATGATTTATTCATATCCGATAATATAAAATCATATGGTTACCATTTCCGTGCCCATAACTCCCAAGCAGGAGAGGTTCATTAAGGAGCTCGTCAAAAGCGGGCGGGCGGCCAACAAGGCCCACGCGGTTCGATTGGGGATTGATGCGCTTGCCGAAGACGCGACGTTCGCGTCGCTCCAGCGCTCCTTGCAAGAAGCAAGAGAAGGGAAAGTTTTGTACGGCAATCCGCGTGAATTGATAAAAAAATTCTAACGGTATGATCACCGTCGGGTTTATGCCGGAGTTCTTCCGGATGTTAAAAAAGCTTACCCCGCAATTACAGGAGGCCGCATTCAAGCGGATAGAATTGTTCAGGAATAGGAACAACCATCAAAGACTCAAGGTACACAAATTGCACGGGAAGTACGCTGGATTCTTTGGGTTTTCGATTGACCGCAAGTATCGCATTATGTTCGAATGGATTTCCGATAGTGAGGCGCGACTGCACACCGTTGGCGACCATTCGATTTACGATTGAGTTTTTAACCGGTGCCCGTTGCACCCGATTTTTTGTTGGTACAATCAAATGCATGAAGCGATACATAATTGAAGAATCGCTGTTCTCCTATTTTTTTACCGCCGACACGCGGAGCGCCGCGCTCTGGCTCATCGTGCGCGTCTGGCTCGGGTGGCAGTGGCTTGAGGCGGGGTGGGCGAAACTCCACAATCCCGCGTGGTGGGGGCACGATGCGGGGGCGGCCATTTCGGGCTTCGCGCAAGGCGCGCTTGCAAAAACGGGCGGCGTGCATCCGGATGTGCAATGGTGGTACGCGGATTTTGTCCAAGCAACGCTTATCGCGCACCCGTACTTTTGGTCGCATCTCATTGTCTTTGGCGAACTTGCGGTCGGCATCGGGCTCATCCTGGGCTGCCTCACCGGCATCGCCGCGTTTTTCGGCGTCGTCATGAACCTCAATTTTATGCTCGCAGGGACCGTCTCCGTCAATCCGATATGGGCGACCGTCGGTGTTCTCATCGTTCTCGCGTGGAGAGTTGCCGGCTACTGGGGTGCGGACCGCTATGTGCTCCCGCTTCTGCATCGGACTATTCGCCCCCGGTTCCAGAAGCTCGGAATCTCCCCGTCGTAGGTGTTGGCGGTCAAAAATAGCGAACGCGGACGGAAAAACATTTTCCGTCCGCGCCGTGATAGTTGGTCAGCCAACACCTTCCAGTTGTGCGGAGAAGCCGACCTTCAGGTCTTGTGCGGTACAGACGATCTCGCCGTCCCGCTTGACCCATCCGTTACCCATCGCGATGACCGACTTCTTCTTCTCGATACGCACGATTCGCGTAACGTCGACGCCATATTGAACGAGCTTGGCCGTCGGGAGAATCTTCGCCGAGAACTTAAGCTCTCCCACTCCAAGCGCGAAACCTTCGCCGGGCGTGCCGATCCAGCCGAGGAAGAATCCCAACAGCTGCCAGAGCCCGTCGCCCTCGAGGCATCCGGGCATTACCGGTTTCCCAACGAAGTGGCACGCCCAGAAGAAAAGATCCGGTCTGATGTCGAGCTCGGCTCGGACTTTTCCTTTGTTAGCTTCGCCGCCGTCAGTCGTTATTTCCGTGATACGGTCGAACACCAACATTGGCGGCGCGGGAAGCTGAGGCATGCCTGGTAGCTTGCCGAGTCCCGACGCGATGAGGTCGTCATAGCCGTAACTGCTGCGTTGATCCGATACCGATGGAGTAGCTGCGGTGTCTTGAGCCATGTTCCCTCCCAGGGGGTTGTACGTGGTTGAACAAACAAACAATTGGTTTTCAGGACCCTAGATCTGTCCTGCGGGATTTATATAGTACGCGCAGACATGTGTCGAGAACATGGAGAAGATGAGATACATCGGTGACACCTCAGAAGTCGATATTTGAGGCAGAA
>JBBUDH010000046.1:0-2385 GCA_038057405.1 Patescibacteria group bacterium
GGGCGTACTATGCGCATGCCGCCAAACTGTCACCAAGGTACTCATCTCGTACAGAGTATTGCAACTGAAGCCTAATTTTGTTAGTATCCTCCGCACATGTCTACGACCGATATCAAGACCCTTTTTGACGCAGGAGCGCATTTCGGCTATGTGCGCGCACGCCGTCATCCTACTGCGAGCCCATACCTCTTCACCACGAAGGACCGCACCGACATTTTCGACCTTGAGGAAACGACCCGCCGCCTCGACGCGGCTTGTGCGTTCGTCTCATCCGTCGCCGCGGCCGGCAAGCAAGTCGTTTTCATCGGCGGCAAACACGAGGCCACGGGCATCGTCAAAGATGTGGCAGAGCGCGTGGGGGCACCGTATGTCGCGGGCCGCTGGATTGGCGGGACGCTCACCAATTTCAAAAACATCCGCAAGCGCATCGACCGCCTCGAGCAGCTCATGAGCGAGCGGGCGAGCGGCGCACTCGAGAAGTACACGAAGCGTGAACGCCTCATGATTGACCGCGAAATCACCGAGCTCCTCGGGCGTTTCGGCGGACTCGTCAAAATGACGGAGCTTCCCGCCGCACTCTTTATCGTCGACTCACGGCACGAAGATACGGCGGTGCAAGAAGCAAATCAGCTCAAGATTCCCGTCGTCGGACTTTCGAGCTCCGATTGCGATTTCTCGCTCACGCAGTACCCTGTGCCCGCGAACGACACATCCGTCCGTTCGATTGCGCTTGTGGCGAATGCGATAGGGGAAGCGTACCTCGAAGGAAAAGCGGCTGCAGTGGCGGCCAAGAACGCGGCTGCGAAAGCAAACGGGAAGACGGAAGGGAAATAACCCCCCGAAAGGATTTATACGATATACCCCCACACCAACTTCACGTGCGTCATTTCCTGATAAAGGCAAGATTTTAAAAAAGTTGGTGTGGGGGTATACTTATAGAGATTTTTTTATATGGCAACTACCCCAAAGTACAGCGAAGCTGACTACGGGGCAGGCCGAAGAAATAGTCATCAACGAAATTAGATCACCATGGAAATTACAACCGAAATAATCAAAGACTTACGCGACCAGACAGGCGTGGCCATCATGCAATGCAAGAAGGCGCTTGAAGAAGCGGGCGGGGATATCGAAAAGGCAAAAGTCATTTTGCGCAAACAAAGTTCCGCCATCGCGTCGAAAAAGTCCGACCGGGCGCTCGGTGCGGGCATCGCCGCGGCGTACACGCATGCGGGAGGCGCGGTCGTAGGCGCGGTCGTTTTGGGCTGCGAGACCGATTTCGTGTCCAAGAACGAGGAATTTTCCAAACTCGCGTACGACATCGCGATGCATGTCGCCGCGATGGGTCCGCAGTTTACTTCGCGCGATGATATCAAAGAGGGCGATCTCAAGGCCGCACGGGAGGTCTTCGCAGAAGAAGCCGCGAAGGTCCCCGAAGCGGCACGTGCCAAAGCTATTGAGGGCAAGGTGGACAGCTATCTGCGCGACCGCGTGCTACTCGAACAGCCGTTCGTGAAAGACCCCGGAATCACCATCGGAGGACTCATTGATTCCGCCGTTCAAAAGTTCGGCGAGAAGATTGTCGTCGTGCGCTTCGAACGGCTCTCCGTCAAATAACGTATGCCCGGACACCAAATTTGCCGATGCCTCTTTATGAATAAAAACAATTTCACGGATATATTACCAGCAAAAGCTCATTTTTTGCGCGCGGGTGTTGTTGCCGCGGCAGGTAATGTCGGCAAAATTGGTGTACGGGTATGACGCTCGCCTTTATTGTCTTTTTCTTTTCCCTTTTCGCCATCGCATTCCTCTTCGCGCTCAAATCGTGGGAAATACGCAGTGAGCGTGTCGTATTCGCAGCGTGGCGCGAGAAGGCGGATGTCCGTGCGCTTCAGCTCAAGGAATTGCTCGACGCGGCGCGCCTCGACCTCTCGAAGCTCCCGCCTGAGGCCGTGCGTCTGTCACGTATCGGCATCCATCAGCTGGCGCTCGGATTCGCGGCGTTCGCACGCAGTGCGGAGCGCTATGCGCACCAAGTAGCGGACCTCGTATCGTACAAACATCATTTCGAGAAGCGCGATACGCGTTCCGAGTTCTTGAAAAAAGTCGCCGAACACAAGAATGGAGGGGGGGAGAGCGCGACGGGAGATGCCGGCGCCGAACTTGGAGAAAGTACCAAATAGTTTGTTTATCACCACTGCTGTATGTATCGGATGCGCGGTACTTTGCTGCGCGAGGTTCTCTCCAGCATCTCCCGTCGCGCTCTTGAAGAGATGAGCTAAAAAGGGCACAATACCTCAGCCCCCGGTTCCTCAGTAGCCGCCTTAGCTCAGTGGTAGAGCAACTCTTTTGTAAAGAGAAGGTCCCCAGTTCAAATCTGGGAGGCGG
>JBBUDH010000047.1:0-1344 GCA_038057405.1 Patescibacteria group bacterium
AGTCTTCTATCTCGTGGTCCATGAGAATTACTTCCACGACCGCGATGCGGCCTTTGTATCCGAGGCCGCCGCATTTCTCGCAACCCTTCGGGAGCCACATCGTGTCGCGATTCGCGGGCAGCTCGTCGGCGTGCGGAATATTCCGCAGAAGCGGCTCCATCAGTTTTTTATCTTCCGGACTGATGGGCGTGGGCACGCGGCATAGAGGGCAGAGACGCCGCACCAAACGTTGTGCCATCGCGACGGTGACCGCGGCGCCCAAGATGTCCGCGTTTACTCCCATATCAATAAGGCGGGGGAAGGTGCCCGCGGCGTCGTTGGTGTGAAGCGTGGAGAATACCAAGTGGCCGGTGAGCGATGCATGCACCGCCGTCGAAGCGACCTCGGCATCGCGGATTTCGCCGACCATGATGACGTCGGGGTCTTGGCGCAAAGTGGAGCGCAATCCTTCGGCGAAGCTGTAATCCTTGGAGACCTGTGTCTGGACGAGTCCTGGCAGGTGATATTCGATAGGGTCTTCGATGGTGACCACTTTGATTCCCGGATTCGCGACTTGCCGCAAGAAGGCGTACAGCGTCGTCGTTTTACCGCTTCCCGTCGGCCCTGTGTTGAGAATCATGCCGTTGGGCTTGGCAATCTCGTGGTTGAAAATTTCCATCAGGTATTTATCGAAGCCGAGCGCCTCCATCGGAAGCGCGATGGTCGAAGGATCCAAAATACGCATCACGATGGTTTCCGCATATGCTCCGGGAAGCACGGAAGTACGAATCTCGATTTCTTTTTGGTTGACGACGATGGAGAAGCGGCCGTCCTGCGCCGCGTTTTTTATATTGAGCTTGAGTCCCGAGAGAAGTTTGAGGCGGCTCGAGATGAGCGCGTAGGTCGGTGCGTCGAACATCGTCGCTTCGATGAGCACGCCGTCGAGGCGGTAGCGCATGCGCACCGCCTCTTCTTCCGGCTCCAAGTGTACGTCGGATGCGCCGAGTGAGAGTGCGCCCGCCATGATTATCTCAAGCACGCGCGAGATGCGGTGCGTGTCTTTCGAGCCGGCGTGTGATTGGATTTCGACTTTTATATCCTCAAGCTTCTTCAGCTTCTCAAGCATCTGTTGGATGGTTTCATTCGAGAGTGTCAGAATACCCGCTTCCGTCTCCGTCGCGTATGAAATGTCGTGATAGCGATCCCACGCATGGTCGAGTGATGCACGCGACACGATGAAGCGGCGGACCGTGTAGCCGAGCTTCTCTATCTGCTGTATCGCTTGTATGGCGTCGGGGCGCTCGGGTGCTCGCATCGCGAGGAAAAGGTTTTTATTGACCTTGTGAAAGGCCGCAATTTCCGCCG
>JBBUDH010000048.1:0-30210 GCA_038057405.1 Patescibacteria group bacterium
GTCACGTCGATGCCTTTGCCTGCAAACCCGCGCAATGCGCTCTCGCGTCCTGCACCGACTCCACGGATAACCACGTCGACTTCCTTGACTCCGATGATGACTGCTTTGTCGCCGACGAGCTCACCGACTTTGGCGGCCGCGAACGGCGTCCCTTTCTTCGCACCTGAAAAGCCGAGGGCTCCCGAAGACGACCACGCGACGGCGTTGCCGTTTTTGTCGGTGAGAAGGACCTTCGTATTGTTGTAGGTCGCGTGGATATGGAGCGTCCCTGCGAGGATGTTCTTCTTGGCAATACGGGCAAGCGAGCGCGACTTGAGCCCCTGGTCCACACTCCCGCCTGATTTTCTGATGATTCTTTTCTTTCCCATATCTATTATGTTTTCTCCAACTTGCGGCGGCCTGAGGTCATCGTCTTACGGACGTTGCCGCGGACCGTGCGGGAATTGGTTTTTGAACGTTGGCCTCTGCCCGGAAGGTGCTTCGCGTGGCGGCTGCCGCGGTAGGATTTGATGTCTTTGAGGCGGCGGATGTTGGCACTGATGTCGCGGCGCAATTCGCCTTCTACGGTGAATTTCTCAATCGCCTCACGGAGCGCCGTTTCTTCCTTGGCGGTCACGTCTTTGGGCTTCTTGCCCGCTTCTATCTTGAGTGCGGCGAGCGTCGCGAGGGCACGCGGCCGGCCGACGCCGTAAATGGCGGTGAGTCCTATCTCAAGCCGCTTTTCTTCCGGTATGGTGATTCCTGCGATACGCATAGTCAGTTTTTAGTTTCGGGTTTTTTGTTTTTAGTTGCTGATTTGTTTGTATTTCTGTTTTTCTGAAAACTAGAAACTACAAACTTAAAACTATTTCTAGCCTTGTCTCTGTTTATGTCTCGGATTCTTACAAATAACCCACAATCTCCCGCGGCGTTTGACGGAGCGGCAGTGCGTGCAGATCTTTTTGACTGAGGATTTTACTTTCATGGGTACGAATTTGCAAAACGTAATGATAATCCCGTCTCCGAACTCCGGAGTGCGCGACTCTCATTGTTGGCCCTTAGGTGCGTCTGACGATGCGCGCCCGTCCCCCGTAGGGGTCGAGTCGCACTTCTACTTTGTCACCGACAAGCACTTTAATTCTGTGCAGACGCATTTTTCCGGCGAGATACGCGAGTACGCGCTCCCCGCCTTCAAGCTTCACCTGAAAAAGAGTGTTGGGAAGCGCCTCATCGACGACTCCGTGCACAACCTCAAGTTCGGTCATATCTGCGTGGCGTAGAATAGCAGCTCCTTTGGCGTTCGTCAATACAGCGGCGGCTATTTGCCGGCGGAAGGCTCCGCTACTACGATTTTGATGTCAGCTGCATTGGAGGGGAAGGTGTTCTTCCAGAATGGCGCGATGCGCGCGTTTGCTTCGAGTACGCTTGGGAATCCGTTGGCTATCCCTTGGAAAGCCGAGCTGTCTTTGCCCGCAAGCGCGGCTGCAAGCGCAGTAGAATCCACCTTCCAAATGATGAGCGCCTTGCCTGAAGCGACAAGATTCAACACACCGGCTTCGGCGCCCTCTCCTTGGGTAAGCGCACTCACCGTGAAGCCCTCACCGGGCTCTATGGTAACGGGGGGATTGTCTGAGTCGGTGAACGCAATCTTGGCGACAGCTTGCGCAAAGGCTTCTTTCGGAAAGACAGGAATTTCGACATGTGCCTTCTCGTGAATTCTCACGGAGTCGCCCGCCTCCTTGGTCGTGGGCTGCGACTCGTACGTGACGGTGATGAGTTCAGGAAATACTAACGCGTCGTCCTTTACTTGCGCCGCCGCCGCCTCGTGCGCCTTCCCTTCGAGCCTCCCGCGGACCAATGACACGGCCGCTTCGAGCGCACCAGGTGCGGTGCCCGGCTGATCACCCGAGGCGCCTCCACTCATTGCCGCGGAAGACTTCGCGCTCACGGCCGCGTACAAAGCGGGATTTGTCTTTAGTCCCGGGAGTGTGAACTTCGTGGTCGGACCGATGTTGTATTTATCACCCGGTTGGTCGGCAATCACCGTGACGGTGACGGTTCCCGGCACGGAGCCACTCTTCCCCGGCACAACGATATCCGAGGCGGCGCGGTAAATCAGACCCTGCGGTGATTCAAAGCGGGTGGTCTTAATGAATTTCAGGGGCGTGGCGGAGTAGGAATTGGATATCGTAATACTCCCCGACGCTTTTGATTCGACGGGGGTTGTCCCCTGCGCGGCAACGACCTCGGAATCTTCGAGGTCGAATGTCTGCATCGTATATGAGAGCGTCCCCTCGGGGGCCGACGAACCCTCCCGTGCCGTAAGCGCGGCTGAATTGAGTTCCGCGGTGCGGGATTTAGGAGTAACGGTGATGGTGGTGGAACCGAAGAAGAAGAGCAGCCCGGCCACAATGCACAAGACGACAACCGACGCACCTGCCCACATCCAGAGGCGCGAAGAGCGGCGGGGCGGAACGCCTCCCGACATAGGAGGACCCTCACGGAAGTCGCGTTCCATGGTAGTAGGTGCGATTGCGGGACGATAGGGGCGGGGGCGGGCAGGCGCTTGGATACTTCGTATGCCTCGCGGAGCCGCATCATCAAAGCTCCCGTCGTCACCCGGCGGCGGCGTTTTTATCGGAATGCTGCGGGGCCCGTCCTGCGCAGGCTCTTCAGGCGGCTTCGGCGGAAGCGGCCGCGGCCTGAAACTCTGAGGCGGATTGGAATCGTCGCCCGGCGGAATAATGTCCTGAAAATAATCTTTTGCCATTGTGTTCCATTCTACATCACCCGCGTCACGAGCGGCCTTCCTCTATGTGAACAAGTGCCGCGGCGGTAAGCAGGGCGCTGTCGGCACGCACGTTGTTGTCTTGAAGTATCTGATGCGCGAAGTCAGCGGGCTTGAGTGCGCGCACGGTGAAGGGTTGCGTCGTCGTCGTAAACTGCGCGAAATCAATACGCGAGAAAAGCGTCGAAAGCCATGGAGCGAGGTCGTCATGAGTGGCAAGTATCAAATGATTCGGCAGTCGGCGGCGCGAGACGAGCTTCGCGATGACCTCGCCGAAGACGCGCACGAGCTCGGGCTCCGTCTTTGCCATCGCGACACTAAGTGCTTCGCACGCGGGGTCGTGGCATTCGCCGCGCGCGATAAGCCGCAGTAGCGTGACCGTGTGCTCCATCATGCCGTCGGGACTGATGCGCTTCAAAATCGTCGTCTTCCCTTCTGTGGACACTCCGTGCTCGGTCGTGACGCTGTCGCGGACAACCATGAAGTTGCTGCCCTCGCTCGCCATATCGACGACGAGATAATCCTCGGGCACGTCGGGCATACCCCGCATGACCGAAAGTATCGCGTGGACACCCGAGCGCGTGGTGATGCGACGTGCGCCGAAAAGCTGTCGCAGCGCGGCCTCGGCGGAGTCACGGAGGCGGGAGTCGCACGCGCTGAGCAAGGCTGTGACGGCAAGCTCCGAGCAGGGCTTACCGACCGGTTTGGCGGTCGGATAACCGTTCATTTCCACCCGGATGACGCCAGCCTCGAGAACCGCATCCTTCTCAACGGCGACACTTGCTATGGCTTGCTGTGCGAGCTTGCTTATCATTGCAGCGCTCACTTTTGTGGGCTCCGGGAACGTGATGCGCGCAGCGATAGTTTTTGATTGTGTCCACGGCGCACGGATGACCGCATAGACCGAAACCGGAAGCGCGCCACCCTGCTTGCGGTACTCGGCAAGCACTTGCTGCCCCGTCTCGGCCAAATGCCTGCCGATAGCGGCGATGATGGCCGCAGGCTCGCGCTCTTCGAGCGGGAGAATGCTGCGTTTGGCGGCAAGGAGGCGCGCCGGGCCCTCTTTCGGGACAGCGAGGATAGCAAGCGCAGCGCTTCCGCTTCCGATATCCGCAACCGCGACAATTTTTTCGCGTGCGCGATTCAGGTGTATGCCGAACATCGCATCAGTATACCAAGAGATTATTGCAAGATTGCTTTTATCCGACGAATACCTGCGGCGACGGCTTCCTCTTTTTTTATTTTGAACGTCCCCGCAAGCTCGGAAGTGTTTGCGACATGCGGCCCGCCGCAAAATTCTATGGAAAACGCTTTGTCGAATTGCGGATTTTCCGCCGACGCACCTTTGGGCCCCAGTGAATACACCGAAACCATGTCAGGGTACTTCGCGCCGAATTCATGCTCGGCTCCTAGCTTCTCCGCCTCTTCCTTCGGCAGCGTCGAGCGGGTCATCGGAAGTCCCTCCTGTATTTTTTCGTTGACGATGCGCTCCACTTCCTGTATCTGTTCGGGCGTCATCTTGGAGCCGTACGAGAAGTCTATGCGAAGGCGTTCTTGGGTGATGTTGCTTCCCCGCTGCTTTACGGACGGTCCAAGTACGAGCTGCAGTGCCTTCAAGAGCAGGTGGTGGGCTGTGTGCAAACGCGTCGTCTTCTCCGACTGGTCGGCGAGACCGCCTTTGAATTTCTGTTCACTTCCCGAACGCGACAGCGCACGGTGCTTTTCCATTTCCTTTTTGAACCCCTCACTATCCACATCAAGCCCGCGCTCTTTGGCGAGTTCGAGTGTCATTTCAAAGGGAAAACCGTGGGTGGTAAAAAGCGTGTAGGCTTCCTGCGCCTCTATGTGACCCGTTGCGGCGATTTTCTCAAACTCTTTCATCCCCGCTTCAAGTGTGTGCGCGAATTGGACTTCTTCGCGCCATATCTCCTCCGTGATATGTGCGTACATCTCTTCACTCGCAAGATCGGGATAGGCTTGCTTGTATTTTTCTATGAAATCGACGGCGCAGCGCACGAGCATGCTGTCTTCCTTCTTCTCCGCGGCGATGCCGAGTTTCTGCGCGTGCTGGGATGCGCGGCGGATGAGGCGGCGCAAGACGTATCCGCGCTCGGTGTTGCTCGGCCGTACACCCGCTTCGAGCATGAAAGTCGCGGCGCGCATGTGGTCGGCGACGATGCGGAAAGAGCGCTGATAGCGGCTGTCGGTGTATTCCTTGCCTGAGAAATGAATGAGGAGGCCTATGGTGTCGGCAAAAACATCTATTGCGAAAACATCAGGGTCACCCTGTGTTGCCGCGGCGATGCGCTCAAGCCCGCCGCCGAAATCCACATTTTGCTTGGGCAGCAAGGCAAACGAACCGTCGGGCTGCTTCAGATACTGCATGAAGACCGAGTTACCTATCTCGAGGAACCGTCCGCAATCGCAATTGGGGTGGCACTCGGCGCCAAATTTCGGGTCATGCGGCGTCCCAAAGTCGTAAAACACCTCACTATCAGGTCCGCCCGGCTCGCCCGCGGGCATGTTTTCGGGGACTCCCGCACGGCTCCACCAATTTTTCTTGGCTTCGTAGTAAAAGATGCGTCCGCCCTGCATGCCGAGGCGGTACCCGTCGGCCTCAGAGCCGATGGCGACGACTTTCGCCTCTATTCCCTTGTCCGCAAAAAGTTTCGTCCAAACCTCGGCGGATTCGGTATCGCGTGGGACGTTATTCTTCTCGTCACCGATGAATGCTGTCACGTAGAGATTCTTCGGATCGAGACCGATTTCGGAAGTGAGGAACTCGAAGAAAAAAGGCAGCTGCTCCTTCTTGAAATAATCACCGAGCGACCAGTTGCCGAGCATTTCGAAAAATGTCGTGTGGCGGTTGTCGCCGACCTCTTCTATATCCTCCGCGCGAAAACTCTTCTGACTGTTGACGAGGCGGTTGCCTTTGGGGTGCGGCTCGCCGAGGAGGTACGGCACAAGCGGTTGCATTCCGCTTCCTGTGAAAAGAGTCGTCGGGTCGTTCTGCGGGACGATGGGTGCGGACGGAATGATAGTGTGCCCACGTGCTTTGAAAAATTCCAAATACTTGGTGCGTATCTCGTTGATGGTCATTTAGAAGAGATTAACGTGTTTTTCAGAAAAGAAAAGGGGTTCCGCACCGCGGAACCCTCTCTTTCGAGCGCAATAGCGCGCTCGAGATGTGAGTAGATCATGATCGGTGGCGGAAGTTTTTTTACAACCGTTACCGCGTAAGTTCCGACGATGATGGTGATTAGAGCCAGAGTTACGCCTAGCAGCCACCACGCGTTGCGATGGAGCCAACGTCCAAACTTGGTCATGTGATATCCCCCGAACCAAAGACGTTCAAGCGACGTCCCGCGGCAATATACGCCTTACCTTTTGCTATATCAACCACGAGGCGATACTATGCGCCTCAATGAAGTACGACATCCACACACTCAAAAACGGCTTGCGGGTCGTACTCGTCCCCATGCCGCAGACGGCTACCGCTACGGTGGTCGTGATGACGGGCACGGGCTCGCGGTATGAAAATGAAAGGGAGAACGGCCTCGCCCATTTCTTGGAGCATATGTTTTTTAAAGGCACGAAGAAGCGCGCGAGCGCCCGCGCAATCTCGGAGGAGCTCGACGCCGTCGGCAGCATCTACAACGCTTTCACCTCCAAAGACCGCACGGCCTACTATGCCAAGGTCAGCGGCCGTTATGTAGATACCGCGATTGATGTGATAAGCGACATTTTTCTTAATTCCACACTACCGGGCAAAGAGATAACCAAGGAGCGCGGCGCTATCATTCAGGAGATAGATATGTACGAAGACATGCCGATGCATACTATTGATAATGTCTTTGACGCGCTCATGTACGGCAAAGAGCATCCGCTCGGCCGCACGATACTGGGGCCAAAGGAAAACATCCGCGCATTCTCGCGTACTGACTTCGCAACTTATCTGAAAAGAAACTACGTCCCCGCAAATACGGTCGTCTGCGTCGCGGGTGCGTTCAACTCGCCGAAAGTGCTCGCCAAGATAAAAAAGGAATTCGGACGCGTGAAAAAGACCGAAGCGCCGGGGCTCATCCCCTTCACCGCCACGCAGGATGCCCCGCGTATCTCAATTAAGGAGAAGGCAACCGACCAGACGCAGCTGATGATTGGCGTCCCCGCATATCCGTACTTACACAAAGATGAATACGCATTGAGTGTGCTCGCCACGATTCTCGGCGGTGGCATGAGCAGCCGTCTCTTTCTCGAAGTGCGCGAGAAGCGCGGACTCGCCTACTCGGTGCACGCATCCGTGGACAAGTATCCCGACACAGGCGCATTTGTCGTGCAAGCGGGTGTGGAGCATGGGAAGCTCGAAAAAGCCGTGGAGACCATTCTCGCCGAATTCCGTAAGATAAAGCGCACCAAAGTATCTAAAGTGGAGCTTGAGAAGGCCAAGTCCTACATGAAGGGCACGATGACCCTAGCGCTCGAAACGAGTGATGCCGTAGCTCAACACGCATCCACATCACTTATCTCCATCGGCCGCGTGCGCCATATTGAGGACGTCATCAAGGCAATAGATAAAGTCACGGCCGCGGACATTCAGCGTGTGGCGAAAGACATCCTCCAAACAAACAAATTGAACCTAGCCATCATCGGCCCGCATTTGCATAAGGAAGAACTGCTGAAACTTTTGCGAGTCTAGACTTGCGAACCGTTCATGCTAGGTTTTATGGAGCCCAAGAATTGTCCTGGGTTGAACAGCTTGGAGTAGTTCCCATGCCCACAGGCTTAATGTGCTTAATGGTGACGCTGGGTACTACTGCAGCCACCATGATCAATTCCGAGCCGAGTACCTTTGTGCTCTTACTTGCGCTGATGTGTTTGATCGGCAGCGGAGTAATGATTATCTGCGAACGCGAACCACTATAGGCGGCCGGACTCTGAGTAGTCCGGTTGTGCTCGGCTAGATACTCGTTCGTTTTGCTGAAGGGTTTGGAGCCGAAGAAGCCGTTTTATCGGGCTTGTTCCGCATACACGTCTCGTTCCAGAATATCAATAGCTCTCTGGCCGATTTTGTAAAGCTCATCCGGATCATTTGTCCGATCACCCGCATAAACATGGGGGTCACGTGTTTCGCTGGAATACTTTCCAATATCGGTTATATACACTTTGCAATCTCCGCCTGCTTTCGGCTTAACAACAAACCAGGCATCCAGTCCCGTTGCACCGCTTACAAGTTTAATTCCGTTTTCTCGCGCAATATCCATGTCTCGTATCACAGCAATTTTAATATTTTGCATGTCTTCACGGGTTATGTTGTGTGCGTTACGGAACAAGGTTTTGAGGTCAAAGACGTAGTTTTTCCCACCCTCGCTGAGGTCAGTCACCAAGAGACCAAGAACATTGTCGCGGGTTGCTATTCCCCGCACCGTTCCCGGAATATTGAAACCTTCACGTTTTTCTTTTACAAGACTCGCTTTTACTTTGCGAATCTCCCTCCATTGGGCAAGTGTGTCGGCTAACGACTCTTCCGGATGCAAATCAAGTGATTTTTTAAATATAAAGCCCTTTAGGGTGCCTAGCTCTGTGTGATTAAGAGATACCTTATGTATGTCACTTTCATCACCCCAATCAATGCGTTTTGCCTCAAAATCTATTGAGGGGACTCTTTCCGAACGAGTCTCATTAGGGCGAATAAGACTTATATTTTTTAGGTGTATCGTTTTCTTTCCTTCTTCCATATCGCTACATTATAGCCAGTCAATCGGTTTTTTGTTGTGCTCGACTAGGTATTCGTTCGCTTTGCTGAAGGGTTTGGAGCCGAAGAAGCCATTTGATGCCGAAAACGGGGAGGGGTGGGCGGATTCGATTACCAAATGCTTGGTGCGGTCTATGTGGGCACCTTTTTGCTTGGCGTAATTGCCCCAGAGGATAAAAACGAGGTTCTCGCCTGCCCGGCCAGGGCGCTCTTCGGAGAGTTTGCGAATGACCGCATCGGTAAATTCTTCCCAGCCCTTCCCCTGATGCGAGCCTGCGGTGCGTGCGCGCACGGTGAGTGTCGCGTTGAGAAGTAAGACGCCTTGCTTGGCCCAACGTTCAAGGTCACCTGTTTTATTTTTCACGGGCCCGATGTCAGTCGCCAATTCTTTAAAAATGTTTTGCAGCGACGGCGGTAGCGGCACGCCTTCGGAGACCGCAAAGCAGAGGCCGTTGGCCTGCTGCGGGCCGTGGTACGGGTCTTGGCCGAGGATGACGACTTCTACTTTGTCGAAGGGGCAAAGGTCGAAAGCGCGGAAAATGTTCTTGGGCGCAGGATAGACGATTGCGTGTTGATACTCCCCTTTCACGAATTCCCGGAGTGTTTTGAAATAGTCCTGCCCCCACTCCTCTCTCAGCGCCTCTTTCCATGAGGCTTCGATTTTTACGTCAGACTCTTCCATAGAGCCAGTATACCGAAGGTTCTTAAAAACCTGAGGCCCTCGCAAAAAGCTATGCGGGGGCCCAAGGGTCGATGGTTACCGGTCAGCGCGAATCTGCCAACTTAGCGCCCCGGACGGCGTTCTCCTGGAATTCTATGGCTGTCCATTTGGTCAGCCGTGATTCAGCCGCGCGGAACAGGAATCCCACCAATGCTCCGGCTACGGATAGCAGTATTACCGTCATCACGAGCTCTGTTTTATCTGGGCCCGCGCTGGTTCGGAAGACCAGTCCGATGATGACAACAAAACTGAAGACGCAGACAAGGCGGATGAATTCCGCAAATGCAGTGGCGAAGTTGAGCGGAATGTTCGCGGCAATTCGACACTCGTCCTGGTATCGCCTTACTGCGACCATGATGAGCGCCGCAAAAGTCACTTGCGGTATCGAGTGTAGAAAGAAGTGGGTAACGACACCCGATGCTAGAAGTTGCTGTTCGAAGATCGCAACCAGACCCGAAACAAAGATCAGAGCAGCGAGCAGGATAGCAGTGGTCATGCGTGGCATGACGGACTCCCTTCTTGATTCGCCGCTGGATCAACACGGCGGGCGATAGATCCACTCCACTGGTGATGATATGTAGGCCGTGTAAAAGGGTCAAGGTGTTGCGACTTATACACGCCTACTATTGGCGAGGCTCGAAAAGCCCTTCCTATTGTGGTATACAAGAGCGGGCGCAGGCCCCTTTTATTATTTCGATCCAACTAAGACAGACTCCATGAAAAAAGGAAAATACCCCGTCCATGTAAAGTTCCCCGGCAAGCTGCTCATCGTGGGCTTCGGCTCCATCGGGCAGGGTGTCTTGCCTTTGATACTCCGCCACATCGGCATCGATAGAAAAAACATTTCCATCATCACCGCCGACAACTCCGGCAAGGCAATAGCAAAGAAAGAAGGCATCCCGTTCAAAATCCAACCGCTTCTCAAAGATAACTATCAGGAAGTGCTCGACCAATATTTGCAGAAGGGTGATTTTCTTTTGAACCTCTCGGTCGACGTCTCCTCGGTCGACCTCATGGCCTACTGCAAGGAAAAGGACATACTCTACCTCGACACCGTGGTCGAGCCGTGGCTCGGCGGCTACACCAACCCGAAACTCTCAATTACCGACCGCTCCAACTACGGCCTGCGCGAGACTTTGCTAGCCGCCAAGAGGAAGTTCGGCAAAGGGCCGACGGCAGTATCCACTCATGGCGCGAACCCCGGCATCGTTTCCCACTTCCTCAAGCGAGCGCTGATTCAGATAGCGAAAGATACGAAGCTGAAGCACAAGAAGCCGACATCGCGGGAGGATTGGGCGAAGCTTATGAAAGACCTGGGTGTGAAATCTGTCCATGTGGCCGAATACGATTCGCAGAAGTCCAACAAGCCGAAGAAAATCGGGCAATTTGAAAACACGTGGTCAGTGCCGGGGTTCCATTCCGAGGGTCTCCTGCAGCCTTCTGAAATGGGCTGGGGCACGCACGAAAAGCATTTCCCCAAAAACGGCCATCGTCACAAGGGCGGTTGCGGTGCCGCCATCTACCTCGACCAACCGGGTGCACGCACGCTGGTACGCACCTGGACTCCCGAACACGGTCACTTCCTCGGCCGCGCCGTCACCCACAACGAATCCGTCTCTATCGCCGACTACTACACGGTGAGAAAGGGCGCCAAAGCCGTATACCGCCCCACCGTGCACTACGCCTATCGCTGCTGCGATGTGGCGATTCTTTCTATAGAAGAGTGCTTCGGCCGCAACTCCGTCTTGCAGAGCGACTGGCGTATTCTGATGGATGACATCGTCTCAGGTATGGACGAGCTAGGCGTGCTTCTCATGGGCCACAAGAAAAACGCGTACTGGTACGGTTCGCAACTCACGATGGACGAGACCCGCGAGCTCGCTCCGTATCAGAATGCGACGGGGCTTCAGGTAACCGTCGGTGTCTTGGGCGGGATGATATGGGCGATAGAAAATCCGCGTGAAGGCATCGTGGAGGCCGATGAAATGGATTACGAGCGCGTGATGGAAGTGATTGAGCCCTACCTCGGCACCATGAAAGGAGCGTACACCGACTGGACGCCGCTTGAAGGACGCGTGAGCACATTTGAACAAGACGTCGACAAGAGTGACCCCTGGCAGTTCAAAAACATCCTCTTCTCCTAGGACGTCTAAAAAACCTCACCTACTTCGTTGCGGGGCCCTAGCGTGTTCGTCGTCGTACGTTCCGTACGCCTCCTCACCCGCTTCCCCGCGCCTCGTATCTGAAGCTTTTTGAAGACGCCCTAGCCGCGCAGCGCGCCTTCACGACGCAAAAGTTCGCGCTTACGGAGCGTTCCACCGCGATTGTAGCTTCCGAGCGAGCCATCTGATTTAACGACACGGTGGCACGGGATGTCGCGGTTGTAATTGCTGCGCATAATCGCGCCTACGGCTCGTGCGGCTTTCGGATTCCCCGCCTTAGCCGCGACTTCTTTATAGGTCATCGACTTCCCTTTGGGGATTTTTGCGACGATAGCACGGACTTTCTCCGTGAATGTTTTCATGGCTATATACCGAGCGTACCGCTCTGACCGGAAATTCCCGATGAAGGTTTCTTCGCTTTCCCGGCAAACGCCATCAGCTTTTTTCCGACATACTCGCGGTAGGTGCAGTAGTCGCAATTCGGTGCGGGTGCGGGCAGGAGCTCGCTGTCGAGCGTTTTCTTGATATCGAGGAGTGTGGGCTCTACCCACGAGTCGTCGCCTTTGTGCGCGATAAGCGTCACTTCGAATTCGAGTTTGCCGTCGAAAGATTTGTTGTCCTTGCTCGCATTGGCATACACGAAATAGCCCGTGTCGGATACCTTGAATCCGTTGCGGCGGAAGAGCCACTGATACACCTCCATCTGATGCTTGTAGCCGTCGTGCCATTCTTTATCGAGCGCCTCTATCTTTTCGTCTTTGCTCGTCGATTTGTAGTCCACTATCATGAGCTCGCCTTTCGGATTTACCCACACATCATCAATCGCGCCCGAGACGGTGAAGCCCGTCGGCTCGTGCTTGTAATCGATGCCTTTGAAGTTCTCACGCCAGATATCCATCTTGGGATGCTGGAACGGTACCGCATCAAGCTTGTACTGCTTCATCAAGGGGTGGGAAGTCTTGCCTGCGCGGTGAATGTCAAACTCCTTTTTGAGAAGGGCGTCCACGGCCGAGTTGAGGTTAAAGGGAAATCCCGGCGGACGCGCGGTGCCGAGCTTGTTGTCGATATAGAAACAGCGCGGGCATTCCTGGAAGAGGCCTATTTTTGAGCGGGAGAGGCGCCATTTGTTGCCGCCGTAGTTCCAATCGGTTTTTCTGTCGGGTTTGTAGTAATCGGACATCGGAGAAGTATACCCCATTAGATAGCCTGCCGGCATCTAACGGGGCAGGTCACTCCCCTTTACAGCTTTGGCGCTTCGCCGGACTGTATTTCAGGTACGTGGTCGGTAAACCAATGCTTGAAACGGTTTTCGAGATACCACATCCCTGTGAACATGAGCAGTGACAGAATGGTCGTGAAAACCGCCACCGCGTAGAGCCCGAATCCGACGGCTATGCCCACGCCAGCCGCTATCCAGAGACCTGCGGCAGTCGTGGTGCCGTGTACTGCATCGCCGCGGAATACGATAATGCCGCCTCCGAGAAATCCGATACCCATAATAATGGCCGCAGCGGTGCGCATCGGGTCCAGACTTACAGCGGCGAGATATGCCGTATCGACGTAGTTACCCGTAACGATAAAGAGGCATGCGCCGAGAGCCACCAATCCGAAGGTACGCGTGCCCGCGGATTGCTTGGCAAGGACCGCGCGCTCGGTACCGATGATTCCGCCGAGGATTATCGCAAGCAAAAGCTTGGCAAACATTATGAAGGTCGGATCTATAAAAAGCGCTGGCGTATGCATATGGCTAAGTATATCGCACTTTTTATATGCCGCAGAGTTGCCGGGCCTCATTGAGGACACCGTCCACACGTTCGGGCTTCACGCCGAATTCCTTGAGAAGATGCGGTGTGCTCACATCCTTGCAGAGCACTATCCGTTGGTCCAGGAAGCGGTGCTTCTCCGATTCGGAAAGAGTCGTGAGGCACGTGAGCGGATGCACCCGCGCTTCCTCTATGAGCGTGAGCAAATTGCGGGTGCGCGGGTAATCCCACCCGATGAGCGAGAGTCCCGAGCATTGCGCATACCTGATGGCGTTGCGGGTAAAGCGTGTGTTGGTGACGAGCCACCCCTCGTCCACGCGCGACGAGGCTTCGGGCGTATTGCGAAGGTCTTCGTAGCGCGCGTGCACGTAGAGCGCATCCTTGATATCCGTCTTGCCGCCCGGGTCGTTGTGGAATTTTGCCTCGATGCCGATGCGTTTGCCGCCTTTCTCCGCGAGCACGTCCACTTCGTGCGGCGCGCAGCGGCCATTGAGAGCGACACCCGTCTGCGCTTTCCATCCGTGGCCGCGGAATACCTCGGCGAGAAATTGCTCGAATGGAAAACCCGAGGGGCCGAGCGCGAAGACCGCGCGTTTGATGGAGTAGCGCGCCGCGACGGGAGTAACCTCTTCGCGTCGCAAAATATCAAACGCATGGCGGTAAATATCTTCGGTCGTCATGCCTGGCTTCAGTTCACGCAAGACATGCGCAAGCACCTTTGCGCGCATGGTGGTACTCGCACCTGAGAGCGCGAGCGAATGCTCGAGCTTTGCCGGGTCGAATACCTCCTGCTCGCCGTCGGCTTTGGTGACGAGCATATGCGGATGCGGCCGGAGATCGGACGCGGGTACATGAGCTCTGCGGGAATCGGCTGCGACGGGTGTCATACCCGGCTAGTACAATTTCGAATAATTCCCGCCGCAATTCGAACTGCGATTTCTTTCCAAAATAGATAAAGTGGTTTTCTCATCATAGGTTGGTGAATATTCATGCAAGGCGATTCGAAATTGTCCTGCCGGGCATACATTATTGAAGTGGCACACGATCCGGCAGAACAGGAAGGACAACGACGGGAAATCCGATACCGTCGAGCGTTGCATTAAATCCGATTCCCGTCGAAGGCGCGAAGAGAACGGCGCGGAAATAACGCGGAACCTCATCCTCCGTACAATCCACCGAGGGCTCTCTCCAGGTGCGGAATACCAGTACATACTGAGCGGTAGATACAGGTTCGACGCGCACGGAAAGTTGGTCGCACGGTGTCGGTACCATCAGCATGCCTGAAAGGTGGTGGACGCCCTTGCCCAGCTCATCGCGCACGATGACGGGAGCGTTCTCACCGCTAGCCTGTGCATTGACGATACTGCCCAGGGCGAGGTAGGTCGCGTATGCCACAAGACTGGCAACGACAAAGAACCAGATCATCCGGGAAAGTATCGCACCCATAGCCACAGTTTACAGCAACAGCCTGCCGTTAACAGACGATTCCCGGCCACCTGTGTACTGCTTACCGGCCGCTTACGATATTTCCCCCTCCTATGCAGACATCTCCTTCATCCGCTCTGCCCGACAGCTGGTAGAAAACGAGTGATTGGCCGGGCGATACGATATGCGGACTCTCGAACGTGGCGACAAATCCTTGCGGCTCTTTGCTTATCGTCGCGCCGACGCTCTGTTCGTGATAACGCGCTTGCACCCGCACAGCGCACGGCAGCTCGGGTTCGCGGTACACCCAGTGGACGTCGGATAACATAGTAGACGGTCGTTCCGCATCCTGTCGCCGTGCCCTGACATGTACTTCATTCTTCGCAACGTCCGTCCCAATGACGTAGTACGGGCCTGCATCTCCGCCGGTCGCGGATTGCAGCTGCAAGCCGTGTCGCTGGCCGATGGTGTAGAGCGCAGCTCCCTCGTGCTCTCCGACCACCTCACCATCGCAGAGCACTGCTCCCCGCTCCACGGGTATGAAGCGCTTCAGGAATTCAGCCATTGATACTTCGCCGACAAAACACAACCCCTGACTGTCGGGTTTTTGCGCGATAGGCAAGTCGAATTTGCGTGCGAGCGCGCGCACGTCCGTTTTCAGCATACCGCCTATAGGGAACATCGCACGCGCCAGATCGAGCTGTGTGAGGCGGTACAAGAAGTACGATTGGTCTTTCGCAAGGTCGCGGGCACGCAAAAGCTCCAGATGACCGCCGGCGTCGCGTTTGCGCGCATAATGCCCCGTCGCTATCGCGTGCGCACCTTGCTCCTTCGCCCACTGTGCGAACGAGCCGAATTTTATGTGTCTGTTGCAGAGTACGTCGGGATTCGGCGTGACCCCGCGCGCGTAGTCCGCTACCATCCGTTCAACGACTTCCTTTTTGTATTCTTCCGAAAGGTCGATCTCACAAAACGGCACACCGAGCGCTGCGCACACCCGCATGGCATCGAGCCTGTCCTCACGCCAGGTACATTCGATGAATTCGGGCTGCCAAATCTTTATGAACGTCCCCACGACGTCGTAGCCCTGCTCCTTCAAGAGCGCGGCCGAGACCGCACTATCCACGCCTCCCGACAATCCGACGAAAACCTTGTGCGCCATCGCCGCATCATAGCAAACGGATGAAAGATACGGGCGTTAAAAGTACTTCGCTTTGTTCGCGAGCTGACAGGCGTAGGTCCTGCAGAAATGGGTCACGCCCGAGTGGTCCGCGAGGAAGTAGATGTAGTCGTTCTTGGTCGGACTTATCGCGGCCTGCAAGGAATCGAGCGACGGACTGCCGATAGCCGTCGGCGGCAGGCCCTTGCGCGTATAGGTGTTGTACGGCGAGTCGGTCAGCAGGTCTTTGTTGGTCAGTTGGAAGGTCCCCTTACCGATGGTATAGAGGAACGTTACATCCACCTGGAGCGCCATTCCGCGGTCAATTCTGTTCCACAAAACGCCCGATATCATCCTGCGGTCGGCACTGTTGCGCGCTTCGCGTTCGATAATGGAAGCCATGATGACGATATCCGGGAGCGAGCGCGTCGAGCTCGCTATCTGCGGCAAAAGCGGTGCGATTTTTGCGTCAAAATTCTGCCGCATCGCCTGGATGACCGTGTCTTCGGTTACGTTCGGCAGGAAGAAATAGGTGTCGGGAAAAAGATACCCTTCCTGCGATTCCGTCTGTGCGAGGAAGTTATCGGAATCGAAACGCTCGAATTGTTTCCCCAAGAGCGAGGCCATTTCCTTGGTGGTCGCTCCCTCGTGTATGCGGACTCTGGTCGGTTCGAGACCGTAGGCACCGATTGCGAGCTTATACGCGATGCTGAATACGTCGAGCGGTTCCTTAAAAAGGTAATCCCCGGCATGCACATTACGTTCGTTTCCTGAGAGTTTGACGATTGCCTGAAGTGCGAGAGCAGAGCGGACGAGCTTGGCGGCCTCAAGCGCCTGCGCCACTTCTTCAAGTGACTGGCCTTGCGGCACCGCGACGAGCTGGTTGAGGGGGAATGCATCCGGCGGCTGTATGATGCGGAGGTAGAGGAAGGTGGTGAGTGCTCCCAACACTATCAAAATGACGACGGTGCGCCTGTTTGCATGGAGATCCCAACGCTCTCCGAGCCTCCCGAGCAATCCGTGACCTTTATCGAATAGCTCTTCCAATTTCTGTTCAGGCGGTTCCATTGTTATTTTGGTAAATTCGCAGGAGGCTCAGCTTTCTTAGCGGGGATGCGTGCAATGCCCGGCGCACCGATAGCGGCGCTCGGCGGGTGCCATAGAGTTGCAATTTGTTCTGTGGACATCATATTGTGCGGCATTATCCACGGCGAGTAGAAATGCGAACGGCGGCGGTACGCATCAAAAAAGCGGCGTATCATAAGATTCCAGCGTATGCTGTTGTAATCTTGCCACGGGAAATCGAACGGATTGCCCCAACGGCGCGGACGCAGCTGATTCATGTATTGTGGATTACCCATCGGCCGCCATATCCAACGGATACCCGTATAGCCGGGAGCGCCGAAATCTTTGGAATCCGCAATGTAGACGCCGCGCAGGCCGACATTGAACGGATGCTTGCCCATGTTGCGGTCCATCGCTTTAACAATCTCCGTGTAGCGGTACAGCGGGATACGGGCGAAGGATTTCCATGCCTCCGGATTATGGGGGATGTCCCGGTCCGCGCCGTGACCGACAGTCTCCCTGCGGAGCACATCAATTTCCTCTTTGATTAGTCCTATGTACCGGTCTTCTGTTTCGTACCATGCGCCCCCCTTCTTTCGCCGCTTATCTCTGCACTGTGTGACGATAATCTGTATCCACATCTGCTCCGTCGGCTTCAAAATGCTCATACGCTCCAAGACCTCGGCGAGCGGGTCAATTTTGTATTCTTCCTTCGGGTCTTTTTCGAGTTCGAATTCAATATAGGTGCGTATAGGATACGCGTCGTTACGGGGTTCCAGACGCCAATCGGTCGGATAACAATCCTGGGTATCAGGGTCGAATCTGAATTTCGATGCATAGTCTTCCACCTCGACCATTTCAACCTCCGGGTAATATGCGTACATCATCGCCTCGACATTTGGCCGCCAATTGCGCCAGGTCCAAATATAGAAATGGATTTGTCCGCCAAAGGAAGCTATCTCAAGTGAAAAATACGGGCGCACTTGCCCTTGCCAAATTCTGTTTAGAAACGTCGTTTCGCCCGAGTCGGTCCAGAGCTTCGAGAGCGCATTCTCCATCGCACGGGGCGAACGTGTGACGTCACGCGGCATCTTTACCTCAAGCAGGACCGTGTCGCGGGTGAAAATGTAGCCCGCATGGGAATACCACACCCAGACCTTCCATGCCGTGATAAGGAGCGCCACGGGCATCCATATCGGTGCCGTGCCGAGGGCCCAGCCGAATGCAAACAGCGGGAGGCTCGGCACCATCTGCCAAAGTACGCTGAAAAGACCCCAAAAAAGGATGCTCAACGCGAGACAGCGGGAGATTGCCCATTGGTTGCCGAACTGTCCGTCAACTATTTCGTGGAAATTGAGGCTGAGGTATTCTTTAAAAATGCCGCGGATCTCTCCGGACGTTACGACTCCCTGCTGTTCGTGCTCACCTATGAACCCCATTGTGCAATTCTAGCATTCGGGAGCGACTCATATGCATGACGGAAGTTATGCATGGGGAATACAAAAGCGCGCATCTCTGCGCGCCTTCGGTGACTACTTTTAGTGCTTACTTTGCAAGCGAGTATTTGCCTTCAGAATTTCGAATGAACATCGCATTCTGCAAGTTGACGGCGATGGTGGCGTCCTTCACATAGCGTTCCCGCTTGACGCGTTCGATGATTTCCTCGCGCGTGAGCGGACCTTCGCGCTCCAGTATGCCGGCGATGACGTCGCGTACGACGCCCGGCTCGTAGCCCCACTCCTTGAGCGCGTAGAGTCCGCGGCCGACGAGTACGAAGCGGCCGTCCTTAATAAGCTCGTTGTGAGTGGTCGCAGGGTGAGTCTTGCGGCCGAAAAGCTTCTCGATGCTCTTGGCGACTTCGGTGAAGTGCATCGGGGAGCCGTGGCGCTTGAGGGTCAGGTATGCGAAATCGCGTGTGTTCTTGATGCGAACGTGCGGAGAATCCTGCCTGCCCCATTCGCCGAGCGGATTGCGGCCGATACGCTTCGATATGAGAAGCCAGCGCGGGAGCGCGTCGCTCTCGCGGTTCTTCACGCCCGCCTGCTTCAGGTGACGCGCGAAGAGTTCCAAAAATTCTTCCTCGGCGGTGAGCTTGTTGGGCTCGATGGATTCGTAGAGGCTCGAGAGCGCGGTTTCGATCTGCTCGGCAAGTTGCTCATCGACGTGCCAACGCGCGCGGAAGTCGTTGTCTTCGCGACGGTCGCTGAAATGATGTCCGACGGTAAGGAGGAAGAGGAGGTGATTGCGCTCCGCCTCATTCTTCGCAAGTGCCTGCAGTATCGTTTCCTCGGAAAGTACCGAGCCGAGTGCGGCAACTTCGGCCTTGAGATTTTCCCAGTGCTGTGTGATTGCGGCGTAGGCGTCGGAATCACGCACCGCGGAGATGCTGTGATTTTCAATCTGGCGGATGCGCTCACGGGTGATGCCGTATTCCTGTCCGATGGCATCGAGCGTGCGGCGCTCCCCTTTTCCGGCAAGCCCAAAGCGGTCCGTAAGCACACGGCGCGAGCGCTCCGGTAGAGTGGAGAGCAGGTCTTTGGTGACCGATTTTGGCTGAAAAGATAGCATAAATGGCTGCTTATTGACTATTTTGAATCCTGTGGCTTCGTTGTATCAAATATAGGGCTCGCCGTCAAGGCCTTTAATAGACTAGTTCGACTCCCCCGCCCGCGCGTGCTCGCGCGTGCGTGATTCTCCTCGTATCTGCCTTCGGCAGACACTCGGCCCCATACGGCTCTTCGCGGAGGAATCACCCACCCCTTTTCCACACGTAAACCCCACTTCCCCTCCCGGCTCAATACATTCCGTCGGAGCACAAAATGGTAGCATTCGGCAATGGCAACCACAGCGGTCAAAGTACCGCCGCAAGACCTCGAGATGGAGCGGGCGCTTCTCGGCGCGCTCATGCTCAACCAGAACGCTATTTACGAAGTCGCAGACCTCGTGGGCGTGGACTCATTCTACGCGGGCAAGCACCGAACCATTTTCGATGCAATGCTCTCTTTGTATGCGAAGAGCGAGCCCATCGACGTCGTTACCCTTTCGAGCAAGCTCAAGGAACGCAAGCTGCTTGCTGAGGTCGGAGGGGCAAGTTATCTTTCCGAACTTGTCGGCTCCGCCGCATCTCCCGGTAGCGCGCGGCATTATGCGCAGGGAGTGCAGAGCAAATTCATTCTCCGCAGTCTCATCGATGCCGCGGCAAAGATAGGAGAGCTTGGATTCGAGGAAGACCGGGATATCGAAATTATTCTTGACGAAGCACAATCCGCCGTTTTCTCCGTCACGCAGACACCGATGCTCCGCTCATTCACCGCCATCAAGGATGAGCTCGCCGAGGCGTGGGAGCGGCTCGAAAGTCTCCAGAAACACAGCGGCTCGATGCGCGGCATCCCGACGGGCTTTCCGCAGCTGGATAATCTGCTTGCCGGTTTCCAAAAATCCGACCTCATCATCCTCGCGGCACGCCCGTCAATGGGTAAAACCGCGCTTGCACTCGATATCGCCCGGCAGACCGCCACCAAGCACGGTACGGCCGTGGGCATCTTCTCTCTCGAAATGAGTTCGCAGCAGCTCGTAGACCGTATGCTCGCGGCGCAGGCGGGCGTAAATTCGTGGCGCCTACGTACGGGCAAAATCAAGGACGAGGACGAGTTCGAGCGTCTGCAGCAGGGCATGGGCGTGCTCGCCGAGGCTCCCATCTACATCGACGACAAATCGTCATCCACCATTCTCGCCATGCGCTCGGTCGCCCGTCGCCTGAAAATGGAAAAAAATCTTGGACTCATCATTGTCGACTACTTGCAGCTCATAACGCCCATTCATTCCCGCGGCAACGACAACCTCGTGCAGCAAGTCACCGAAATATCTCGTTCTCTCAAGGCAATGGCCCGTGAATTGGAGATACCTGTTCTTGCCCTTTCACAGCTTTCCCGTGCGGTCGAGCAGCGCCGCGGCCGCCCGCGACTCTCCGACCTCCGTGATTCGGGTTCTATCGAGCAGGACGCAGACGTGGTGATGTTTATCCATCGCGAAGACAAAATGAACGACAATTCGGACAAGCCGGGTATCGCCGAAATACTGGTGGAAAAGCACCGCAACGGTCCTGTCGGAAAAATCGACCTGCGCTTCGATGAGGAGAAGACCACCTTCCTGTCTATAGATAAGAGCGACTTCGGCGATTTCAATCCCGAGACCGAGGTCGAGGCCGGTTCCGCACCATTCTGAAAAACGAGTATACTATCCTTCAATGGATACTATTGAAAGGCTGACTTCCCTCTTTCAGAAATTTCCGGGCATCGGTCCGCGCCAAGCGCAGCGTTTCGTACAATTCCTCTTGCGCAGCTCGCCTTCGGCGCGGCGCGAACTCGTTGAAAGTCTGCAGGCGCTCGGGGGCTCGGTGCGCCAGTGTCCGCAGTGCATGCGATTCTCAAGCAGCGACGCGAAGCTTTGTAGCATGTGTTCGAATCCCCAGCGCGACCCGAAGTATCTTGCGGTCGTCGCGTCGGACGCGGATATCGCAGCGATGGAGCGCGGCGGCGCGTACCGCGGATTTTATTTTGTACTCGGCGGAACCGTTTCGCTTGCGTCGGAGAAGACCAACAACCTACGCATCAAGCAATTGCTCGAATCAGTACCCGCCCGCGTGGAGAAAGGCTTGAACGAGATTATCCTCGCCTTCCCCGCAAATCCCGAAGGGGATGCTACCGCTATCCAAGTCCGCGAAAAATTGATGGAGACCGTATCTCCATCACTGGCAATAACGGCGCTTGGCCGCGGCCTCTCGACGGGCAGCGAGCTCGAATACGCCGACGCAGAAACCATCAAAAGCGCCCTGGACTCACGACGTTAGCGGGCGTAGATTTGCAATAGAAACGATGCGCATGCGCGTGTCGTCGGTGGAGGGTAAGATGGCTATCGAGCACGAGGCATATCGCAAGATATGGAATGAGCATGCCAGCATCGCGATTGGTCTTATCGTTATCGCCTTCATGCTCGCAACTGCACTTTATCTGGTCGCGTTACAGACAATGTTCACCTTTTCGGTGCCGGTCGCGCTGCTGATTGCACTGCCCGTCATTCTTGCGGACACACATCGTCGCATGAACGACTGCGCATATGGCGGCCGCTGGTACGAGGAGGCCACAAGAAAGCGCTGGAGGCGATTACACCCGGACGATCCATTGCCGGTCATCGTCTTCTATCGCGGCCCGAGCTTCACTGTCTGAGTAAGGGTCTGAAGGATAAAGGCCGCTCCCAAGCGGCCTTTGCTTGTCGGGGTACGGTGTTTTTTATTTTGGAGCAGGCGCTAGAGTTTCTCGTCAAAGATACTGCCCGGGTCTAGCGGCAGAATGTCGTTCTCGTCAGTAGTTTTGGGGGTAGGTGCCTTCTCCTTTTTTTGTTCAACAGGTTTTGGAACCGGCTGTTCAGTCTGCTTTTTCTCTTGGCGCTGCTGTTCACCCCCGCGGCGGTCGCGAGGGTCGCGTGTAAATTGATTCGGAGTTCCCCCTGGCGGCGGCACTCTCTCAATCGCCATACTTACGGCAGTGCCGTGATGCGCACTTTTGCGAACGGTTGGCGGTGACCTCCTTTCTTGAAATAACGGCTCTTCTGGCGGTAACGGATGACGGTGACCTTCGCTTCGCGGCCTTCTGCGACGAGCTCTGCCGAGACGGTAGCACCTTTGACGTATGGGGCCCCGACGGTCGTTTCCTTGCCGTCGTCGGTCAAAAGCACTTTATCGAAGGTAATCTTATCCCCCGCCTTGTGTCCGTTGATTTTTTCAATATCCAAAACGCTGTCCTGCGTGACAACGTACTGCTTGCCGCCCGTTTCGATAATAGCTATCTTGGCCATTGAGGGCGCAGTTTACGATATAGTAGTCAATAAAGCAAGGCGGGCATTGACAGCAATCGCTATCGGATGAATTATCCGCATATGGGTTCATTGAGAGGAGGTGCTCATGCCCACGAAAATACCGGAGTCGCGCCCACCGCGAGATCGCGATTCCCGTTGGTATACGCCCGACGGGCGTTTCGCGGCGGGGATAGCGCTTATCATCGGCGGGGCGACCTTGTTCCTTTATTTTAGCTTCGCCTCATTCCCGAACATCAGACCCCAAGATATCGAGTTCATGCGCGTTTTATATCTTGTTGTCTTTTCGTTTGGTGGAGGCGTCGCCATCACCGCAGCTGAGAAACGCTCGGCTAACAAAGATAGGAGGCCCCGACTATGACCCCGGCGTGTACTGCGTCGGGGTCAATCTTCTTGTTGCGCGACAGGTCGTTCCAAAAGCGGTGATTCGAGCTCCGCTGATTCTCCCGTGATACGAAGGACATCTTTGTCTATCTTGCCCAATTCTTTGGAACCCGCGTTGAAATGGTTGACCGTCGTCGAGAGCGAATTGCCGAGCTTTTTGTAGTAATCTTGGTACGCATTGAGGTGGCGGCCGAGCGCTTCGACGTTTTTGGCGATGTCTTTCGCCGTCTCTTCAATTTTAAAGGCCTTGAAACCATACAGCACCGACTGGAGATATGCGGCGAAGGTCGTCGGCGAGACGATGATGACTTTCTTCTCGTTGTACGCGTAATCAATCAGATTGCGGGTGTTGACCTTGACCGAGCCGACTTCGTTGATGAGCAAGTCGTAGTAAATGGCCTCCGCGGGGATGTACATGAATGCAAATGGCAACGTGCCGTCCTTCGGGCGCACATATTTCGAGGTCTCGTCGATGCGGAGCTTGAGGTCGTTCTTAAATTGCTTTTCCAATTCCGCGCGCTGGGCGTCGTCTATCGCGTTTACCAACCGTTGGTAATTATCCAGCGAGAACTTCGCGTCAATCGGTATTACCCCCTCTTTCGTCACGACGACCGCATCTACCGTTTCCCCACCCGGAAATTCGTACTGCATTTTGTACGAGCCGGGCGGCAAAATGTTGGAAAGAATCAGTTCGAGCGACGCTTCACCAAGATTCCCCCGCTGTTTTTGATGCTTGAGCACCTTCTCGAGATTGGCGAGCTGTTCGGCAATCGTCATAAAGCGAGTCGTAGATTCGTTGGTCTTGGTCTGCTCGATGCGCACCTCGGTGAGCTGCTTGGCCACCAGGTCGCGGATATCAGTCGCGAGCTTCTGGCTCTCGCCGAACTGCGCGCGCATGTTCTCAAACATGCGGGTAGTTCCCTCTCCGAGTTTCAATTCCAAGCTCCGCTCCAACTCCTGAATCCGCTGCTGCAGTAAAACCATACCCTGCGTTTCCTGCGGAGTTTGGCGTGCCCATACGACGTAGGCGAGGAGGGCAAAGATGGCAACGAGAAGCGCGATGATGAGCCATTCCATGCTGTGCATTGTAGCATTTCGGCTGCTTGTTATACTTCGGATGTTATGGGCAAAGGAATGGACGACCCGAACAATATACCTAGACGAGCTTTTCTCACAGGCGTGGGAGCTGTCGGCGCGAATATGGCTCTGACCGATGGGGCACAAGCGGGCCTGGTTGATGAGTTAGTTGCTGCTTTTCAGGGGGGAGAAAGCCGAGTAGAGCTAAAAAAGCCTAATTACGAGACTGAGAAGTACATGGCGGAAAACGGAGGAGAACTGAAGAGGAACATGGAACGGCTCACACGCGACGTGGGAGATAAAATGCGTGCAGGCGACTATAACGAATACACGAAGGAGGCCGACAGAAAGGCGGCACAAAATAGAGACGGCGCAGCCGTGTATGAGCAGCGAGCAAAAATTCTTGAGAAATTGGACCCGTTACTCATACCGAAAATGATTGCGGCCTACGTGAAAAACGGTATGGAGGATAAACCTCTCGTTATCCTATACCAACAACTTGGCGGGGATATTGGAGACATCAAAAAATTGGGAGATAAGGGCGTTGCTAAGAGCGTAACGGATCGGATTATGTCCGAGCTTCTGTACACACTTGGCGATCCGAAACAAGATTACGGCATCGCCAAATACAAGTTCATTACGTTTAAAGAGAAGCCGGAGGACAAAAAAGTATCGACAACAAAATAATCTATGCTCTCACAACAAATCCGTACCCAGATGACCGAAGCGATGAAGGCGCGTGATTCGCTTCGCGTTGATACCCTGCGCGGAGCGCTTGCCGCTTTTACCAACGAGCTGGTGGCGAAGGGTAGGAAGCCGACCGAGGAGCTTGCCGACAGCGATGCCCTCACCGTGCTCAAACGGCTCGCGAAGCAGCGTAAAGAAGCTGCGGATGTCTATACAAAAGGCGGCCGCGCCGAGCTCGCCGCAAAGGAGTTGAGCGAGCTCAAAATCATTGAGTCATACCTTCCTCAAATGGCGAGCCGTGAAGATATTGAGAAGGTCGCACGCGCAAAAAAGGAAGAACTTGGCGTCACCGACGCGTCAGGCGCAGGCAAACTCACGGGTGTCGTCATGAAAGAATTTGCGGGTACCGCCGACGGCGGGGTCGTCAAGGAAGTAATCTCTTCCCTTTTCGCTTAACGCTGAGCGAGTGCTAGCGCCGCCGAGGCGAGCGCGGCGCAGAAAAATACGATGATGAAGGCCGCAGGGAGCGATACCAGGAATGCCGCAATCGTCGCGATGAGGCAGAGTAAAATTCTTCCCACCGCAAGCCCTATTTCTTTGAGCGCGGTGTATTCATCCACATACGAGCCCGCATCCGCGGCTTGTTCAAAGGCCTGCGGGTCTACTCCGTATCTGCGCGGTGCCGTGGTGTGGAAATACGAGTCGACAAGCACCGCGCCGAGCGGCGTCCCTACGAGCGCACGAAAGGCCCACGGAGTGACGGCGAAGAGGACTTTCAATAGATTCGAGGTGTGAAGGCCGCTTCTGCGTATGCTCTTGCGGACGAAGGAGCGCCCCAGTATCGAGATGAAGAACGTAATTGTGAGAATGACGCCCAACATGCCGTAGGACCAGCCCGTGATGAGGAAGAGCGCGAGCGGCCAGAAGTGTAAGAGACCCGCGCCGGCCATACCGTCAAGCACCGCGTGCCTCACTACCGCACGGTTCTCGGGCGCGACAAAGTGCCCGAATGTCTCCCGGTACCCCCACGAAAATTTCTCGTAAATATCCGGCAAATACAAAAGCGGCAACGCCGAGAGCAGCATGAGCGCAGCCCCCGCATACAGAAGCGGGAGTGGCCCGAGTGACGCTGTTACGATAATGAGCCCGGCTAGGAGCGGCGCCAGAGCGATGACAAGCTCGCCAAGCACTCCCACGCGGCCTCTATGAGTGGCTTCCACCTCCAGCTCATACGGTATCCAGTAGAGCGAGCGATACAAACCGAGGCCGACGGAAAATACGGTGAGGGCGGCAGCTGTATAGGAGGCACCCCAGAAACCGGCAAAGGACGCGCCGAGCACGACGAACGACGTCGCCGCAATGACGATGGCGGCAATGCACACGCGCCGTGTGCCCGAGACGAGCAGGCGCGCCGCATAGGGTGTCGCGAGGGCTGTGACCGTGTGAGAGAGCGCATAGAGAAGTGCCGTGCGCGCGAGACCGAAGCCGATACTCGGTTCGACCAGGTAGAAATATTGAAAAATAAATATCCAGGCGAAAATGTTGGCGCCCGCAAAAGCAAATCGAAAAATAAACCTATGAAGCGAAAGCAGCCGCACGTTCTGCAGAGGCGACGCGAGAGCGGGTTCCCGCAAAGATATACTGCGCGCCATAGTATTAAACGTCGTGGTCGCGCGGAATCCTGCGCATGAGAGGTGCCAAAAGCGGAATGATGGCGACGAGCGCATAGCCTACCCACAGCCGCCAATCGGCGTATATGGACCATCCGGAGAACGGCACGGTATAGACGATATCAAGCAGCGCCATCGTGGCAGCCCAAGCGACCGAATACGGAAGGACATCCTGCCACGAATAGAAGCGTAGGGAGCGTCCCGCTATGACAGCGACAAAAATCAGAACGCATAGTCTGACGGCAAGCGAGGGGAACGGGTCTGTCATGTCGTATATCACCAGACCCGACCACACCAAAGACATGATGGCATAGATGACGATTCCCCATCCGAGGAGTGCTCCGTATTTCATAGCACCATTATACGGCAAACAGCCCCGACGTTACGTCGGGGCTGTTTAAAACTCAAGGGGCTTACTGTGCCTAGCGAGGGCAGACGTGCAAGTTTACTTGCACACCGTCCGAGCGACGGCACAGCAACAGGCAAAGCCTGTTACCAGCTTCTGCTGCCACCTCCATTGCTTCCCCGTGCGCCGCCGTAGCCGCCGCGGTCGTTGCCGCCGCCGCTACGAAAATCGCGTCGAGGGCGATCTTCCATCGGGCGCGCCTCATTTACCGTGAGCGAGCGTCCGCCGAAGTCCTTTCCGTTCCACGTTTCGATTGCCTTCTGTGCTTCCTCGTCGGACGACATCTCGACGAATCCGAAACCCTTCGAACGACCGCTCATCTTGTCCATGATGATGACAGCCGACTCGACGGTTCCGCATTGTGCGAAAGCATCCTTGAGCTCTGTGTCGGACGTGCTGTAAGGGAGCCCGCCGACGTATAGCTTCTTAGCCATGATTCTTTTGTATGTGTTTCCTCTAAATAATGTAAACCAACCTTTCCACTCAAATATACATAAGTCGTGGAAAACTTACATTCACCGCAATAATGCGGCACCCCTAGAAATTGTCAAGTGAGATTTAAACAAAACGATGCCACCAAGATAAGAGTATCTTGGTGGCAAAGTAGGGAGAAAAATGAGCAGAAGAACAATGAAGGACAGAAAAGATAGGGTGAGAACAATCACAGTAGCCGTCGGTTAAACCGAAATTGCGCGAGCGGCACACTATGGGAGCAGTGTCAGGCTCAGCCTCCGTCAAGGAAGCGCGCGACTCCGGGCCCCAGGAGTTTGGGGTCGAAATTCGCATGAGACGAACAAAGCTCGCGGGATTGCGGGCTTTGCTGTGTTTGTTGCGGGCCCGGGGGGCTCGCAACGATCGAATCCGCACCAAAGGTTGGTGCGTCGGGGTTTGGCCGGAACGTCATTGAAGTATCCTCCAGGGGGGGTTATGTCCACTAGCTATTCAGCTGATGAACGAACAATTGGTAGATTTAGTCTACGCGTACATATCTTGACGCGCAAGGGCGAATATTCTTACTTTGTGGATAGGTACGCGGCGAGGCCGCCGGGGCGGGAGTAGGCATACACGTCTTTGATGCCAAGGTCTTCCGCGAGGAGAAGCACCGATTCGATGAGTTGATTCGCAACGGGTGCGTTGTCGTCTATCACCACTTTGTGCGGTTCAGGATATTTCAAAAGCATGTTGTATCCGAGCGAGCTCGCATCTTCAGGCCGGCCGCCAGGAATGAGACCGATAAGTTCCGCACCCGCACCCCCGCCTTTCGGTTTCTGATGGAATTTGTACACGGGGTCATTGGGGAGGTACTCCTCGACTTCAGCGGCATTGGGAATGTGACTCACCGCAGGAATTTCTTTCGCCCGATAATCCGCGCTGCAAATCGAGACGCACACGAGCGCCTTGCCGTTGCGGTCTACAACGTCAGCCGAGAAAAGTTCGGAGTATTTCTTTTTCATGAGCTCCTCCGCCGACAGATTGGTGCGGATAAGCGCAATTTGCCCCGCAAGCGTGTCGTCGGGCTTTGCGGCGAGAATGACAAGTTGCTTCGAAAGCCCTTTTTCATACGCAGAACGTTCGATTGTGAGCGGCACCCAGCATTTGTTGTACAGCTCGAAAGAGGCTTGCAGCCAATGCGAATCTCTGTGTAAGACGCTGAACTTGAGCTTGGCGGTTTTGAAAACGCCGAAAATGGATTCAAAACGCCCGTAGGGCAGCTGGCTCTTCAGAACGCTCCGTTGCACCTTCCCCGTAGAAGTCATCGGAAGCAATCCGCTCGCGAGCGACGTGATGTATTTGGGAGTCTCATATGCGGACAGATACGGCGTGCCCAGGAGGAAAGCGCTCTTCAGTTGCCGCTTCGCGCGTTCTTCGTCGATGCCCTCTTTCCAAGAGATGACGGCACCCGCCTCCTCCCCATACCGCTCGTCGGTGACGGAGACGACGTGCACCTGGTCAATGTCGGGAGAGATTTTCTTCAAAGCATTTTCCACCGCGACGGGAGAAATATTGACACCCCCTTTGATGATGATTTCCTTCTTGCGGCCCTTGAGGTAATAAAACTTTCTGCCCTCAATTTCGGTGTAGTAGCCGATATCGCCCGTAAGAAAATACCCGTCGCGAAATGCGGGCTCGCGACCGAGATATCCTTCCATGATGGCGGGACCTTTGACCACCAACTCCCCTTCTTCCTTTTCGCCGAGAAATTTGCCTGCGTCATCCGAAATTTGAAGATCCGCCCACGGCATTGCGATACCGATGGAATTTTCTTCGATGAGCTGCTCGTAGAGTTCGGGCGATACATCCATCGGTACGCCAGTGACGCGCAGCGCGGTCTCCGTCTGCCCGTACCCCTGGTAGACCGCGATGCCGTATCTCTTTCTAAATTCCTGCACTGTGTGAGTGACGACGGGCGCCGAGCCTATCTGAATGCGGGTAAGTTTTACGTTTCCCTTCACCGCCTCGAATTCTTTTTCACGGCTCACCTGGTCAAAAAGAATCGATTGCACAATCGAGGTGATAGTCGCGCCTGTCTTTGCCATTTGTTGCCAGAAGTTTGAGTTGGAGTAGGTGGGCGGAATCGCGATACTGCCTCCCGCGAGCAGAGCAGAAAGACAAAAGGTCGTCGAATTGATGTGGTGAAGCGGAAGATTCACCAGGAAAGTGTCTTTGTCAGTGATGCGCAACCACTGCCGTATGCTGTCGGCATTTACCACGAGATTTTCGAGCGAAAGCATCGCGCCTTTGGGATGGCCCGTCGTACCCGACGTAAAGAGCACGAGCGCCTGATGTGAGAGACTTTTTTCCCACGCAACCGCCGCATCACCCGCAGCGGCGAATTCCGTATGGACCTTGATGCGCACGCCCGGAAGCTTCACCGCCTGAATGCCCCGCTCAAGTATGAGTGCTTTCGCTTTGTTGAGATTAATCTTATATTCGTAGAGCTCAGGTGTGTCGCGTTTGGTATCCATCGGTACCGTGACGATACCTGTGGCCCATGCGGCCCAACTCCAGATTATAAGTGCGGGAGAATTGCGGAAAGCGAGTGCGATGCGGTCCCCTTTTTGGAGGCCGAGACTCTTTAGCTCCGCGGCAGCTGCCGTAATCTTTTCAAGCAGTCCGGCATACGTAATTTCCTCGGTGATGTTCCCCTTCTCATCCGTGGCGACGAGGGCAAGTTTTTTTTGGTTCTGCGCCGCGAGAGAAGCCAGGTGTTCGTACAAACTTGTTGGAAGGGCTGTTTTCATAGGTGTTTATGCAGCTTATCAAAGAAGCGTACAAAATGAAGTGGGGGGGCGGGGGGCGG
>JBBUDH010000048.1:30220-41429 GCA_038057405.1 Patescibacteria group bacterium
CCCACTCCTCGTGCATTCGTTGCTCAGGGCAATTTGCCAGCGAGGAAATCTTCGTAACTCACGGACCCGCTATGATCTGAAAGATGGTTCGTCGCGACCGTAGTTACGTCGGTCCGAAGGTTGCGACCGGCGAATGCGACATATTTGATGGTACGACTGCCTTTGCCTTCGCAACCGCGACAAACAACCCGATTCTGGCTAACGTCGTGCGGCGGGTAAACACCGCTTCCATCGCAGCCTCCACATTCAATCTCGATCGTTTGCACCTTGATGAATCGGGCATGCTTCGGCGCTTCGCCAAGGCCGTCACGCAGCCATGTGAGGCTGCAACGGAAGACAGAAGCTATTCCCTCGGTAACGCCGTAGAAAAGGATGTCGTTACCGTGGGGAAAGCCGAACGCTTCCCAGTGCGCGACATGATCGGTGGGTTTTTCAAGCGCAATTGCAAGGTCCTCGTTGGAGGCGCCAACAAGCAGCCTCAAATATCTCATCCGCCCTTGGGGTGTTGAGAGATCATTCTTCATAGTCTCACCAATTGTCTCCTCATATCGCCGGGAGCACAGTGCGTGGCATTTTTCAGCCAGAGTGAACGTGCATTCCGCGTTAGTTATAGTCTCATGCACGGTTATGTCAACTACGAAAAATTTGTGGACCAGCGGGGGATCGAACCCCGGACCTCCTCATTGCAAATGAGGCATTCTACCACTGAACTACTGGCCCCTACACCAACTTTGGCATAACTCACGTTTTGCCACAGATAGGTTATATCATGCTACCCTCACCTTCGCGAAATGTTTTCTACCGCAACATTACCACCGCAAAACAATGCCAAAGTTGGTGTCGGGGCTGGCCCTCCTAGCGCATCGCCAACTTTATCGCGTGTTGCAGAAACTCCGGCACGGACGAACCGACACTCTCGAGCATCGGCGGGAATGATGCTCCCTTATAGAGTCCGGGTATCGCGTTGACTTCCAAGAGATACACAGTTCGAGGGGTAAGAATCATGTCAGCACGCGAAAAATGGGAGAGACCAAGCGCCCGGTGTGCCGCGCGGGCGAGGTCGGCGATGGCTTGTTTCTCGGCCTGTGTAAAATTGCTCGGCACGTTGTGACGCAGACTTCCCTCCCGGTGGTGAGCGAATTCCAGGAAATCAGCGCCGTCGGGCACGACAACGTGCGCGGGCGGAAGGACATACAACTCTTCGCCCCTGAAATCTTCGATGGTGCCAACGCTCGCCTCCTCCCCACGGATGTACTCCTCCACGAGTGCCGCGCCGTAAGCATCCAACACATCGCCGAGCAGGTCGGGCAGTTCGAGAAGCGTTGTGGCGAATCGTATGCCCATGGATGCTCCCTCTTGCGGAGGCTTTACCACATACGGCGGGCCGAATTGCGAAAAAACGAGATGCGACATTTCTCCCGTGGAAAGCGCGTTATTGAGCGTAAATGATATTGCGCGTGGCATGCGGACGCCCGCCTGCTGTAGTGCCTCACGGGCACGGATTTTGTTGAGCGAAAGCGCGGCGGCTTGCGGCCTCGCCCCCGCATACGGAACGCCCGCGCGTTCGAGAATGCGCTGCACGGTACCGTCCTCACCCACGCCGCCGTGCAACGCGTTCAATACGACATCGATTTGCGAAAGTGCGCGCGTCGCGTCAACGGGCGCGCCGCGCAAGTGCCAATATCCCCGCTTGTCTATGAAAATATCGCGCACGTCATAACGGTCTTCGGGAAGCGCTGCGAGCATCGCCGCACCCGTCTTGAGCGAAAGATCGTATTCGCTTGATGTGCCGCCGCGCAATATACCGACGCTCGTGCGTGCCATGGGGAAATTATACCATCGCTCAAGCGCCAAGCGCTTCAAACGTTACATCGTACGGTACATCGAAGATTGAGTCGTCAGAATTCCACCACGGGCGGCAGTCAGCGCCCTCCATATCAGCTTTTGTCATAGGACCTTCGTGCGTGAATTCGGTAAACGTAACCTTCACGCCTATATCTTTTCCGTCTCCCCAAGTAAATATCTCTGCCCCCAAACGGACAGAGTGGAAACGATTATGAAACTCGGGCTCATATTGCTCCCAGTCGGAACGCATCAATCTGCCTTTCAAGTACATAGTCATGGTTATACTGCTGTCGATTCTATATTCGGCTAAAGTACATACAACGGGAAGAGCATCTCCGCCATTCCACCAACTCAGGAGCTGTTGGTCCGCCGATGCGTATCGATAGACGATGTATCCTCCGCCGAAGATGAGCGCAAGCGTGAGGAGAAGGGTAAATGTTTTTAGATAGGTCCAATTCATTCTTTCAGTATATCCTGCCGCGGCGCTTGCGATGCCACTGCAGTGCAAACCTATGAGCTTCATTGTTGGCGAGCAAGATATCGCGCTCGTGTACCTCTATCGCCCGTTTGTCGCCGATAAGACGTTCGGGTTTGTGGAACTGATTTTTCACTACACCCACAATGGGGATTTCAACACCCGCCTGTTTTAGAACCGACTGTGCCGTCCGCATCTGCCCCTTCCCTCCGTCCACTACAAAAATTCGCGGCAGCGGCCATTCGGGATGATTAAAACGCCTCGAAAGAGCCTCTTTGAGCGACGCGACATCGTCATTCGTCGCGGTCCGTATCTTGAACATTCTATATGCCTGCTTCATAGCCTCGCCGCTTTGTACGACTGTCATTACCGCAACCGTCTCCGAGCCGCCCGTATGTGCCACATCGAAGGCCTCTATGCGTACACCGCCACCTGGTGCGACCCGATGCTCATCCTTGATAAGGGAGACATCGCGCACATGCTCAAGTGCATGTATCTGCCTGCGCAGCTGTGCCGCCTCCTCAAATTTCTCGGCTTTCGCGGCAATCTTCATCTCCCGCGCAAGTTCCCGCTTCAGACCTTTAAAATTGCCCGACAAGAATCGGCAAATGTGTTTGACGCGCTGCGCGTATTCGCCTTTCTTCATCTCACCCGTGCATACTCCCGGGCACAATCCTATTTGCCTATTGAAACACGGGCGACACTTGGAATTTTTTCCTTCGCCGCAAGGAATGCATTTCGCATCCCGGAATGGAAATATCCTTCTGATTATCTTCATCGCCTCCTGCAGCTGCATGCCGTGCGGAAAGGGACCGAAAATAGTTTTTAGTTGATAGTTTTTAGTTGTTAGCGAAAATAGGTCGCGTCCGCGCACGACGAGCACGCGCGGGAAATTTTCCTTTGTGACTACGACGTAATTGAAACTTTTGTTGTCCTTTTCATCCACATTGTACGGCGGTTGATGTTTCTTAATGAGATTCGCCTCAAGTATCAATGCTTCGAGTATTGAATCCGCCGTTTGGTGCGCGACCGACGTCGCACCTGCGACCATTGCTACGATGCGCTCCCCGCGCGCTTTGCCAATGTCCGCAGAAAAGTAACTGCGCACGCGGTCGCGCAGTGACGTCGCCTTGCCGATGTAGAGTATTTTCGGACCCTTTTTGAAGATATAGATCCCCGGCTCATCGGGAAGTTTGAGTTTGTTTAGCCCCGCTCTCGTCATGCGGACACTATACAGAATCCGCTTATTGTGGCTAGCGAGGAGCGAAGTGGGAGCTTGCTCACACTTCGTCCGAGCGAAGACACAAAAAGGGTTCAATACCTTATCCACCGCGAATCTGATTTGACTTTTCTCTCTAGTCGGCTACACTGGGCTTTTAATGACCATCAAAGAGATTTCAACAAAGAACACCCATCCGGGTGTATTTTTATACCTCGGCAATTCGTCCCCCAATGGGGGACTTTTCTTTGTATGAAGCTCTACCTCAAAGACGGCACGGTATTCGAGGGGAAAAGCTTCGGTGCGCCCAAGAATGCCTTTGGCGAAGTCGTCTTCAATACAGGTATGACGGGGTACGTAGAGAGCCTTACCGACCCGTCTTACGCGGGGCAAATCGTCGTTCTCACCTACCCGCTTATCGGCAATTACGGGGTGCCCGACAAGAAATTCTTCGAGTCACAAAAAATGCAGATTGCGGGGCTCGTCGTTGCGGAGTATTCGGAGGAATATTCTCATCACGCTGCCAAGCAGTCGCTTGCGCAGTGGCTCAAGGCATCGGGCGTCCCCGCTATCACGGGAGTGGATACGCGCGCGCTTACGAAGAAATTACGGGAGCACGGTGTAATGCTCGGGCAGCTTTCGAACGGTACGGCACCGAAGAAATTTACGGATCCGAACGAAGAAAATCTCGTCGCTCATGTCAGCCCGAAAAAGAAACAAACGTACGGAAACGGCCCGATAAAAATAATCGCCGTCGACTGCGGCATGAAGGAGAATATCGTGCGGTCGCTCGCAAGGCCCGAAGTGACGCTCGTCCGTGTCCCGTGGGATTACGACTTTACGAACGACGAGTACGACGCTCTCTTCCTCTCCAATGGCCCGGGAGACCCGACACTGTGCATCCCGACCATTGCGCATATTCAATCGGCGATGCACGCAGGCAAGCCGATACTGGGCATTTGTCTCGGCAACCAGCTCCTTGCACTTGCCGCCGGCGCCTCGACGTACAAACTCAAATACGGCCACCGTTCGCAAAACCAGCCTGCCATCGAGTCATCGAGCGGAAGGTGCTATATCACATCGCAAAATCACGGTTTCGCCGTAGACAAGAAAACGCTTCCTGCGGGATGGGAGGAGTGGTTCTCGAATGCGAACGACGGCAGCAACGAAGGCATAAGGCACAAAACGAAGCCGTGGCGTTCGGTACAGTTCCACCCCGAAGCAAGTCCAGGGCCAACTGACACTGCCTGGATTTTCCAACAATTCATCGAATCGCTTAAGAAGAAAATATGAACAGGCCAAAAAAAGTACTGCTGCTCGGCTCGGGAGGCCTCCGCATCGGACAGGCGGGAGAATTCGACTATTCGGGTTCGCAAGCCATCAAGGCGTTCAAAGAGGACGGGGTGAGCGTCGTCCTTATGAATCCCAACATCGCAACGGTGCAGACCGATGATAAACGCGCCGACGTCGTCTACTTCCTTCCGCTCACGGAGAAATTTGCGACGGAGGTCATACGGAAGGAACGTCCCGATGCCATCGCGTTGTCGTTCGGCGGGCAAACTGCGCTCAACCTCGGGCTCGCGCTCGAAAAGAGCGGCGTTCTCAAAAAATACGGCGTCAAAGTCCTCGGTACACCCGTCTCGACGATACGCGACACCGAAGACCGTGACCTGTTTGTGAGGCGGCTCCAAGAAATAGGGGTAAAAACGGCGCGAAGCCGCGCAGCACTCACTATAAAAGAAGCGACCGCCGCAGCGAAGGAAATCGGCTACCCCGTCATGATTCGCGCGGGATTCGCGCTCGGCGGCGAGGGGTCGGGAGTCGTTCGCGGCGAGAAGGAACTCGTCGCAAAGCTCTCCGAAGTCTTCCGCAACGTGCGGCAGGTGCTCATTGAGGAATACCTGGGCGGATGGAAAGAAATCGAGTACGAAGTAGTCCGCGACCGTGCCGACAACTGCATCACGGTGTGCAACATGGAGAATTTCGACCCGATGGGTATTCATACGGGTGAGAGCATCGTCGTCGCGCCTTCGCAAACACTTTCGAATGCCGAGTATCACGGACTCCGTGAGATAGCGATACGGACCATCCGGCACTTGGGCATTGTCGGTGAATGCAATATTCAATATGCACTGCATCCGCAAACGGGTGATTACCGCGTCATCGAGGTCAACGCCCGGCTGTCCCGCTCATCCGCGCTCGCCTCGAAGGCGACGGGGTACCCGCTTGCCTTCGTCGCCGCCAAGCTCGCACTCGGGTATACCCTTCCCGAAATAAAGAACTCCGTGACGAAAAAGACGACCGCCTGCTTCGAGCCTGCGCTCGATTATGTCGTCCTGAAAATCCCCCGTTGGGACCTCAACAAATTCGAGAATGCCGCGCCCCGCATAGGGACCGAAATGAAGAGTGTCGGCGAAGTCATGGCCATCGGCCGCTCCTTCGAGGAAGTACTGCAGAAAGCTATCCGCATGCTCAACATCGGTGCGTACGGGCTCACCGCACAAAGAAACGGCAACTTTGATATACCCGACTACCCCGACGAGATACGCCATCCGACGACTCGGCGCCTTTTTGCGATTGCGCAGGCAATGCGTGCGGGAGTCACCGTAAAAAAGATTCACGATATGAGCGCTATCGACATGTGGTTTTTGCACAAGATGCACAACATCATCGCTCTCGAAAAAGAATTGAAGCGCAAAAAGCTGACTGCGCCTATGATGCGGCGCGCCAAAGAGGCGGGATTCTCCGACACTCAGCTCGCCGTCATCAAAAAGACGACGGAATCCTCTATCCGCACACTTCGCAAGCGCCTGAAGGTCCTTCCTGTCGTCAAACAGATAGATACGCTTGCGGGCGAGTTTCCCGCCGAGACGAACTACCTCTACCTGACATACCACGGCACCGGGAACGATGTAGTGCCAGGCAAGAAACAGATAGCGGTTCTCGGAAGCGGCCCGTACGCGATAGGATCCTCGGTGGAATTCGATTGGTCGGGCGTGCAAGCGCTCCAGACGCTCAAACGCGAGGGATACGGCACCATAATGATGAACTACAACCCCGAGACCGTCTCGACCGATTACGACACTTCCGACCGACTGTATTTTGAAGAGCTCTCCCTCGAGCGCGTGCTGGATATCACCGATTTCGAGCGTCCGCAGGGCGTCATCGTTTCTACGGGCGGACAAATCCCCAATAATCTCGCGCTCAAGCTCCGCAAGAACAGCGTCCGTATTCTCGGCACTACCCCGGAAAATATTAATCGCGCGGAAGACCGGCATGTCTTCTCCAAACTGCTCGACGGACTCGATATCGATCAACCCGCGTGGGCGGAGCTCACGACGCTCTCAGCGGCAGTACAGACCGCTGAAAAACTCGGGTACCCCGTCCTTGTGCGCCCGTCCTACGTACTATCAGGGGCAGCGATGAGCGTCGCACTCGACAAAGATTCACTCGTCAAGTTCCTCAAGCGTGCGGTGGATATCTCTTCCGACCACCCCGTCGTCATTTCCAAATTCATCGAGAACGCACGTGAGATAGAAATAGACGGGGTCGCAAAGAAGGGCGCGCTCGTCGTGTACGCCATCACCGAGCATGTGGAAAATGCGGGCACTCATTCGGGCGATGCGACGGTGGTACTCCCGCCGCAACGTACCTACATCGAGACCATCCGTCGCGCAAAACACATCGCGAAAGCCATCATCAAAGAGCTCAACATCACGGGGCCTTTCAACATTCAATTCCTCGCAAAGGACAACCGTTTGCAGGTCATCGAGTGCAACCTGCGCGCTTCGCGGAGCTTTCCGTTTGTCTCAAAAGTGACGGGATACAATTTCATTGATATCGCGACACGGGCGATGCTCGGACGCGACGTCGCCGCGAACTACCGTACGCTCGAACTCGACCTCGTGGCGGTCAAATCGCCGCAGTTCTCTTACGGACGCATCAAGGGCGCCGACCCTATCTCGTATGTGGAAATGGCGTCGACGGGTGAAGTCGCCTGCTTCGGTGACACCTATGCCGAGGCTCTTTTGAAGTCCATGCTCGCCGCAGGCTTCCGGCTACCGAAGAAGAATATCCTCGTCTCGCTCGGTAAAGAGGAGAATAAAGTAAAGCTGCTGCCGGGTATTGAGACGCTTGTAGGAATGGGCTTCAAAATATTCGCGACGGAGCAAACCGCCGAGTTCCTCCTAGAGAAGGGCGTAAAGTGCGAAAAGGTCTACAAAATCAGTACCGCGAAGCACCCCAATGTCTCCGACCTTCTCGCAAAAGGTACGCTTGACCTCATCATCAACATTCCTACCCACCCCTTCCAGCGCGAGTCGACGGACGGCTTCATCATCCGCCGCAAAGCGATAGACATGAATATCCCGCTCATTACGAACCGCCAACTTGCCGACGGCTTCATCACCGCACTCGCAGAACAAAAAGGCAACGGATTGAAAACTAAGTCTTGGGCGGAGTATCGCTAAATCCTATAGAATGTTGTAAAGTAACGGCGGCTTGAACCCGAGCGGGCCACCCCACCGCTTCAATGCGGGACCGCAGGCGCTGTCATGGCGTGCTGTTAGCTCGGGCCTCCCGTATTCAGTCCGTGCCTGAAAGGAGCAGCCTTTCCTAGCTCCGGAGGAGTACGAACGGGGATACGTTAGACAAGCTAGCCCGGCCGATTCCACGCGGCCGGGCAACCATTTTTTATGCTTTCTTCTTTTTCAGAACACGCTTCAGATAGTAGCCTGTATGCGAGCCGTCAGTTTTTGAAACTTCTTCGGGTGTGCCCTTGGCGACTATTTTCCCGCCGCCTGCTCCCCCCTCGGGTCCCATATCAATGATGTAATCGGCACATTTCAAGACGTCGAGGTTGTGCTCAATGGCTATCACCGTGTTGCCGCGTTCGACGAGCTTCTGGAGGATGTCTACAAGCTTTGCGACGTCATCATAGTGCAGGCCGACTGTCGGCTCGTCGAGCAGGTATACGCTCTTTGTGATAAGCGGACGGTAGAGCTCGGACGCGATTTTCACGCGCTGCGCTTCTCCGCCCGAGAGTGTCGTCGCGCTTTGACCGAGTTCAAGGTACCCGAGCCCGACATCAATAAGGCTCTGCATTCTGTCCGAAACAGCGGGAATGTCTTCGAAAAATGAATAGGCCTCTTCGACTGTCATGGAAAGCACGTCGTGGATATTCTTTTTTTTGTACTTCACTTCGAGCGTCTCTTTCATAAAGCGTTTGCCGTTGCATACATCGCAGGTGACGTACACGGTCGGCAGGAAGTGCATTTCGACCGCGACCAAGCCGTTGCCTTGGCACGCTTCGCAGCGGCCACCTTTCACGTTGAATGAAAAGCGTCCCGGTCCCCAGGCTCGTGCACGAGCCTCTTCCGACATCGCAAACATGTCGCGGATGTGCGTCCATGCGCCCGTGTAGGTCGCGGGATTCGAGCGCGGCGTGCGGCCTATTGGGCTTTGGTCTATCAATATCGCCCGCCCGAGATATTCTGTGCCAGTGAATTCTTTGGCGTTGTAGGTCTTGGCCGTGCGATATCGTTTATCGAAACGCGCCTGTAAGTTGCGGTGCAATATCTCATATAGAAATGTCGACTTCCCCGAACCGGAAACCCCTGAAACAACGACGAACTTTCCGAGCGGTACGTCCACATTCAGATTTTCGACGTTGAATTTGTTCGCCCCGCGTATCTTTATCTTCCCGCGGTCAGCTGTGCGGCGCTTTTCCGGCATCTCAATACTGGTTTCTTCGCGCAAGTACGAAAGCGTGCGGGAGCCCGACTTGTTCGTCTTGGCAGTGAGAAGGTCGTCGAGCCAACCTTCCGCGACGACTTCCCCGCCGTGCACGCCCGCCCCCGGGCCGAGGTCTACGATGTAGTCCGAGGCGAAAATAGTATCTTCGTCGTGCTCTACCACGAGGACCGTATTGCCGAGGTCGCGCAGATGTTTGAGGGTCTTGATGAGTTTGTCGTTGTCGCGCTGATGCAGGCCGATAGTCGGCTCGTCGAGCACATAGAGGGCCCCCACAAGCCCCGACCCAAGCTGCGAAGCGAGCCGTATGCGTTGCGCTTCGCCCCCCGAGAGAGTGTTCGCTTTGCGGTCGAGCGTGAGATATTCGATACCGACATTAAGCATGAATTGGAGGCGGCTTGTTATCTCTTTGATGACCGTGCGCGAGATATCCTGCTCTTTCTTGGTGAGTTTCAGCTTCTCGAAGAAATCCTGCGCATCCTGGATGGAAAGCGACGCGAGGCGGACGATGTTCATTCCTTCGACGGGTCCCGCGCCTTCTTCGCCCGTAATTTTGCCTAAAAACACATTCATAGCTTCGGGGCGTAGTCGCGCGCCCTTGCAGACATCACAAGATTCATCACCGAAGAAGTACTTTGTGCCCAGACCCTTACACTCGGGACACGCGCCGTACGGAGAATTGAATGAGAAAAGGCGCGGTTCTATCTCGGGGAAAGAGAATCCGTCATACGCGCACATAAATTTCGCCGACACTATCGTGCTTACCCCCGCCGCGTCCGTAATCTTCACGAGTCCTTCGCTCTCGTGGAGCGCTCGCTCAATGGCTTCGCTCGCGCGCTCGCGCGCGGCCTTCGCATCGTCGGTGAATTCAGATACGAATATTTCGTCGACAATGACGTCGATGTCGTGCTTATGCTGTTTTTCGAGCTCGATGCGTTCGCGCAATGATTTATCCGCACCATCCACGACGACTTTCTCGAAACCCTTGTTCAAGAGGTCGTACAGCAGTTGGTAGTACTCCCCCTTGCGCCCGACGACGAGGGGTGAGCTGATGCGGATTTTTGCGCTGGAAACTCCTTTCGTGAGACTCTTTTCCGATTTTGTGGGCGGGTTTGATTTGCGTGCTTTATCAACAAGTGTGAGCACCGACTCCAATATTTCTTCGTTCGAGTGCTTGCGAACCTCTCTACCGCAGACGAGGCAGTGGGGCTTGCCGACACGCGCATATAACACGCGCAAGTAGTCGTATATTTCGGTGATAGTCGCGACCGTCGAACGCGGGTTGTTGGAACGGCTCTTCTGGTCTATGGAAATCGCGGGTGATAGGCCCGTTATTTCGTCCACATCGGGCTTTTGCATCTGTCGCAAAAATTGCCGGGCATACGCGGAAAGTGACTCGACGTACTTGCGCTGCCCTTCGGCGAAGATGGTATCGAATGCCAGCGAAGACTTCCCGCTTCCGGAAAGTCCCGTAAAAACCACCATTTTGTTGCGCGGAATTTCAACACTGATGTTTTTCAGGTTGTGCGTCCGCGCCCCCTTTATGATTATTTTGTCCTCCATAGACGTAAAAACCGCCCCCGCTGTGCGCTAGGGGTTGGTATGGGACAGTTTACCACATCCTCCCTAAAGAATCATCGCCTCCTCCGTGAGCTCCACGCCGAATTGGTTCTCGACTTCGAGCTTGATGACCTGCGCGAGGTTGCAGACATCATGCGAAGTGGCTCCGCCCTGATTCACGATGTAATTCGGATGCTGCAAGGATGCAATCGCCTCTCCTACTTTCGCACCCTTCATCCCCGCCTTTTCAATGAGCCAGCCCGCAGGGACGCGACCTTCGCGCGATTTCACGTGTTTTTCTTTCTCGAACATCGAGACGATATCAGGCGGTGCCTTTGGATTCATAAAGAAGCTGCCCG
>JBBUDH010000049.1:0-19726 GCA_038057405.1 Patescibacteria group bacterium
GCGTACTATGCGCATGCCGCCAAACTGTCACCAAGGTACTCATCTCGTACATTTTATTGCGTTTATCTCACACCGATGATAGGATGCCGCAACGAACATATGGCACGCACATGTGACATAACAGGAAAGAAATCGCAGGTCGGCGGCGGGTACTCCAACCGCGTCCGTGCGACCAAATTCAATCCGACGGGCAAGCGCCGCCGCCAGGTCAACCTCCAGACGAAGACCCTTTTCATTCCCGAGCTCGGCAAGAAGGTAACCGTCCGCGTGTCTGCAAAAGGTCTCAAGACAATGAAGAAGCGCGGCGCATTTTTGACGCTCAAGAAAGCCGGCCTCGTCTAATCCCTCCTTACGGTTTGTCCGTCCGACACGAAAGTAATCGTGCCGTCTTTGCATGTGTCTAGTGTGGGGATGTCGAATTGCGCAAAGCGCGTGACGACCTCCGCTGCGGGGTGCCCATATTTGTTATCGCAGCCGCGCGAGAATACTCCGTATTCGGGGGCGACGTACCCGAGAAAGATCGGCGATGAGGAAGTCTTCGAGCCATGGTGCCCCGCTTTCAGGACATTCGCTTTGAGGGTCGAGGTGCCGAGTGCGACGAGGTAATTCTCTACCGATTGCGGTGCGTCGCACGGAAGCATGAACGCGGTCGCGCCGTAGACGAGTCGTGCGACGATGCAGCCGTCGTTAGTGTCCACGTGCGGCACGAGCCGGTCGGGAGAAAGGATTTGGAGGTACGCCCCTCCTCCGAGGTCAACGACCTGCCCTCGCATCGCGACCATATCCCGCGCGCGCTCCTCCGTCACCTCCTTATTGAAAGCCGCAAATGTTTTCGTATCTCCTTCGACACTCGAATGAATAATAGTTCCGATTCTGTATCGCGCGAGGACATCAATAAGCCCACCGATATGGTCGGCATCGGGATGAGTCGGGACGACGACATCTATTGAGCGGTCGTACCACGGCACCACCCCCGCAAGTTCACGCAGCACGCTCGTATTCGCCCCACCATCGATGAGTACCTGTCTACCGCTTGGGGCTTGGATGAAAACGGAATCGCCCTGGCCGACATCGAGGAAAGAAACGGTGAGAAGCCCGCGCGCATCTTCGCGCACTGCCGCATACCAAATGCAAAGCGAGAGCACCAGCAGCACAAGCATCGCGATGCCCTTCACCCGCACGCTTTTCCGCATCCGCGAATTATAGCGTCATCATTTCTTCACGCGATGCGGTGCTATGATAGTTGCATTGTTGGTATTTATTAGAACCTAGTCCCTGTAACCTAGCCCCTAACCCATATGTACGAAGCAAAAAAGTTCGATCTCCCCAAGCTCGACGGGATTTCCGAAGAATCTGTCAAGCAGCATCTCGCGCTTTACGAAGGTTACGTCAAGAATTTCAATGCCATTGCCGCGAAATTGGTTGAGTACGCAAAAGAAGGCACGGAGAAAAATGCGCTCGCGCTCGGAGAGCTTATCCGCCGCAAGTCGTTCGAGTTCGACGGGATGCGGCTGCACGAATACTATTTCTCGCAATTCGAGGGTGGCGCGAAGGCGCTCGACGAACAATCGACGCTCGGAAAAGCGTTCGAGAAGGAGTACCACGGATATTTCGTCGAATACTTCAAAGCCATCGGCAACATGCGCGGCCCAGGCTGGGCGATGCTCTACTGGGACCCTGCGGGCAAGGAATTTCAGGCGGGATTCGTCGGCGAACAGCACCAAGGGCACTTCGCGACGCTGCCTATCATCCTGGCGCTCGACGTGTGGGAACACGCGTTTCTCCTCGACTACGGCGCGACGGGCAAAGGCAAATATCTCGACGCCTTCTTCAAGAATCTCAATTGGGGTGTGGTAGAAAAGCGGTTCGCTGCGGTCGCTTGACCACTTTCGCGGTCGGCGTACTGTGAAGAAACTCCCGAGATAGGAGCACGTTCAACCCAAGGAGGAATGCAATGAATAACTCTCGCGTACGCATCGTCGGGCGCGACCTCCCGACTGTGCCGGATGTTCGCCTCGGCGATGACGGCCGTGTCGTCATCACAATGACACATGTCGTTGCCGAACACGTCTGGTCGCCGAAGGAAATGGACGAGGTTGGTGGCGCACCGCCAGCGGAGTACTCCAGCATCGTCGATCCCAAGGCCGAAGTCGTGCCGATTGGATGACATGAGCAGTCGGCAAGTCGAGAAACAATGGGCCGGCGGCGACGCTGGCCCGTTTTTTACCTGTGTGGAGAAGGGGGTTGCGCCCCTTATTGCGTGGTACCATTACGGGATTAGGATAATTACATATTAATTATGAAGACTGACAGAGCGATTTTGATAGCGTTTTTGGGCAATTATTTGGTAAATACGGTGCTTGCGGCTTTGGTCGCGCTTGTCCCCGCCTCGGCGGAGGGTGGCATCTTCACTGCCCAATACATCTCCTTCATCGTCCTCTCGGCCATCTTGGTAGCTGTGCTCGCCCGGTGGTATGGAGTGCGCGATGTGAGGGGCGGCGCCACCTTCGGTGTCGTGGGCTTCCTCGTCGCCATCGCGACCGCATTCGTGACGGGTGTCGCGGGGGTTTTGGCGCAGACGGGCTCGCTCTCGGCGGTCGCCGGAGTGCTCCCGAATTTCTGGCCGTTCCTCTGGAACTGGTCCACGCTCGTCCTCCTCGGCTACTGGGTGATTCCAGCCGCGGCAATGGGCTGGTACTCGCAACCGAAGGGCGGAGGAATGTAAGGATTTAATTCTTGAACACGAAAAGCGCGGCCACATGGCCGCGCTTTTTCTATGCGTTACCTTTTTTGTTTTGTACGAGCCACCAACCGGCGAAGATGAGTATATAGGCTCCGACCATCCACCACGCACTGAATGCGCTCACCCTTACTGCGGCAAAGGGAAGCGCCGCAAAGAATTTCGCGACGCCGACGATGTATGCAAGCAGTACATACGCGGGGAAGGCTACAAACGTCCCCCACGAACCGAAAAGAATTCCCGCGACAGCCGCAATGACGGAGAGTCCCATCGCCCATGGAACCGCAACGAGCGCGAGAAGATTCGCGGGCAGTGCGACGAGCGAAAGGATACCGTTTTGGTACAGAAGAAGCGGCAACACCGTCATTTGTGTGCCGAGGGTCGAGGCCGCTATCTCACGCAACGCGAACTTTTCGGGTATCCAGAGCAACCATTCAAAGAAAATTGGCGAGAAGAGCACGAGTCCGAGCGTTGCAAGGACGGAAAGTTGAAATCCCGGGTCGAAAGCGAGAAGCAGCGGATTCCACAACACCATCGCGAGTGCGACCACGCCGAGCGCGCGAAGTGCGAGGTACACACGCCCCGTCATGCGCGCGATGAGCGGCAAGAGTGCCATGGCGCCTGCCCGTGTAGCGCTCGGTGCCCCGCCCGCCATGAGCACGATAAAGACGACGATGAACGCGCTTGAGACGACCTGTACCGTACGCGACATTCCCGCAAGCAATTTCCCGATTACGTTCATCACGATGGTGATGTTGTACCCCGAGAGCACGATGATGTGTATGAGCCCGACAGTAATGAACAAGTCTGAATACTGTTTCCCTACCCCGCGTTTATCTCCCACTGTAATTCCGCCCGCGAGTCCCGATGCAGGCTCGGGTAGTGTCGCTTGCAAGCCGTGTAAATACAGTTGCTTCGTCCAAATAGCCGCGGCCTTCAGGTAATTCTTTTTTCCTTCGCCGATTTTCTCGGCCTGTGCAAACGAGAGCGTGTACAGAATCCCGTCTTTCGCGAGATACATCGGGTAATCAAATTGTCTCCCGAGAGTGGTATCGAACTTCTCGGGTAATTCGAACGTGCCCTTGGCGCGGACGATGTCACCGTACTTCACGCCCGTGTGCGGGGGTGCCTGCACTAGTATTCCGACACTATCGGTCTGTATGTGTATGCGAACGCCGCCTTCGCGGACGTCGGGCTCGTCCACTACAAGCCCTTCGATAGTGAGCGTCTCTCCGAGATGCGCGGTGAGTTCCGCATCACCTCTTAGCGTCGCCGTGTCCATGCGAAGAATCCCGGCGGCACAGGCGATGAGCGCAACGGACAAAACAATAAGCTGTTGTCGCTTCGCCCTTTCAAAGTACGTAAAGGCGAATGCGACGAGCGAAAGTAGAAACAGAAAGGCCGTGAACGGCCACGGCAAAAGAACGAGAGAGCGTATAAAAACACCCGTCAAAAATCCTCCGACTATTGCCCAGAGAATTTTCGACGGCATGGAAGCTACACCGCCTCGTCTATCGCCTCATTGACTAGCCTGTCCGCTTCCGCATTGTCCTCGCGCGGCACGTGGACGAAATGGAATTTGGGAAAGTCCGCAAGGAGCGCGCGCACTTTCGCGACCTGCGGTTTGAGCGTCGGCTCTTTTATCTTCCAGTTGCCGAGTATCTGCTCGACGACGAGCTTGGAATCCATCCGTACCTCAATCTCGCGCCCCGCGAGCCCAAGCCGCTTCGCCTCGGACAGCGCGAGTACGACGGCTTCGTACTCCGCCCAATTGTTGGTCTGCGGACTGCCTAGATATCTTTTAAACTCTACTGTCTTCTTGCCGTCAAGAATCACAACGCCGGCACCGGCAGGTCCCGGGTTGCCGCGGGCGCCACCATCCGTGTAGATAAACACCTTTTGTCCCGACATGATTAGGCGGTCTGTGTCCCCGCACCGGCAGAGAGTGTGCGGTACGCGTGTACCATTGCAAGCGAGGATACCGGGATTGATACGAGAAGCCCCACGAGAAGAAGTACCGCGCCGAGGATGTTGATGAGCACGATGAGACCGAGCAAGCCGAGAAGCTGCCACTTGTACCCGTAGGTAATACGCGCGCTTTCTTTCAGAGCCGCAAACGGTGCGAGCTTGCGCTCTATGATGAGGTACGGGACGAAGAGGTAACGCAATGCCCAGATGATTCCCGGCACGATGACGAGGATGAACCCGACAATAACGATGATGCCGACAAGAATAGAACCTCCCACGAACTTCCAAAAGGGGTGCGGTGCCCACAGGTCGCCGAATGTCGCCGATTCAGCGCTGTCGTGCGCCTTCAGAACGAGGTGTATCGAACCCATTTTTGCCAACACTTGAATGACGGCAAGGACGGCGGCCACGACGACGAAGAGCGCGACCGCTCCGGACGTCACATCGGCGGAGTCGTTTGTCCGGAAGCTTCCGCCACTTGAGAGAATACTGATGATAAGGAAAACACCGATAAAAAACCACGGCCGTTTGGTAAATGTCTCCCACCCGAATCGAATCATTGCGCCCGGTGAAAATGTATTCATGCGGAAACTATAGCACTCCGATTTATGCGACTGAAACGATATCCACTATTCGTAAGGCAAGGCCGCCCCGGTATGAATCGCGCTCTATCGTTGCAAGCAGATTCGCGAACTGCCCCGGCGCGGGCTCGAGCGAGAAATCGGCGGGCGATTTGAAGAATTCAAACGCCCGTGCGGAGACACCGCTCTCCCGGCATTCGAGCATCACCTCGACGTGATTGTTTTCCTTCCCGAACCGCTTTACGCCCACGATAGTGGTATTGCAGAAGAGAAAAAGTGGTTTCGGATTGCCGACGCCGAAGGGTGCGAGCCGGGAAACCTCTTTGAAGAGCACTCCGCTGATGTCAGGGAGCGTGACGGACACGTCGTGTTCGGGTACCGCGATGTCCGGGCGGAGCGGCAGAGCCTCGACAGCACGGGCGAGCGCTTCGGGTAAGCGGTGCACGTGCTCGTGTGAAACGGTAAATCCTCCCGAAGCAGCATGACCTCCGGATTCTTCGAACACATCTCCCGCATTCCGGAAAAGGTCAACGAGAGAGACATCGCCGTCGGAGCGGCATGAGCCTTTGAGCTTGCCGTTCGCGTCGCGTCCCCACATGCATACAATCCCGCCCCTATCTCCCATGATGGAATTCGCAGCGAGCCCCAGAAGTGCCGGCTTCCATTCGGGATTGCCGAGAACGACGACGCGGTCACCGTCGGTGAAACGTTCTTTCACATGCGCCCGTGCCTGTTTTACGAGACTCGCGACGACGCCTTTTCTGCGCGCATTTAATTTCTCGAGTTGCGCTGCCGTCGCCTCGGCTTCCGCTACGTCGCGCGTAACGAGAAGCCGGAGTGCCAAGTCGGGCTCGTCCATGCGCGAAGCGGCATTGATACGCGGCGCGATGGAAAATCCGATATCGCTTTCGGAAAGTTCGTCCTGACGGAGGCGAAGTTTGCCGCAAAGTGCACGGATGCCGGGACGCGGCGATTTGCGCAATACCTGAAGGCCCCAATGCGTAAGCACGCGATTTTCTCCTATAAGCGGCACCATATCGGCGACGGTCGCGACGGCGACCATATCGAGGAGCCACTTTTCCCAACCGAAGGGTATCACTTCAAACCGTTTCAACCCCCGCCTGCACCCCTCGTGTACGGCCGCTTGTGCGAGCTTGAATGCGACCGCGGCGCCGCAGAGATGCGGGAAGGGGTATGGTGAACGCTTCGGATTTATCACCGCAATCGCTTCAGGGAGTTCTCCGGGAATCTCGTGGTGGTCCGTCACGATGACATCGATTCCTTTCTCCTTGGCGTATGCGACCGCATCAACTGCGGTCGTACCGACGTCGACGGTGATGATGAGTTTTACTCCCCGCTCCGCAAGCGTTGCAATTGCTTCCGTATGAAATCCGTATCCTTCCCTGTCTCGGTGCGGCAGGTAGACTTCGAAATTCGTATATCCGATCTTGTTGAAAAAGTCGGAGAGGAGCGCCGCGCCGGGGATGCCGTCGCAATCAAAATCCGCGTACACGGCGATACGTTCGCCCTGCTCTACGGCGAGCAAAAGTCGCTCGACGGCGATATCCATTCCCTGCAATAAAAACGGGTCATGAGTATGGGCAACGTAGTCGGGATTGAGAAATGCCTCTACTGCCGAGGCATCGGTAATCCCTCTTTTGGTGAGAAGTTTGGAAACAAGGTCATGCATAGCGGACAGGGCTCTATTGTATACTGTATGCATGAGTGCCGCTGATTGCCTCTTCTGCAAAATAGTGGCGAGGGAAGTCCCCGCGCAAATCGTGTATGAAGATGCCGATACGCTCGCATTTCTTGATATCAATCCCATAAATCCGGGACACACGCTCGTTATACCCAAAGTACATTCAGCCGACATCTTCGACATCGACGACGCACGTTGGACGGCCGTTATGAACACGTCGCGCACCGTTGCACATGCGCTTGAGAAGGCGCTCAAGACCGACGGCGTAAATATCGGGATGAACAACCGAGCAGGCGCGGGGCAAGTGATATTCCATGCCCACGTGCACGTCATGCCGCGGTTCAAAGACGACCCTCATTCGCTCTGGAGGGGACGCCCGTATGCGGAGGGCGAATTCGAGAAAATGGGAGACAAACTCCGCGCCGCGCTTTCGTAGAAGCGCCTACTGCCAACAGAGACTGACCGGTTCACCGATTGTTTCTTCGAGATGCGCGAGCGCTTCTTTGCTGCCGCCAATCCCATCTATGAGACCGCTTTCGAGGGCTTGTGCGCCGAGCATCGTGGAACCGTCAGCGAGCGCGTCCACCTTTTCGACCGGCAGACGCCGGTATGCGGCGATTCGGGCAACGAAGTCCTTCCGCAATATATCGAGATCGCGGCGTATCAATTCCCGCTCGGCATCGGTAATAGGCTTGTCGGGACTAAATGTGTCCTTGAACGGACCCGACGAGAGCTGCTCATACACGATGCCGTCTTTTTTATTCTTCTCGGACTGATTCAAGAATGAGTACGTCACCCCGATGGAGCCGACCGTGGAATTTTCAAGCGCCAGGATGCGGTCCGCGGCCGCAGCGACAAGATACCCGGCGGAAACTCCCCCGCCATGAATGACCGCGACCGACGGTTTACCAAATGCGCGAATCGCATTCGCGATTTCCTGACCCGCTTCGGAGCCGCCGCCGTATGAATCCACATCAATCACAAGCGCCTTGATGTCCGGATTCTCAGCTGCGGTCTTGAGTCCGTATTCCACATCGGTTGCCACCGTGTAATTGGGCGTAAGGACGGTGCCCGCGGCATCATTGAGCACGAGCGTATCGGAAACGGAAATATCGGCCCGTGTATTTACGATGTTGCCGTATACCTGAAGGTCGAGCACGTTGCACGAAGGAGAACTACTTGCGAGCAAACCCGCTGCAGTTTGCATGAGAAAGGGCGCGATTGCGGAGCCGATAGCCGAAGCGACGATAATCGCGCCCAAGAAAAGAATAGTCCGAGCGGAAAAATTGCCTTCCATCCGCACACAATAGCATCGTTTACAGGCGCCCCTCAGGATGATTCCGGTGTCTGTGGATGATTATCCGAGCGCGTCAATCGCGGGTAGTGTTCCTTTGAAAAGATACTCGAGCATCGCGCCCCCTCCCGTTGAGAGGAAGCCGAGTTTCTCTTCAGGTATGCCCGCTTTTTGCAAAAGCGCGATGGTGTCGCCGCCTCCGAGGACTTTCTTCGCGTCGCTTTTCGTTATGAGCTGCGCTATCGCGACCGTGTAGCTGGTATAGCCGTCTTCATAGAGTCCCGTCGGTCCGTTCCAGATGATGAAGCGCGCGGCGGCGATGACGGGTGCGAGCTTTGCCACCGTATCGGGCCCGATATCTACGATTTTGTCGCCTTCCTCAACTTCATCGGGCTTTTTTACTTTTGCCTGTTTGTCTTCCCGCTCGACCGTGACATCAATCGGGCCGATGAGTTTCGGGTTGGTAACGACTTCTTTTTCGGGCGCGTGCTCGGAGATGCGCGAGCGGCTGCCGACGGGATACCCTTGTACGCGCAGCACATCATTCGCTATCGCACCGACGACGGCCACATGGTCATAGATGGAGAGAAACGAGCGGATGAGTGGGTCTTTTGTCTCAAATTTTGCGCCGCCGATGATGGCGAGCGCCGGATGCTCAGGATGCAGCGCCTCCGAGAGATGGCTGACCTCGTCGCGCACGATAAAGCCTGCGTATGAAGGGAGCAGCTTCGGGATACCGACCATGGAGGCATGCGGACGGTGCGAATTCGAGAACGCGTCGTTGACATAGATATCACCGAGACCCGCGAGGGAGGCGGCAAAAGATGCGTCGTTGGCTTTTTCCAAATCGTAGTGCTGCCGCAAGTTTTCCAAAATAATTATTTCCCCGTCTTTCATTCCGCCTATCGTATTGTGGGCAAGCACGCCGAAAAGGTCGGGCACATAAAAAACGGGCAGATACTTTTTGAGCGCACGGGCGACAGGCTCGTTCGTGAGACCCGGGTCGCGGCCGATGTGAGAAATGATGACGACCCGCGCGCCCGCTTCGGAGAGATACTTAATGGTCGGGCATGATTTCTCGACGCGCAGGAGGTCTATGACCTCACCGTTTTTATCGAGCGACACATCCAGGCCGGCGCGCACAAGTACGCGCTTTCCTTTTAATTCACCTGCGGGGATTTCATCGATGCACTTCATGCCGCTACGAGAGTGAACTGATAAGAGCTGCGAAGCGGTACGCATCAATGCTCACATGTCCGACGATGAACCCCTGCACGCCGCTTTCTTGCAGCATCGGGAGCGCATTCGATTCGATCGTGGCGCCTCCGTATAATATTTTCACGTTCATACCCGCCTCGCCTTTCATACCGACTATTGTCTTGCGGATGAATATCGTCATCTCATGCATGTCGCGCGGGCTCATGGCTTTCTCTCCGCCTATCGCCCACACGGGCTCATACGCGACGAGCACTTTTGTGACTCTGCCCTGCTCGACATCTGAAAACGCCGCACGCAGCTGTTCCTTGACCACGTTGAAATGTTCACCGTTGTGCGAGCGTTCGCGTTCGCCGACGCAGAGAACGGGCGTGAGGCCGGAGACGAGCGCAGCGACGACGACTTTCCCCGCCGTTTCATTTGACTCACCTTTCGCGCGCTGTTCCGAATGACCCGCTATCACATACTGTGCCCCTGCATCTTTTGCTTGCAGCAAAGAAATATCTCCTGTGAACGCACCGCTTCCCTCGGCGCTTGCGCTTTGTATCGCGAATGCGATACGCTTCCCTTTGTATCTCGCGCGCAAGTCGCGCAAAAAGATGACGGGGGGAGCGACGATGAGTGTCACATTTTTTGCGGACTCCCCCGCCTTGCGGGTCGCATCAAAAAGCTTCTTCGCCTCGCGCATGGTCGGAGGATTCATCTTCCAATTCGCAACGACGATGGATTTCATTGCTGGAGTATACCAAAAAAATTGGCGCGCTCCTGCTTCAGAGCGCACCAATTGTCGAGCGATATTTCCGCTAACGGCGGACATGCCGCTTGTTGTGGCGTTTGACCGGCTGTGGGTGCTGCTGCACCCAGATCTTGCAGCGGTCACGCTTGTCATTGGCCTGGCACTTGAACGTGCCCTTGACCAGGTTTGTGACGAGGCCGTCGTCCTGCTGGAACAACGCGAGTGCCGCGCCGCCGCCGACAGGACCGCCGACCGCACAGCCTGCGTTCCAGAGCAGGAAGTCGTTGCGAGCCGCGTCACCGGTCAGCAGAATCGCATTGCCGATAAGGCAAGCGCCGACATGCACGGCAGCTTGCGTCCCGAACTTCCACCGGTTACCGCCGTGGTCAGCCGTATCGGCTGCCGCAGCCGGAGGGGGTGGAGGCGGGGGCGGAGGCAGAACCTGCGCCAACGCCGAAGAAACCGTCAGGCAAACCGCGAACGCGGCTGCCAGGACGGCAGAGAGCAATTTCGATTTCATCAGGATCCTCCTTGATGCCTTGACGCCCGAAGTCATTCGGGTCATCGGTATTAGACCAGAAATCCGATATTTTACAAGTTACTCCGACTATTGTTCGCGCCAGAGGACGAGCGAGTAGTCGGAGGAGATGGCGGGGGTAAAGGGCGGTGGCGAAAATGCGAGCACGCGGTCGTAGGTATTGTTTCTCGCGAGGAAGCCCGAGCTACATGTGCCGCCGCTGGTATAGCAGACGCCGCCGCGCAGATACGACACCATAGTGCCCGCGACGTTGAGCTGCGAGCGGAGGCTGTACTGATAGTACGCAGAAGAAGGGAGGTAGCCGCTCGCGGGGTAGTAGTAATCGCGGAAGTAGGCACCCGTCTGCGCGACGAAGATGCCGCGCAGAGAAAGCGTATCGGGTACGACGAGACCTATTTGCAACCCCCCCTCCGCGACGGCCGTGAGCCCCGTCGTTCCGTCGGTCGTCGCGTAGGCGATGTTGTTGTTGAATACGATATCGGGGACGTAGGCACCCGTGTCGGCGGCGAAAAGCGTCACCTTCCCCGATACGGTTCCTTCTATCCATGTCTTCGCCTCTGAATAAATGATGGAACAAGTCGACGGCAAGGATACGTTTGCCACCAAATACTCGGTCACTATCACGGGATAGTCGTACCGCCATCCGTCGACGCTGTTGTAGCTATAGACCGGCGTCCCAGAGCTCTCGCTATTGGTCGCGGTCACGCGATAGACGTCGACGGTGCCGTTCGATTTAAAAATGAGATGGAAACCTTTGTTGTCGGTGCCGCCGACCGAGGAGAATGAGCTCCCCTGCTGCACACCCGCGCGCGTGACCGACGTCGGGTTGAGCATGATGCCGCTCGTCTGCGCATATCCTTTGAGGGTACCGAAGTTGAGGGCCATTCCGGGGAAATCGATGTGCGCAGCGGGGTACTGCCAGAGAGAAGTCGCCGTGCTGTTGCCGAAGACGCCCGTTTTCCAGCCCGCCGCGGGATTCGGACTCACGCCGTTGCATCCGAGCGAGCCCGAAGTCCCGTCGCACCAGACTTGCGACACTTCAGAGCTTACGATGGAGTTCGTGCTTCCGTCCATGCGCATGCCGTTGTTCGCGTGATAGGGGCCCACGCCGACGTTGGTCGAACCGAACCACACAACGCTGTTGTAAATAAATGCATACTCGGCGACCGAACGTTTCATATAACGCGCGAGCAGTGTCCGCGGGAATCCCACGCTCGCGTCCGACCTGCCGACGGAGGCAAGGTCCATCCACTGCACTCTTCCGCACTGATATGCGGCCGTCGGTGTTATGGTCGCGGTGCCGACCGTGCCGCCTTCCGGGTCCGTCACAATGTACGAGGTCGGAAGCGCACCAAGCCCCGCGCCGGTCGTCATCACGGTGCCGCCCGCACTTGTATTGTGCGCGATAAGCCAGCGGAAATTCTCTAATCCCGCTTCGGCGATATGGAGCGCCTGCTCCCGCGCAAAAAGCGCGCGGCCGTATTTCGCCTGCTGAAATGCATAGCCCGTCACCGTGCCGAGAATGAGCATGAATACGCCCATGAATCCGACGACAAGGAGCGTGGTCATTCCGCGGGAGGAGTTGCGAACAGTGCGGTGTACACGGTTTCTTTTCATATTATCTTCCGACCAGATTCCGCATCGCGGCGGAAGAGCGGATAGTCACTGCGGTGGGCGGTCTGTTGGTATCAGAGTCGACGGCAATATTCGCCGTCACGAAGCGCACCGCCGAGACATTCGCATAATTGGTAATCGCAACGCCGCTTGCGTCATAGTAAGTAAACGCATTCAAACTCTGCGAGATATTCCTGACATCCTGAGCGATGACCGTCGCGACCTCGGTGCCGGTATATACGGGCGGGTCTCCCGTCGGGTTCAGTATTCCCTCATAGAGATTCGTCCCCTGCACGTAGTAGTGCACGCGCTCAATGGCGGAATCGCTATCGACGTCCGCGTAGAAGACGACATCATTGGCCGCAAGCGATACGACGGGGTATGCCCCGTTGCTCGCAAACGCCGCCTCGCGGATGACGCGGGTCATCGTATCAATGCCGTGCTGTGCCGCCGTGACAGCGCCCGCCTCCTGCATGGCGAAACTGCTCGTACGATAAAAGGCGAGGAGTGCCGAAGCGACGGCGGCCATCGCCATCGCAAACATTCCTATCCACACGACAGTTTCAAGGACGGAAAGACCGGAGCGGTGCGTGATGCGTTTCATACTATTGTTGCAATGTGACCGAGTGATTGGTCGTACCCGTCACGTCGACACCAGAGGAGTTGAATGTTTGATAGCCCGGCGCGGAAACGGTCAGCGAATAATTGCCGTTGGTGAGGCCGCTGAAGAATGTTTGCCCGCACGCATCGGATATTTTTGTCCCATCATATGAGCCGCCTTTGGTGAGCCGCACGGTAGCGCCGGAGACTAAAGAGCCGGTGCTGTTCTTCACGTCCACGAGCAAATTGTTGGTCGTGTCGGGCGCGAAGTAGATGCCTATCGCCGCAGTCGAATTGGGCGCTAGCACTATCGGCTGCGGAGAGCAGGCCGATGCGATGTCGTACCCCGTAACGGGCGCGACAGAAAGCGTATAAGAATCCCACTCCAGGTTTGGAATGGTAAGCACGCCCGAAGCATTGGTCGTGTGCGATGCGTCGTACTTGTAGACGGCACCCGCGGGGCCCGTGCCGATCGTCTTCGCTCCGCGGAGCGTGAAGGGCACCGCAACGGTCGAACCCCCGTCATAGGTAAGGCTCCAATCTTCGATTGAGGGCGAAGGAGCGCTCGGGTTAAGCGCTACGAGGTCAGCGGCGAGTATGAGGCTTGTATACACGCCGGCGGGAATTGACTTCAGGTCCACCGACGTCCCCGTAGTAAAGCCCGCGGCGTTCCCCGGGAGCGCCGAATCAGGGATAAGCGCGATGCTGCCGCCAGTAGGATAATAGACGTGATACGTGATGACTGTTTCCGCGGGCTGCGTATCGTTCCATGAGAAGGTGCCCCACCGGGAAAGCGCGGACGGCGTGATGGTCGTGGACAAAAGCTGTGCGGGTGCGGTCCAGGGCTGGCTCCCTGCGAAGCGGGCGCGATTACCGCTCACTTCGATGTTCGTTGAAGCGGAGCTCACCTTGCTCGAGTCGGAGAATGAGTCCGTCCAGGTGCCCGTCGTAAGCGAGTACGTCGTGACGGATATGCTCGAGACAAGGTCTATGGCAAATGTCCCCGTGGTTGTCTGATTCGGGGATACGACGAGATGTCCCGGGTTCGGATTTGTATTTTGCGCGGTGACACCGTACGTCTGTGCGCTCGAATAGCCGGACTTCGTGACGGTGATTTGGTACGCTCCCGTCGTCGTCGCGCCGATAAATGATGCTGTGCCTAGCGTGTTCGTAAAGGTGGTGAAATCGATGGATTGGCTCGGGGGCGTTGTCCCCGTATTCACGATGTGAATCTGAGCGCTCGAAACCGCCTGCAAAGATGCATTGACCACATTGAGTGTGAGCGTGCCGCCCGGAACCGCAGCCTCGATGCCGCTGCCGCCCGGGCTCATGCGCGAAAGCACGGTGATGTGCCGCTCCCCCGTACGTGCCGTCCAGTACACATCCGAGCGGAGTGCCTTGTAATCCGCCGTAATGCTATTGGTATCAGCAGCTCCCAAGCCGTCGCCCGGATCGTCCGCATACTGAATGAACGTGCGCCGCGTATAGGGAATGCCGTTCAGAGTGATGGTCTCGGTCTGCGGGATTATTCCCGTAGGAATCCCGCCGACGGTGCCGACCTGACTGTACGTGAGACTGCGGATGTATTCCATGCGTTCATTTGCGAGCGCGGTCGCGCCCGCGCGCGCCTTGTTGTTGAGCACGACGTCGACCGACAATTGGAATGCCGCAAAGACCCCCAGAAAGACGACGAGCATAATCGACACGCCGACGACGGTGTCTATTAGTGTCACGCCTGTCTGTACAGAAAGGCGTCTTGCCACCGCGGAACTATTTGTTTTCGTTTTCATTTTCCCGTCAGCTGCAAACTTTAGCTGCAAGTTGCTAGATGGTTTCCGAGAGCGAGTAGATGGGGCTTATCATCGAGATTGCGAAGAATCCGACTGCGGCGCCGATGAGCAGCATAAGGAACGGTTCGATGATGGTCGACATGTCTTTCGTTTTGCGGTCGACTTCGGTCTCATAAAAGACCGCGAGGCGTTTCAACATCTCGGCCGACTGGCCCGTCTCTTCGCCGACCGCCATCATTTCGCCGACGAATGCGGGGTACAGGTCTTCACGCCGCATAAATGCGGTCGAGAGCGGCTGGCCTGCGCCTACACCCGCGGACGCCTCCTTGATGACCTGTTTGAAATATGAATTTTGCACCACTTCACCGACGATATCGAGCGAGGTGATGACATCCACTCCGGAAGAGAGGAGTGATGCGAGTGTACGCGAGGTGCGTGCGGCATTCACTTCGCGCACCATCGCTCCGATGGCCGGCAAGTGCAGGAAGAAAAAATCCAGTCCCCGTTTTCCGGCACGGGTATGGGCGACAACGTAGATGAGGACGATACTCCCTATGACGATGCCGAGCGCTGCCGTCGTGTATTGCACAAGGAAGTCGCTGATGCCGATTACCACCTGCGTAGAAGCGGGCAAGTCCGCGTTCATTTCCTTGAATGTCTGCGCCAAGGTCGGAACGACCTGCGTCATCATGAGTGTGCCTATCCCCCCGATAGCTATCAAAATGATGCAGGGGTAGATAAGCGCCCCGCGTATCTTTTTCTTCAGGTCATACATCCGCTCCATCTGGTCGGACGTCACAGAAAGCGCCGACGAAAGGTCACCGCCTTCTTCGCCCGCGCGAACCATCGCGACGAAGAGCTTGGAGAACACGCGGGGAAACTTCGCAAGCGCCTGATGGAGCGTCTCTCCGCGCCGGACATCCGAGGACACCTGCGATATGACCTGGGACATTCTCAGATTCTTGGTCTGACGCTCGATGACAGCCAATGCGCGTGCGAGCGCGAGCCCCGCTCCGAGCATGGCGCCCAAATTGCGCGCAAAAAGTATCTTCTCATATTCCGAAATGCGTGAGAGCTTCGCGTTCCAATACGCAAGTGAGCGCCAACTCCCGCCGCCTGTCTCCTCGAGAGAAATTATCTTCCCTCCGCCTTCCTGGCGCACGATGTTGTAGAGCTCGAAGCGGTCGGCCGCATCGGCAACCCCTTTGTATACTTCCCCGTCGCTCTTTTCAGCGGTGTACGTGAACTTCATCCCCCTAAGTATAAAGGTAATTTCGAAGAATTTGGCCATACTTGCGTGCCATGGTGGGATAAACTATTCTGCTCTTACCGAAACTTCAGAGGACTAAGTGTCATGAGACCTGTTTCGTGTTCCTTCCATGCGGGACTCGGCTATTCACTCGTCGCGTCCAGCTTCTCGACCATCTCATTCTTCTCGGCATGGTTCGGCAACGTCCGCTTCCATGTCGCGGACATGGGTGGCTCCACGCGGGTGCAGATCCGCGTGACACGGCTCTTCGGACTGTTCCAATCGACAGCGGAAGTCATTGGACCAGTCGGTTCAAAGCATCGTCTGCCGAACGGTTCGACGTTGCGCATCGGGAAACAAACTCCCGGAACAAGCAACGATGTTCGCGTCACATTGCTCGAATTCGAGCGGGCACCGGCAATGTGGAGGAAGACGGTTCCCGTTCCCGCAGCCTGAGACCCGAAGACGAATCGACCGCTAAGAAAGCCAGACTCCGTGCTGGCTTTCTCTTTTTGTGCTGTGCGCTCTGCAGTGCCGTGACTCCCGAAGTAATGTGCCTCGTTCCAATACTTAAGCTTTTTTATTAAGTATCAAAATTTCGATATGTGCATTAGGGGTTCAGCCGGTTAATCGAGCTTGAACGGTTCGCGAGTCCCGAGCCATGCTGCAAGCTCTTTTGCGGCGGCTGGGTTATAGATGCAAAAACGGATGCGGCCGTGTTTCTTGGTCGCAATGAGCCCTGCCCGCTCAAGTATGTGCACGTGACGCATCGCATCGGGAAGCATGATGTTGAACGGCTCTGCAAGATGCGACACAGACATCGCGCCACCAGTGCGCAACCGCGCGAGCATCCGCCGGTGAAGCGCACTTCCGAGCGCGTCGAATATGAGACGCGCGTTCTTGCGGCTTTCTCCCTTCGTATAGACGCGCTTGCGCGCTTCGTGTTCGAGGGATTTTGTGTACGCGCTCACTGCTCTCTGTTCCCGTCTTTCCTTCTCCCTCCGGATTCGCCTCGAGTCCCAATACTTCATATTTTTTCTTAAGTATAGGAACTGTAGCAATAAAAGGCAAGCGGGCTCTCAGCCGCAATGCGGGTGGCGAACTATTCGGTGATGACACGGAGCACTTCTTCAATAGTCGTCATCCCTTGTGCCGCTTTAAATATTCCGTCCTCGCTCATCGTGAGCATGCCTTCGCTTCGCGCCTGTTTTTCTATGTCATCGCCCGTCGCATTTTTCATCACGAGTTCTTTGATAGTCGAGGTCATGGGCAATACTTCGTAGATACCCACGCGCCCTGAATACCCCGACGGCGTTTGTCCGCTCTCTTTCGGTTTGCAAAAAGAGACGTTTTTCCACGTCGCATTGGCGGGAAGAGCTTTTTCTTCTTTGAGCGCGCGCAAGACGGTGCCCGTATCAATGATGCGGTCGAGCTGCGCCTGTTCGTCGCGCGAAAGTTCGTATTTCTCTTTATCGGCTGCGAGCTTGCGCACGAGCCGTTGTCCGATGATGACGCGGAGTGTCGATACGAGGAGGAATGGTTCGACACCCATATCGAGCAAACGCGCCACGGCACCCGCCGCAGAATTTGTGTGCAGCGTCGAGAAGACCAGGTGTCCCGTGAGTGCGGCGTTGATGGCGAGTGATGCGGTCTCTTTGTCGCGGATCTCTCCCACCATCACGATGTCGGGGTCTTGGCGCACGAGGCTGCGGAGGCCATTGGCAAAGGTGAATCCTATCTCGGGCCGCACTTGCGTCTGATTGATGCGCGGCATCTGATATTCGATAGGGTCTTCGATGGTGGAGATGTTTACATCAGGCGTATTGACGATATCGAGCAGCGTGTAGAGCGTCGTGGATTTGCCCGCACCGGTCGGACCGCAAGCGAGCACCATGCCGGTCGTCTTGCGCATCGCTCCATGCATGCCTTCGAGCCCGCCGCCGTGGAATCCGATGCTCTCAAGCGTGAATCCCGAAATGGAATCGTGCAAAAGGCGCATGACGATTTTCTCACCGTAGTAGGTGGGCAGAACAGAAACGCGGAAGGATATTTTCTCGCCGGCACTCTCGGCGCCGAAGCGTCCGTCTTGCGGGAGGCGGTGTTCGTCGAGCCGCATATTCGCCAAAATCTTAATGCGCGCCGTGATGGCGGCGGCGGCGTGTTTCGGCAACTCCATCGCATCATGCAAAATACCGTCGATACGATAGCGGATGAGGAGCGACTCTTCGAGCGGCTCGATGTGGATGTCGGACGCGTTTTGCGCATTGGCGTGGCGGATGAGCGTGTCGACAATGCGTACGGCGGGGACGCCCTCAGCCATCTCTTTGAGGTCCGCTTCGTTCCCTTCGCCCGCGGCAGCGAGCTCGGCGGCGGTTTTCTCAAGCGCCGCGGTTTCGCGTCCGATGACATCGCCGAGATTGTCTTTGAGTCCCTGCTGATACTGCTTGAGCGCGGATTTGATGGAGTCGACATCGGTGAGCCGCGGCAAGACCTTGAGATGCGTCTTCTTTTTTATGAAATCTATTGCCGCGAGGTCGTCGGTGTCGAGCATCGCTACCTCAAGCTCTTCCGCGCTGTGATTGTAGGCGATGATGTTGTTGCGCCGCGCGACGGGCTCGGGAATCATCGAGAGCGTATCGTATTTGATGTTCGTGCCGACGAGGGAGACGAAGGGAATACCGAGAATGTAAGCATAGGTGCGGCGTAGCTCGTCTTCGCCGATGGCATTCTTCGCCTTCAAAATATCCCCCACCTGCTGCCCAGTCGATTTTGCCTCGGTTTCGGCCGCATCAAAATCCTTCGCCGAGACGAGCCCCGCATCGGCAAGAAATGATTTGAGATGTGTGTCGGAAATATACATTCACTCTATTATATCGCACTCCCGCAGTGATTTTTTGCATAACTGTGCGTTTCATTGACAATTCACGTATTTAAGGGCATAACGATGCGGGGGAAATGATAGAAGGAAGACTGAAATGTTGGACAAAATCCTACATGACGCAGGCATCAAACTGCCTGCAGTATCAATCCCACATGTGACTGTGCCCGACTGGGCATGGATTCTCTTGGTCGGCGTCCTCATCGGGGCGATTGCGTGGAGGGCGATTCATCATCACTTCCGCGCGCGCTTCGTCAGGACCCACCTTCGTCACCTGCTCAAGAGCGGCGTGATTACGGAGATTCATTTCGATGCCGACACCAACCAGGTGTTCGTCGTCGATAGTTCGGGTGAAACGCTGGTACCGGCCAAGCCCTACAAGGGTGATGCCGTGCCGGCCAAACACTTCGAAGGAATCACCGACCTCGAGATTATCAGCGGTGCATTGAAACTCAAGAAACTGGCCTACGTCGTCCGCTCAACATGGTCGACGAAGGACAACGGCCCTGAGCACTGGAGGGTGAAGCCGCTTCCGGCATCCGCAGTGATGACCGATGCGCCTCAGCCTCCGAAAAGGGCAAGAGAAGACCGTTCGAAGGCGGTAACTGCCGCCCCTCCGAGCGTAAGTAACCGGGATCAACGTCCCGAGCAACCGGCGTCGGAAGCCGTTCACTAGCATTCCGGCACCATAAAGGCAGACGACGGGTGTTGAACCCGCTGCGTCTACCCTTCCCCCGAGATTCGGCGGGTTCACACCAGATTTCCAGGAACGGACTGTCGCAGGCACTGGCCTCGCAGACTCCCCGTTTCGTAGAAGGCCG
>JBBUDH010000050.1:0-4131 GCA_038057405.1 Patescibacteria group bacterium
TATAGTGGTATATACTCTATGACAGTGGGAAAAAGTGGGAAACAGACATTTCACGATATGTTCATCGGCCAATACGAGCACAGTCTGGACGAGAAGAAGCGCATATCATTGCCGAAAGCATTCCGAAGCGGATTGGGTACGAAAGTGGTCATGACGCGCGGTTTGGATAACTGCCTCTTCATCTACTCGAAGAGCGCATGGGAGAAAGTAGCTGCGAAGCTGCAGGAACTTTCCTTTGCTCAGGCGGATACGCGCGGATTCAACCGTTTCATTCTTTCGGGAGCGGCAGAAGTCGGGGTAGACGGGGCGGGACGGATTCTCATACCCGACCATCAGAAAGAATTCGCGGGGCTCAAGAAAAATGTCGTCTTCGCGGGAGTCTCCGACAGAGTCGAGGTCTGGGATACGCAGAGGTGGAATGCCTACAAAGCCAAAATCGAGAAGGATGCCGACAGGATGGCGGAAACTCTCGGTTCGATTGGCGCCCTATAGATTGGCAACATCCGGTTGCTGGAGAATTTCAATAACGTCATGCGCACACGACGATCTCGATTCTCCGGCAATCCGATGCAGTCAACGCATCGAAGCGTTCTTTTACATGAAGCGACAGAATTGCTGGCGATACAGCCGGACGATTGCGTAGTCGATGCGACACTCGGCGGCGCGGGTCATGCGCTTTCGATTGCCGGACAACTAGGCAAAGGAGGGACACTCATCGGCATAGATGCCGACCACGACGCGATTCTTCGCGCTGAGGAAGCGCTCGAAGGCGTTGCACCCAAAGTGCATCTCGTCGAAGCGAATTTCCGCGACCTATCCTCGCAGCTCGGGAAGCTCGGAATCACGGAGGCGGACAAAATCTTGTTCGACCTCGGGTGGAGCAGCTTTCAGCTCGATGCAGGCAGGGGATTTTCGCTCAAATCGGACGAGCCGCTCCTGATGACGTATTCCAAAGAAGCGGGAGCACTCACGGCGCAGCAAATCGTCAATGAGTGGGCGGAGGAATCGATTGCGGATGTCATCTTTGGTTGGGGCGAGGAAAGGTATTCCCGCCGCATCGCCAAATGCATCGTTGAGAGGCGCGCGACAAAACCTTTCACGACGGCACGCGAACTCGCCGAAGCCATCTACGGGGCGGTGCCTCCGAGATACCGTTTCGGAAGGATTCACCCGGCGACACGTACCTTCCAAGCGCTCCGCATCGCGGTCAACGACGAGCTAGGCGCACTCTCGCTTGGTCTCGCGGACGGTTGGTGTCACCTCGCAAAAGGCGGACGCATCGCGGTCATCACTTTCCATAGCATTGAAGACCGGCTGGTGAAGCAGACCTTCAAGCAGTGGGAGGAGGCAGGGGAGGGGAAGCGCATCACAAAAAAACCGCTTTCGCCAAGTGAAGAAGAGGTTGCAAGCAATCCTCGTTCCCGCAGCGCCAAACTTCGTGTAATCCAAAAACTATAAAACCATGAGAGCTCATATACATAAGATAAGCAGATACGCCCCCTCGATATTTCAGGGGAAGCTTGATTTTTCATCCGTGCAGCGGGACGTGTCGCTATCGCTTGAACACCCCGTCGAGCGCACCCTGCTTCGCATACTTTCTATTATTCTCCTTGCCGGCATTTGCGGGTACCTCTATTTCGTTTCGGCTTCGATTTTGAACGTCATCGCGCGCAAGGAAGCGCTTACCCGCATCTCGGTCATCCAGGGCTCTATAGGAGGGCTCGAGCAGCACTATTTCAAACTCTCGAGCGGTATCACTCCCAATTCGGGCGAAACACTGGGGCTCGCGCCGATAGCCAAGCAGCACTACGTATACCGTCCGGGCAATGTCGGAGCTGCTACAATTGCCCGTAATGAGATTTAGCAGTTTGACCCGCACATCGCTATGAAATCGCGTTTCGTTTTGCGGACGCGTATCCTCTGCGGCTGCTTTGTGCTCGTCGCAGTTTTTTTTATTGCGCGGTTGTACCTTCTCCAGATTGTCCACGGCGATGCCTATGAGAGCAGGGCGAATGCTCACTACGTAAAGCCCGATCCCGACACTGCGAGCCGGGGCATTATCTATTTCACGGCGAAGAGCGGCGAGCTTGTATCTGCCGCGGTCATGCAGACGGGCTGGCGTATCGCTATCAAGCCGGGTGAGCTCGAGGGCGCGGGGCAGCTGTATGAACAGCTCAACGCCATTGTGCCGATTGACCGCGAACGCTTCTTCGCAAGTGCGGCGAAGAGCGCGGACCCGTACGAGGAGGTCGCATTCCGCGTGCCGGATGATAAGGCAAAAGCGATACGGGCGCTGAAAGTCCCCGGCCTGTTACTCGTACAGGACCAATGGCGGTTCTATCCCGCGGGCGTCCTCGCCGCGCAGGCGATAGGCTTCGTCGGATATCAGGGCGATACGCGTGTCGGCGTGTATGGACTCGAAAAAAGTTGGCAGGACACGCTTGTTCAAAAGCAAGATGGCTTGTACGTAAATCCCTTTGCGGAAATATTCACGAATATTCAGGCGGCAGTTTCGGCAAATCCTGCACAGCAGGAGGGTTCGATAATCACTTCCATCGAGCCGTTGGTGCAGCGGACACTCGAAGCGACACTCGACGACTTTATGAAAAAGTACACGCCGCGTATCTCGGGCGGCGTTATCATGGATCCGCATACGGGGGCGATTATCGCCATGGCGGGCCGTCCCGCATACGACCCAAATACCTACGGCGCCGTGGCAAACCCTGCGGTATTCCGCAACGCCTCTGTGGAAAGCACTTTCGAAATGGGCTCCATTATGAAACCGCTTACGATGGCGAAGGGTATAGACAAAGGCGTTGTCACGCCGTCGACCACGTACAACGACACGGGATGCATCGAGAAAAGCGGCAAAAAAATCTGCAATTCCGATGAAAAAGCGCACGGCATCGTTTCCATGCAAATCGTGCTGAACCAATCGCTCAATACGGGAGCGTCATTCGTCGCCGACAGGATAGGACATACCGAATTCGGGAAATACCTTCAATCCCTGGAGCTCGGCAAAAAGACCGGCATCGACCTGCCGAGCGAGGCTGCCGGGCAACTGAAATCGATAGAGAACGGGTACGACGTGGATTACGCGAGCGCTTCCTTCGGGCAGGGAATCGCCGTGTCGCCGATAGCAATGATTCGCGCACTCTCCGTCCTCGCGAATGGCGGAGTGCTGCCGAACCCGCACGTGGTGACGGCAATCAAACTCCAAAACGGCATCACGCGCTCGGTCGACTCGGGTGAGGGCCCCCGCGTACTAAGTGCGAGCTCGACGGAAGCCGTAACCAACATGCTGGTGAGGAGCTACGACACGGCGCTCATCGGCGGAGTTTTAAAACAAGAACATTATTCGGTCGCCGCGAAGACGGGTACTGCGCAAATCGCCATTCCCGGCGGGGGCGGGTACTACACAGACCGCACACTGCACTCATTCTTCGGCTACTTCCCGGCGCACGACCCCAAATTCATCGTCCTCCTTTTCGCGGTCGAGCCGCAGGGCCAGGCATTCGCCTCCGCGACGCTTTCGCACCCCTTCTCAAACCTCGCGAAATACCTCATCAACTACTACAGCATCCCGCCGGATAGATAAGCCTCCATCAGAGGTCTTATCCACACTAGAACACTCTCATATACCCAAGTATGTGAGAGTATATTTGTATGAGGGAAAAAAAGATAAAAAGCCCGAAGAAGTTGGAGCGGCATTTCAAAGGAGTGGCCAACCATCGTCGCATTCAGATATTACTACTCGTCGCCCGGAGGCCGGGTATCATACTCGAGCAGATAATGGATGAACTCCAGGGAAATCAAAAGACTTTCAGTGAGCACACGAGGCGACTCGTGGCCGCCGGACTCATAGAGAAGGCATATGCGGGGCGTATGGTGGAGCATTCGCTGACACCTTACGGTAAAGTGTTCGTCGATTTTATACGCTCGTTCTCAAACCTCGATCAGGGCCGTGAATAACTTGGAACATACTCATATACTTGGGTATGTGAGAGTATGTGGGAATGGGTGGAAAAATATAAGATTTACGGTACTATTTCCGTGCCGGCCCTATCGTCTATCGGTTAGGACACAAGCTTCTCAAGCTTGGAAGCCGGGTTCGATTCCCGGTAGGGTCAC
>JBBUDH010000051.1:0-19013 GCA_038057405.1 Patescibacteria group bacterium
ATTAATGGAGGGCGAATATGGTACCGCGAGGAAGAAATTCTTCGTCATGATGTTCGCGGCCTCGGTGAAACTTTTCACAAATTGAATATACTCACGTATCTGAATGCGCATGAGGTCGTCGAGCTGCTCTTTGTAAGCTGCCTCGAGTGTCGCCACATACGGCCGGATGTCGAGCATGCGTGATTGCACGAATATCTGTATGGAGAAATCGAGCGAATTCAGGAAATTCTGGAACTGCATGATGAATGCGGTCTGCTCGTCCTCGGATTTGAGCGCGAAATTGAGGGAGGACGCGAGGAGTATCGCGCGCAGGCTGCCGTCCTTCAGTACAACAACGCCGTCGCGCACCTCCGCTACGGGCAAGAATTCCTGGGTCGATTTTGCGCTCGCGCGCGGTCCTTTATCGGTTGTTTGCGTGGGCATATTTAAGCGTGCTGTTCCGAGAAGCTACTCATGGCTTCTTTGGCCGTGCGTATCGGCGCGACGATATTTTCTCTCGCATGTATGCGCTCGCGCTCGTCATCATCGGACACACCCGCGGCGATGCGCTCCTTGATGTCGAGGCTCCACGAAAGCTCATGCAAGCGGCTTTGGGAGAGCTTGGGCACATATACCTCGCCTTGCCCTTGCGCGAAGGCGGGTGTCACGGGCGCTGCGGCTTTCTTCTTGCGCGTATTGTTCCAGAGGTACAGCTTGCTTCGCAGGAGGAAGTAGAAGCCGTTTTCGAGCCCTACAATAAAGGGCCTGCCGTTGAATTGGAAGAAGGCAAGCCCCGCGGCAAGTCCGCCGACGACGGCAATAAGCGGCGCTGCCAGATAAATCGGCAGTACGCGGAAAAGGATGTACGACGCGCCGAGCCCGCCGCCGATATAGATGAACTGCTTGAAGGTCAGCGGACCGAATATTTTGTCTTCCACTTCTATAAACTGCGGCACCTGGAACTGCATGGCTCCAGTATATCAGTGCGCGGGGGTCAAGCTCTGCGTTGTTCACCCCGTGAGAGAGACAATCTGAGGATTGCTTAGAAAAACGGTCGCTGTTCTCTCATGGGGTTCACGCCGGAGGCTCTCTGTACGGGTCATCATGAACGGATTTCCGCGCGGTACTCGTCTCCCCCGCTTTGTATGATTCGGAAACGGGAGCGCGCGCAATCTTCGCCGAAGGCGGCTCCGTAGGCGGCGTCGCGGGAAGCACGACGGGTGCCACGGGAGCCGCGGGCTTGTCCTCGCTCCCCAATATCTGCGTCCGCGCGGCCTCCACGCCGCTTACATTTGCAGCTTTTGCATCAGGATGCGCAAGTTCGCGTTCAAGCTGCTCACGAATCGGTTGGAATACGATGCGCGAGATATCATCGGCAAGAGATTTCGCCATCTCTGTCGAAATATCAAGGTCGTTTTTCAGATGATTAGGTAGTTCTTCCGTCGGTTGGAAACCAAAGAGAGTTAGCATCACGTCATTCTCGAGGAGTTGCCACTGGTCGAGGTGCAATTTATTCGTATCAGCCAGCACTCGTAGCTGTTTTTCTACATCGGCGGACATCACCGCGGTCTGCACCGCTTTGGGCAACTGCTTAAACCGCTCTCGGAGTTTTTCGTTTAGTTCATCCTGTGTCATTTTTGCATCCATAGATTAATGCTCCTCTTCCGTCTCCGATGACGTATGCCCGCCGCCGCCCTCTTCTTCCTGCGTAAGTTTTATTGCATCTCGGAAACTGGAAATCTTTACTTTTTTCTTGTACAGACTCTTTGTTTCATCAGCAACCGCCTTATTTTCGCCTAGGCGGCCAATGGTGTTACGGGTGATGATGTCGCCCTGTTTTGCACCAATCCTCTCGGATATATCAATTGCGCTATCACGTATAGCGTCGACAAAATCTTTCTCAGCTTCCACCGTGAGTTTTTTTGTGCCTTTCCGGTACTCATCTAGTGCTTCTTTCGCATCCTTCACAGGTTTGTCGAGAATGGAGATCTGTTGCTGCAGTTTCTTGGCCTCAGTAGCCGCCCTTTCAATGTTCGCCTTCTCGGTGCGCATATCAGCCTCGTGTGCGGCTTGGGGTTTACGCCCAGCATCGAATTCTGCCTGGGACAGGGTTTGCTTCTTGACCCCCTCGACCTGTGCACTTTCCGCTTCGGCGAGTCTTTCCACGAGCCGTCCGTTGTTCTTTGCGGTTTTTGCCACTTCCTCTGCCACCGTATGTGTTGCCGCGAGCTGCGCGTCTTGCACTTGCCGCTGCTCTCTGACGACTCGTCGCGCCTCCCTCTTCGCTTCTTCGTTTCGTTCGGCTGACGGGGCAATTTTTGCTGCCATCTTCTCGGCGTCCTTGGCCCGAGCCTCTATTCTATCCGCTACACTCTTTTCAATACTTAGTTTCGACGATCCGCCCGCAGCTGCACCTTTGATTCCCGCATCTCCCAGTATCGCTTTTGCTCCCGCGGTATCCATCAAGTTGAAGCGACTGCCCGCTAGCCTGTTCGCAAATCCTGCCGACTTCATTTTGCTCGCCGCCTCGTCCTTCATCTTCTTTGCCGCCGCAAACGTCTGATTTGCCAGTCCGAAGTTTCCGAGACGCTCATGCCTTTTTGCAGCTCGCTCCATTTGTCCGGCCTGGTCGCTCAATCCCTGTGCCCCCTTTGTGAGGCTCTTGGCTCTAAAATACATAGGAAGCCCTACGCCTAAACGCATGCCGAGCCCCGCTGCTCGAAACGCGTTCGTAAGTGGCGCAGCAGCCCAACTGAACCCGCCGATTTTGCTCGCCCACATGCTCGAGAGCTTGAATGTGGTGAAGAGAAGCCCGAGCACCATCACGTAGGTGAAAAGTGCGCCGATGTTGTCCCCGCCCGCCGGATTCGTGAGCGCCGCGCCGAGAGTCGCCTTCGAGGAGCCTTTCAGAGCGTACGAGACGTTGAGCGTCATCCATAGGAAAATCATGAGCATGGGAGCGAAGGTCGCGCACCAAATCAGCGAGTCCCACCACGCCGTCCAACCGAATTTACTCGACGACCACGAGGGGATGAGGTAGCTGGCAAACGCGACAGAGGCGGTCGCCATAAGGAAGATGAGCATAATCATGCGCGAGATGAGGAGGAAGCAGCCGTAGAAAAGCACCATTGCCGCACCGAGGACGACCAGCATCACAAGAATGCCGTGGAGAAGCGCCGCCCAGCCGCTGTCTTTTGCCTGCGCCGTGTCGTTGACGATTTTGTATGAGTTACCGAACGTGCCGACGCCGAGGAGGTTCATGAATTGATCCGCTATTCCATACTTCGGAACGGTGGAGGCCGAACCGACGGCGCCTCCCTGCGTAGCGGTGCTGCTACCGAGCGCGGCTGCGGTGTAAACCTGTGCGGCCGTGTAATTCGATACGTCGATTATCATCTTCGTGAAAAGCAAACTGAAATTAATGAGCACTGCGATAATCAGCACATTCGCAATCATTTTCTTCTGCCCGAACTCTTTGAGACCGAGAATGATGGAAATCGCGATGTACGCGAAGATACCGATGATAAAAATATTCGCGATATCACGAAATGCCGTCCACGCCGTCTCCACAGCCGTTTTGATAGACAGATAGACGCCCCCGAATTGGATGATGGTGTAGTCCACGAGCCAGTTGAAGAGGGACGCGGCTGCGGCGAGAATCCACGTGCTTATGTAGATGAGGGATCCCGCCAGGAGCGTAACCGCCCCTTTCCACAAAGCCATGGGAAGCCACATAATGCAGTCCGCGATGCCACTACAGACCGCCGACTTGGAAGCGCTCGCGCCGGGCGCCGCACACGAACCCGTTCCCACGTTACCGGTGTCGCTCGTGCTATCTGCCTGGGTCCAGACGCCTTCTGCCGCCGTACATTCTGATTGTGTTGTGGCGGCGGCAATACCCGCGGCATTGGGGGCCGCGTTTGCAGTACCCGGGAGAGCGAGTATCCCCATTGATACAACGAACATCGCGAGGACGAGGAAAAGGGCGGATGTTTTTTTGAAGCTCAGGGTATTCATGGTTTGGGGCAGGCGGAGCTATCCGGATTATTTTTGTCCCAGCATTTCTTCCAGGCATCGCGGACCTCTGCCTCGTTTACATTGCACCACCCCTTGCCTGGCTGCAGTGGCTTGAAATTCGTCCAGAGCTTTATCGTGTCGATGACAAGTCCCGGGTCGCCGAGGATTGCCGTCTGCACGTTTTCCAACTCTTTCAGGACGCCGTTCGGGCCGTCGAGATCGGTCTGCTGGTGGAGCTTCCGCGCCGCGATGAGGTTGTTGAGCTCGACGATAGCGAGTTGCTGCGCATTGAGCGAAGCGCCCGTGATGGAGTCTATGAGCCGCGCAATAAGCGAGAGCGCGGTCTGCGATGCGGTAATGCGTGCCACGGTTTCGACTGCCTTGGGCTTAATGCTCGCGTCAATAACGGTTTGCGCGAATGGGGTCGAGGTGCTGACCTTGAGCGGCACACCGGTCGGACACGTTGTCTCGCCGGTCGTGGGATCGGTGGTACAAGCGCCTGCGTACGAGACACAGGTGTTGTCAGCGGCAGGCGGGCCTGCGCAGACGTGCCGTTCGGGCTTGCCGTCGTTCTGGTAGATGATGAGGTCCCAACACTGCTTCTCGCCGCTACGAAGCTGCTGTATCGCTTTCGTCAGCTCCGTGCCGATTCTGTTCACCGTCTGATAGTAGAGCGCCTCCACCTGCTGTGCCGCCTGGAGGTTCACGAGCGCGACGTTTGTCGCGGCATCGCGGAGACCTTGCGCCGCTTCCTGCACCACGCGGTCAATGTAGCGCTGCTGGCCGCCGACAGATTGCGTGAGTCCGGTGAGCCCGCCCTGATTTTCGGAGAGTATCTGTGTCGTCAGGCCCGCATAGAGCGAATTTATCATCTGGCCGATGTCGTTGGCACTCTCCTGCTGGCGCACGGGGGAGTCAAGAATGGTCTGGAACGACTGCTGGATGTTTATTCCCGGCGTCAGTATTTTCCTACGCAGCGGATCGAGCGCGCCGTCGGTCTGCGAGTAGTAGCCGTTGTTCCAGTTCCACTGGTCTTGCTGGTATTGCGTCGCGCGCGCGAGGCGCGAGTTGCTTATCTCCCTGAGCAGGAATTGCGCTATTACCGGATCGCATTGCGGTGCGGTCGCGTCGGCGAACTCCGCGATGGTGAACCAGACCTGCCCGTTTTGGAACGCGCGGAGGTCTCCTTTGTACGGGCATGCAACCGATGCCCCTTCCGAACGCGTCTCGCCTTCATAGGCGCGCACCGCGGCGCGCTTGAGCGTGTCTCGAAGCGCGGGGCTCACGTTTTTCCAGAGCGCCTCATCTTGGAGGAATGCGAGGAACGCCGGATCGCTGATACCGGTCAAGAGTTCCTGCTCCTGATTCACCACGTATTGCGGATTGCCGCCCCGACCCGTCTGAATGGCGATGACGGCTTTCCTTGCCACCCCGGCAGTCGCCGCTTCGCGTTCGCGGTTGATGACCTCACGCAGCACACATTCTTTGTACACGAGCGTGCCGGTGTTGAGCTCAACGGTCGAATCGGCGACCGGCACGTAGACGCCGCCCGTCGCGCCGAGCGCGCCGACGCTCATCGAATACGCACCGTTCTGATTGCAGTCGAAGATTCCTTGTCGCCGCAGCGAGAGGTTCTCGCCCGTCCCTCCCGTACCACCTCCACCACCGGTACCACCCGTCCCTCCCGTACCACCTCCTCCACCCCCGCCTCCTCCGCCGGAGGTCGCTTGTGTCGCCGTTGAGACCGGAGACGATTTTATGGAAGTATTTCCCGCAGTATCGAAGGCGGCGACGCTGTACATGTAATTGGTCGATGCGGTGAGGCCGCTATCCTGGTACGTAGCAGCGGTAGTTGTGGCGACTTGTACGGTGTTCGTACTGGGTGCCGTAGCACGGTAAATTTTGTACCCCTGTACGCCGCCCGCATCAGTGGACGCGCTCCACGAGAGACGGATTGAAGACGAAGAAAGTGCGGCTGCCGTGAGATTCGCAGGGACGGTCGGGGCGATCGTGTCGGCTTGTGCGGCGACGAGGAGAGGAATCACGCTGAGCGTGCAGAGAATCCAGGTCGTGACACTGAAATATTTTCTACTCATGAGCGTTTTTCGCGGTAGTACTTGGCGAGCGAAGCGAAAGAGGAGAGCACGTTCGTTTCGGCCTGATTGTACGAGCGCAGAACGACGACCGACGCGAACGGGTCAGCGGCATTTGCGGCGAGCGCCTCGAGCGCCACGGCGAATTTCTCCAGCGCATTAAGCACGCCGAGGTGGTGAGCGAGCGCATCTTTCGGCGGCACGACACGGGCCGTCGCGTTCGCGGCGGCACGGTAATTTTGCGCCGCCGTGCGCAACTTTTCCAGATTCTTGGGATCCTTCGTACTCACGTAGTATGCGAATATTTCGTACTCCGGTTCGGTGTTTTTCAGAAGCGGCGCGAGCGACACTTGGAGGTCGGCGCGATACGCGAGCATGCGGGCATACGAAGTATCGGAGGAGGTCGGTATCTCCGCTGCGGTGTAGATGCGGTATGCAAGCGGAGCGACCAAGTCCTCGGCCATTTTCTCCGCGGTCTTTGCCCCTACTTCAGGCGTGTACATGCCCTGCTCTTGGAGGGAAAGGTACTTTTCGACGACTCCGTCGAGGACGGCTGTGCCGAGCGGGGTGGTACCGTCTTCGGACGCCGTGAAGCCTGTAGCGCCGGCCGTCGTCGATGCATCGGCACCCGCCGACGTGGCCACGTAGGAAGTAGCATCCCCGCGTTCGCGCAGGACGCTGCCGATTTGCCATACGGCGACGGCGAGCAGCACTACGAGGGAGACTCCTGCGGTGACAAAGATGGCTGAAAAACCGGCCTCGCTCCGCCAAAGCATCCCGCGAAGGCGAGCTTGGCGATTCATAACGCAAAAACTCACGCTCTTTTCCGCGCTTTCTTTTTCCACACAATTAGTATACCCCGCGAGATACAGGCTTTTGTGTTCCTAACCCGCAAAAGTGTGTAGAAGACGCAACATTCGGCAGCGCCGTATTGCGCTGCCCGCTCCGAGCCACCGCGCCGGTAGTATTAGAAACCGCCTGGGTTGAACGTGAAGATCTTTCCGCCGTCGACCGACGTAAAAGTGACGCTGTATACGCCGAAAAGAGCGACAAGGCGGACGTAATTTTGGACAAATATATCCGCTGACGCGTTGTAGGCCTCAATTGCCTTTATGTAGTCGGCGTCGCGTTCCGCACCCGGCACGAGGGCGAGCTTTTTTCCGAGCCCGATGTAACTCTGCGCCAGTGCCTCGTGCGCGGTTGCCGCGGTAGAAGGCACGGGGTCCATTTGGAGCAGCAGCTTTCCCAGTTCTTCAAAATCACGTCCGACCTTGACGACGGCCGCCGCCTTTTCGGGGTCTGCGCGGTCCTCCACCTGCACTTTGAGTATCTGAACGGTATTCGAGTGTTGTTGCTCGAACGATTCAATGGTGGAGCCGATGTCGTTACCGTAATCATAGAGTTCTTGTTGAAGTGCGGACCGCGTGGAACGCGATGTTGTGGTGCTGATGAGCCCGCGGGGAATGTATGTGTACGCACTCTGCGACCCCTCGCCGCTCGTATCGGCCTTCACACTCGACTGCCTTGTGAGCTCCGCGATGAATGCGTCGAAGTCATACGAGTCTGAGTTGTCTTCATCCGGTGGCGCGGTGTTCACAAAGTTGGGCGCAATGTACGTATATGGCGGGCTATTCTGCACTTGCTGCATGATGGAGCCATCCTCCCGTGATGAGCCCGCGGCCGGAGCATATGAAGTCGGGTCCAGAAACGGTACGGCTTCGCCGCCCCAACTGGTCGGACGTGTTCCCTCCGGTTGTGAAGCGCGGCTCACAACAACGTACGTACCGACGAGGACGAGAAATACCGCCGCACCTATTGCGGAAGTGTACGGGTGCGTGCGGAGCCATTCCATGCATGGAAGTATAGCGTACGAAGTATGGGGTATAATGTTTTTTATGCGGAACTCGTTTCTCCTTGCGAGTATCTTGATTCTTCTTAGTCCAACACTGGCTTTCGCATTTCCGTTCGGGGGGCAAGCCGGTATGGTTATTCCCTGCTACAACCAGGCTATCTACGCGAGTCTCGGGCCACCGCGCGGCGGGCCGTACGTGTGGACGCCCTCGACGAAGACGTACCAATTCGGCGCTCCGACACACGGAGGTCAGTGGCTCCTGGGCCTCGCGGGGGCACCGTACTACTGCATCGTCTCCATCCAACCGGTCATCGTCTGGCCCGGCACATACATCACAATGATGGGGAGTTCGAGGTGATTTAAGAAAGAAATTTCGCAAGTTTTTTCCACCCCTCGAGCGACACATCTTCCGCACGTACCTTGGGGCCCATATCGCATACTTCAAACGCATGCAGCACGGCATCCTTGCCGAACGGCACTGCGAGGTTGCTTGAAAGAAATTTCCGTTTCGAAGCGAATCCGGCCTTTACGACCTTAAAGAAATGTTTTTCGTCGAGAGCGACGAAGTTTCTTTTCGAAATGTCCCCGACAAGGAGTATCGCGGAATCAACGCTGGGCGGCGGAGAGAAATTGCCGCGGGAAACTTTCGCGACGATTTTCGGTGTACCGTATGCTTTGACCGAGAGCGAGAGGATAGACTCCTTTTTGTCGCGTGCGATGATACGGTCCGCCACTTCTTTCTGTATCAGGATTGCCATCGCACGCGGCTGTGCGGGCGTCTCCAAAAATTGCCGGATTATTTCTCCCGTAATGTAATAAGGAATATTCGCCGCGACCACATATCCACCCGCTTCAAGTTTGTACCGCGATGGTTCAAAGTCACGGATGTCGGCCGTGACGATTTGGAGCGTACCCGAATTAATTTCCGCAGCGAATGTTTGTTCGAGCCCTTCAACGAGCGCGGCGTCTTTTTCGATTGCAATAACGCGTCCGCCCGTCGCGACGAGTTCGCGCGTGAGCGCGCCCTTGCCCGGCCCAATCTCAAGGATTGTTTCGCCCGGCCGCACATTCACCGACTCCGCGAGCGAATGAGCCGCCCATAATCCCGTGAGAAAATGCTGTCCGAGCCTTGCCCCGACACTAACTTTGGTATTGCGTCTATTTCGCCCCATATATACTTCTTAACACTATTTCGCTCCGAGTTGCACTTTTCTATGTAATCGGCTATCGCTCCGCGAAATGATACCAAAGTTAGTGTAGGGGCGTGCCCCTTTGTTTTTTCTACCTGATTTCATAAAAATCGTCGAGAAGCCCGCGCTTCTTCTTGGCAGGGGCGCTTTCGGAGTCGGCAAGGAGGCGTTCATCAATATCGGAGAGGAATTCGGACGGGAGTGCGCCTTCGCGGGTGCCGTATTTTGTACGCTCGTATGCGTAGCTCAAGAACAGACGCTTCCGCGCGCGCGTGAGCGCGACGTAGAAGAGCCTGCGCTCTTCCTCGGGGTCGCGCGCTTCGTCGTTGCGCAGCGAAGGAAAGAGCCCCTGCTCCATCCCGACCACGAAGACCGCATCAAATTCGAGACCTTTTGCCGCGTGGACGGTCATGAGTGAGATACCGCCTTTGTCGCGGCTCATATCCAGCTCATCTTGTTCGCTCTGAAGCGCCGCCTCTTCCAAAAGTCGCTCGATTCCCGCCGGTGGCTCGTCGCTCTCATACTTTGCAGCAAGGTTCGCAAGCTCCCGCACGTTGCCGAGATGCTCCGCATCTTCCTCCGACTTGCCGCTGTACATCTTTTGGATGCCGCTCGCTTCGATGCAGAAGCGCACCGCCTCCGACGCAGACAAAGTATTGACCGCGTGCCGGATTTTCGCGAGAAGCTCGCGGAATGCGGCGACTTTCGCGCCCGCCGCGCCGAGCGGTTGCCCCGAAAGCATCTTTTCAACGGTTACTTTTCCGATTCCGCGCGCGGGGACGCCCACAATGCGCACGAGGTCGCTCTTCCCTTTCGGGTTGAGCGCCGCGCGCAGGTAGGAGAGGACGTCTTTCACTTCTTTGCGCTCGAAGAAGCGGGTGCCGAGCACCCGGTACGGCAGCCCCGCGTGCAGGAGCGCCTCCTCGAGCACGCGCGACTGCGCATTTTCGCGATAGAGAACGGCGATCTCATTAGGGGCAACGCCTTGGTCGATAAGATTCGCCGCCTGTTCCGCCACAAACCATGCCTCATAGCGTTCATCCAATGCGCCGTGGAGCACGATGGGTTCGCCGGTCTCATTCTCGCTAAAAAGAGTTTTCGGAATGCGGTTCGTATTTTTCTCTATCACCGCGTTCGCTGCGGCAATAATAGTGCGCGTCGAGCGGTAGTTCTGTTCGAGGCGTACCACTTTCACATTGGGAAATACGCGCTCAAAGGAGAGCAGGTTCTCTATCTCCGCTTGCCGCCAGGTGTAGATGCATTGGTCGAGGTCGCCCACCACGCACATATTGCCGCGTTCGCCCGAGAGGAGCTTCATCAGCTCGTATTGCACGCCGCTTGTGTCCTGGTACTCGTCCACGGTGATGTAGCGCCAACGATTTTGCAGAAGCGAGAGCGTTTGCGGGGATTCTTGCACGAGCGAAAGTGTCCGCACGAGCAGGTCGTCGAAATCGAGACTGTCCTCGGACTTGAGCGCCTGTTCGTACCGCTCCCAAACCTGGGCGACGGCTTGTTCGCGTCGGCTCGACGCGCGCTCCCGGTACTCCGCAAGCTTCTTGCCTCCGCCCTTCTCGCGCGATATGGCACCGAGTATCTGCCGCGGGGTCCACTCTTCCGTATCGAGGCGCTTGAGCTCGGCCTTCACGGCACGCAGGCTGTCATCGCGGTCCCAGATGCTGAAATTTTTCGGCACTCCCGCCTCTTCGTGGAACTCCCGCAGGAGCCGCACCCCGAGCGAGTGGAATGTCGCCACGAGAGGAAGCCCCCCACGCTTGCCGGTGAGGAGGTCGCGGACACGGTCGCGCATCTCGCCCGCCGCCTTGTTCGTAAAGGTAACCGCAAGTATTGACGAAGCGGGAATACCCTCCTCTACTAGGTGTGCGATGCGGTGTACAATAGTCTTCGTTTTGCCCGCCCCAGCCCCGGCGACTACCAAAAGCGGGCCGTCCACGTGCAAAACAGCCTCTTTTTGAGCCGCATTGAGGCCTTCGAGATATTTCACCTGGGAACTATATCACAAGCGTCTCAAACTATTGACAAATCACTATCCCCTGGTAAAATATTGAGCTGGTTGACGCCACGTCACCCATGAAGGTAGAGTGAACCAATCGGTGGCACCGCCGTACCCATCCTGAGGCTGGGTCTCAAAAAAGTGAGATTTAAAGCCAAATTCCAGACCAATCCCTCGTGCCATCGCTAAAAACGGCTTATCGTCTAGCTATATCGGGGAGAGGCAAAAAGTGACCTCCTTTTCCGTATAACAGCTGATGAAGAGCCGGTGAAATTGGTTTGCTGTCGGTCAGTTTCTGAAAGACACAAACCGCTGAAAACGGCTTATACACGAAAGAAAAAATAACGATTCGCCGCAGGGCCCCGCATGCCCGCGAGCGATGAAAGATAGCTCGTCTAGGACCGCTCGTTCGGCCCGCTTCGCCGGTGCTACAGCGAGGCGAGCGGCTACTCTCATATCCCTGTTGCTCGTCCTCGGAGCGCTCACGCCTGCAACGGCGCGTGCAAGCGTGTTGGGGGATTTCGTCTCCGCTATTCTCCATGCGCCGGAAAAACAGAAAGATGTGTCTTCGGGAAGCGGCAATCTCCAAACGATGACTCTCCCCCGGCCAGCCCTGAACCCCGATCCGATGGCCGGCAAAGGTGGTGGCGAGATAATAATTGTTGACGGTAATGCTATTGCGGCGGAAGAAGGGCCGTCCGGCACGCCCACCGAGTATGACAGGCCGAAGAACTCGACCATCAGCCTCTATACCGTCGTCGATGGCGACACGCTGAGCGTCATCGCGAAGCTTTTCAAGGTCTCTCCCGACACCATCCTTTGGGCAAACGATTTACCCCGCAATGCCGTGCTTAGAGTCGGGCAAACGCTCGTTATCTTGCCGGTTACCGGCGTACGGTACACCGTAAAGTCGGGCGACACGCTCACCTCTATAGCAAAGAAATTCGGCGCGGACGCGGTTGACATCGGCAATTTCAACGGCATTGACGAGAGTACGGTCGTCGCAGGCATGAGGATTATCATTCCGGACGGTGAGATTGCCGTTGCCGCGGTCGTTGCCGCCCCGGCCTCGAGCAAACCGGCGAAGGGCATCTTGGCCACCACACTCAATTCACGTCCGGGCACCGCAGCACAGAAGGGATATTACATCCGACCGCTCGTCGGTGGCGTGAGGACGCAGGGCGTTCACGGATACAACGGCGTCGACCTCGCGGCTCCTATCGGTACTCCTATCCTCGCTGCCGCCGAGGGTGACGTCCTTATCGCCAAAGAAACGGGATGGAACGCGGGCTACGGCGGCTACGTCGTCATCAAGCACGATAACGGCAGCCAGACGCTCTATGCCCACCAATCAGGCGTCGCGGTATCCCCCGGGCAGCATGTGGAGCAGGGCCAGGTCATCGGCTACGTCGGCTCGACCGGCAAATCGACCGGCGCGCATGTCCACTTCGAGATCAGAAACGGCATCAGGAACCCCTTCTAATGTATGACTGAGATTATTTACGAATTGCTGATCCTACTGCGTCACTTCAAATAAGGGCGCGTTTGCCCGGTTAGTAGAATTTCGGCTTGCCAAAGGCGAATGCTGGGCACTACAAACGAAGGCTCGCAATTGATACTGCGTGGTCGACCTAAATTATCTCTGCGATGGCACGAAGCAGAGCCGAAATTATCCTACCGGGTTTGCGTTTTGTCGTCCGAACTGCTATTCTCAGGTAGCTGTGTTAACGATGGATGTCATAGTTGATCTCCAATATGGGGATTGCGGGAAAGGCAAAGTTGCCCACTATTTAAGCCACAAAAACTCCTATACCCACGTGCTCCGCTACAACGGCGGCTGCAATGCGGGCCACACGATTTTCCATAAAGGGAAGAAATTTGTCACCCACCACATTCCGGCGGGCGTCTTTTTCGGCGTGAAATCCGTCATCGGCTCGGGATGCGTGCTGGACCCCGACCAGTTCTTCCGCGAGATTAAAATGCTGAAGGAAGGCGGCGTCTCCACCAAGGGGAAGATTTTTGTCGCGAATAATACGCACATCATCACCGATGCGCACAAGAATGAGGACAAACAGCGGGGCGGGAAAATAGGGACGACCGGCCGCGGCAACGGCCCCGCCTACCGCGACAAGTACGGACGCACCGGCGTGCGCGCGGAGCGGGTGGCGAAGCTGAATCCTTACCTCCTGGATCTCTACAAGGAATGGTATGGAAACAAGAAAAATATTTATATCCTCGCAGAAGGCGCACAGGGCTTCGGACTCGACATTGATTGGGGCGATTACCCGTTCGTCACCTCGAGTCATTGCACGGCAGCCGGCGCGCTTCTGAACGGCCTTCCCTCGACAGCTATCCGTGACGTCTGGGGTGTGGCGAAAATATACGAAACATACGTCGGCAGCAAAAAGTTTCAACCGAAAGGTGAACTCTTCAACAAAATCGGCGACATCGGCGAGGAATTCGGCTCGACGACCGGCCGCCGCCGTCAGACCAATTGGATGAACATGCAAACACTCGAGCGCGCCATCCGCATGAACGGCGTCACGCATATCGTATTCAGCAAGACCGACGTCTTGCGCGACGTCGGCGCATGGGCGGTCATAGACAATAAGAAGGTTGTCGCTTTCAAAAGCGAAAAAGCGATGCAGGATTTCATTCTGAAACGCCTCAAATCGTTCGGCATCCCCAAGACCAAAGTGTATTTCTCGGACAGCAAAGAGACGATTTGAGGAAGCCGTGCCTCTCTGCGTGGGTAATTCGTTGGGCCTGTTACAGAGCCACATTTTCCTGTGAAACTGTTTTGAGCGAATAACCGCTCAACGGCGATTACTTATAGCTCGCGTGCTCTGTACTGGAGCGCTTCTAACATGTGCGAGGGCTCTATCGTGTCGTTGTCCGCGAGGTCGGCTATGGTGCGTGCGAGCTTGATGGTGCGGTGGTAGCCGCGCGGCGAGAGTTTCATCGCGCGCGCAGCGCCTTGCAATGTATCTTCGGCTTTCGCCGAAAGCGCTGCGAGCGATTCGATTTCTTTCGGTCCCATATCGGAATTGGTGGACGCATCGGGGACTTCCGCGAACCGCGCGCGTTGACGCTCGCGGGCGGCCGCCACCGCTTCGCGTGCGCGTTTCGTTTCCCCCGAACCTCTTTTGGTCTGTGTGGAAAGCGTCTCCGGCGCCATCTCCCCGACGGAGACCCACATGTCGATGCGGTCGGCGACGGGGCCCGATATCTTACGGCGGTATTTTTCTACGAGGTGCGGCATGCAGCGGCATCGCGCACTGCCCCAAAAACCGCACGGACACGGATTGAGGGCGGCGATGAGCATGAAATTGGCGGGAAAAACCGCGGTTCCTTTTGACCGTGCGATGGATATCACCCGATCTTCGAGCGGCTCGCGCAGCGCGTTGATGACGTCGCGATGGAATTCAGGGAATTCATCGGCGAAGAGCACACCGCGGTGCGCGAGCGTCGCTTCACCCGGCCGTATGCCCGCCGAGCCGCCTCCGATGAGCGCAGCATACGAAGATGTGTGATGAGGCGAGCGGAATGGCGGACGGAACACCACGCTGCCGCCCAGTGCCCCCGAAAGCGAGTGGATGGTCGTCACTTCTATCATTTCTTCTTCGGAAAGGTCCGGCAGTATCGAAGCCGCCGCACGGGCAAGCAGTGTCTTCCCCGTCCCCGGCGGGCCGTAAAGCGCAAGATTGTGGGCACCCGCGGCCGCGATGATAAGACCGCGCTTCGCACTTTCCTGTCCGCGTATCTCGTCGAGTGCGGTGTTGTCGTCTTCGCCGCTGCGAACCGGCCGGTGCACGCGGGGACCTTCTTTTTTCTTCGTCGTCAATTGCGCGATTACATCTTCGAGTGAGGAAACGGGGTGAATGTGCAGACCCGAAATCAGCGATGCTTCTGCGGCGTTTTCTTCGGGCACGTACAGGTCGGTAAATCCCGCGGCGCGCGCGGCCGCCGCGATTGAGAGCACGCCCAAAATCTTGCGCACACCGCCGTCGAGCGAGAGTTCTCCCGCAAATAATTTTCCTGCGGGGTCAAATCGTACCTGTTCGGATGCGAGGAGAAACGAGAGCGCGAGCGGCACGTCGAATGCGGCGCCCTCCTTTTTCAATTCCGCGGGGGCGAGTGAGAGCACTATTTTCTTGTTACTCCGTTTTGGGGACTCGAAATCCTCCTCCTCTCCCGTGTTCTTTATCGCAGCAGCGATTCGGTCTTTTGCTTCTTCCACGGATTTGTCGGGAAGGCCGACGATGGTAAATGCGTGCAGACCTTTCACGATGTCACATTCCACCGAGACGACGGTCCCTTTCGGCAGCATCGGCTGCGCGCCGAAGACACGCGCGAATCCCGAAGCTATTTTTTGTTTCGCACCCATGGACGATATTGTACCGCGTTTCATGAAGAAACCCTGCGCTTTCGCGCAGGGCAGACTGTACTTCGTAATTTACAATAATTCGTCGCGACCCGGGATGTCACGACTGGAATGTCGGATATGAAGTATCACGACCGCCTTCCCCACTCGTCTGTGATAGATGAGATACGGATATTGAACGACCGAAATGACCCGGACATCTTCAATGTCGGTATCTCGCGCAATATCCGGAAATTCCTCTAGGAGTTCTATCGCCGCGACGATCGCAAGGCGAACGTTATCTGCTCCAATCCAAGTTCGTGCCCCGAGATATACACGGATGTCTCTGAGGTCTTGGATCGCCTGCGGGGCGAAACGTACCCTCATGCCCACTTTGTGTGCAGTGCTTTTTTAACGGCAGCAGCAGAAGCAAATTTCTTCTGTTTCGACTGTCGAAGTCCTTTCAATACCTCCTTACGATGTCCCCGGGGAACTCGGTATGAACCCGAGCTTTCTGCGATACGCTCAAGGATTTGTGCGGCGTATTCTTGCCGCTCTTGCGGAAGCTCCCGAACCTTCTCAATCGCAGTTTTCAACGCGTTGACCATACAAAGACTATACCATATTGACCCAGTTTAATTTTATCCGGGCCTGGACCAGAAAGAACTCGGCCTCGGTAAATAGAACGGGCGGCTAAGTGCCGCCCGTCGCATTTGAAGTTTCAAAACGCTGAAGCCAGATCTTGGACTCCGGCAGTTTCGAATGCTTCTCGCCGCCATTTGCATTGGTCGCATTGTCCGCACGGCCTGCCGGGTTCTCCAAAGTAGCAGGACCAAGTCAGTTCAAGCGGCGCTCCGATTTCAACGCCCCTTCGTATTACTTCCGCCTTCGTCATTCCGATAAGCGGCAATACGATACGCATTGGCTTTCCTCGCCGAGGCATCATCTTGCGGGCTAACACCTCGTTGAGATATTTAGTGTAGGTACTCGCCTCAATGTCCTCGAAATTAAGGAGATCTTCTCCTGTTGTTGCGAGGACGATTTCTCCCTCAGTTATGTCAGGCATATCATGCAAGCGCGCTTCAACGCCTGCGGCAGCCATTAGAGCGAACACTTCATCACGGGTCGACGGATAGCCGGCTTGGGACCAACCTCCTTCCGGATGTCGCCAACCGACAAATCCGCGAAGAAGGATTTCTTCTCCCTCCGGGTTTTTGAACCTCTCGGAGCGTTGCCGTCTTGTCCAACGGATTGTTCCATCGATTCGTAGGTAAAAGTGCTCGATGACGTTGTCGAAGTGATGGTACAACCAATCTGCCACTGCGGCAGATTGTCGTTTTTCCGATTGTTCTGCGCCTTGCCCGTAGTATATGGAGAGCAAGCAAACCAAGGTCTCGGGCTCGTTAGCCTTGAGCACCGCTGCGACAGTCGAATCGACGCCTCCACTCAGAAGGCACACCACTATCTTTTTCATCTGTTGTTTTCCCTTGAGTTATGGCGGCGCGTGTAACGCGCCGCCAGGTATTTACCATTTGAACCGCTTCCCTCAAATCAAAGCAGCGAGAGCTGCTTTGTATTCGGCTTCTAGTTTCTTTGCCGATTGCAAATCTTCAGGTGTGTGTCGATCGATCGCCTCTATGTGACGCTTCAACCTGAAGAGCTCAATCCCGATTTCAATGGTAGAGGCCACTTTTCCGCACCCTTCAGGAATAAAGAACTTCCAAGACGCGGACAAACAGGAGAAGGTTCTCACATCGCACTTTTCCACCTCCGGTTCCGACTTGAGGACTACGGGGAGATGTCGTGTGTCATGAAAATCCCACTCTATCCTTTCCCCATAAAGTTCTGGAACGAGGAAGAAGCTTCTGTTGTCGACTACTTGGTCGCACAGCTGACGCCACACTGCGTGCGCCAACTGCTCTTCGAGGGTTCCATCGGTGCTAGAACGCCCGTAATGCAGTTTGAAGCTTTGCGGCAGTGGAAACTCAACACCGCCGTGGACTGTACTCGGCTCGATTTGCACCTCACCGTCCCGCAGATCCACAATTTGCGGTGCTGCGGTGAAGGCCCTTTCGTGGTCTCTGCGGTCAAACTCGCGGGGTTCCTTGATTCCCTGCGGCACAAGTCGTACGGCACGCCAAACGGGCGGCATTTTCCTGAAAAGATCAAATGCCGTCGGTCGGCCGTCGAAATACTGCGAGACGCTCCACTTCACAGACATTGCTATCCTCCATCAGTTGGTCGATTCGCTGCACGTCGCACGACACTTGCACGAACAGGCAGCCAAGATAGTCACACTCCTATGGCCACAAGTCAATACTTTTTGACTGTTTTATTAACCACTGGACTAATACTCTTGAGGATGAGTATATTGGGTTGTCAGAAATAATTGACAATAGTCATTTCATCGCTATATTTCGTGCATGAACCCAAACGATGCCCTGGCCGGACTGGACCTCAAAGAGAAGGAAATAATCGTCTATAAGGCACTTCTGGAGCTTGGCGAAGTTCCGGTGACACGTGTGACGAAACAGACGGGACTCAAGCGACCGACGACATATGCGGTCTTGAAATCTCTCGAAGGTAAGGGGTTTGTCTCTCGAACGATTAGGGGAAAGAAAATGTTATTTGCCGCGCAACATCCGAAGAAGCTTGTCACTGAAGCGGAGATCCGTTTGAAGGAGCTCCAAGCTGCTGTCCCCCAACTCGAGTCGATAATGGGAAATTCAGAACAGCGACCGCGCGTGGTGGTGTACGAGGGAAAGGATGCGCTTGATAAAGCATATGACGATTCGTTCGTCACGAAAGGGGAAATCCTCTATATGGGCGATATATCACTCTCCCAAGAAGTATTTCCGCGGACATTCGCAAAAGTCGGCTATGTTTCACTTTCACCAGAATTCAAGATTCGTGAACTTGATGACGATAGCGACCGCACTCGAAAGTATGCGGAAGAAGTGCGCGGTCCGTATCGACAGGTACGTTTTATCCCGAAAGAATTTCTTCCCTTCCAGATGGATATCGGCATCTTCGGTAACACGGTACTAATCACATCTGTAAAAAAAGAATATTTCACTGTTAAGATTGAAAGCGAAGAAATCGCGCGCGGATACCGCGCGCTTTTTGAGGCGATGTGGCGGATAAGCAGCGAGTAGACAGTTCCAATACTTAAGAAAAATATTAAGTATTGGAACGCAAACCAAATTCGGAGACGAGTGCTTCTGCCGTCAACTACGCATGTGCCACACACGTGCGTGCGGCGGGATTCGCTTCGAGTCTGTCGAACGGGATTTCTTCTTCGCCCGCTTCGCAGATGCCGTAGGTGCCGTCTTCCATTTTTTCGAGCGCGTCCACGATATCCTTGTGGCGCTTTTCAAGTTCTTCGACGAGCGGTACGTTGACGACCAGCTCTTCTATCTGGTCTGCGGCATCGTTCGGGTCCGCCTCAATGCCTCCACCCTCGGCGCTTCCCTGCCAGTCGCCCGAATCACTCTGCACACGGCCGTAC
>JBBUDH010000052.1:0-3948 GCA_038057405.1 Patescibacteria group bacterium
AGGGCCTTTGCGGCGGCAATGACCGTCTGCGGCAGGCCGTATTCGAGACTTCCCTCCTGTTTTGGTATGAGCGGCTGCGTGAAGAGGCGTTTGTCGAGCGCAAACATATTAGTGCTCGCCAACCCTGTCCCGACGCCCAAATCGCCCTCGATTATCCCCGCGATGTTCGCGTTTTCATCGAGCTCCACGCTTCCCGCCCGGTGCATTTCGGGCATCTGCTGAACGAGGAGCTTCCACGAATCCGATTCTTCGGCACATGTTTTAAGGTCTTCGGACGTGAAAATGTCGTCGCCATTGAGCACTAAGAATCTGTCTTTCAGCACGTCCTTCGCCGCCCACAGAGCACCTGCCGTTCCGTTGAGGTCCGTCTGTTCGACATAGGTGAGCGTGCGTCCGCGGTATGTGCTTTTGTACTGCATCTTGATGACGTCGGAGAGATGGCCGACGATGATAACCACTTCCTGTATCTCATCGGGAAGCGCGTCGAGTTTGTGTTCGAGAAGCGTCTTGCCGTCCACCAAAAGCATCGGCTTCGGGACGGCCGTCGTCAATTCCTCCATGCGCGTGCCGCGCCCTGCGGCGAGAATGACTGCTTGCATATTCAGGCATTGTAACAAATAGAAACCGCCCGCCGGGAGGTTGGGCGACGGAGATTTGTGCGAAAGTCTCGACGTCGTCCGGCCTTCCGGCGGGCGGTTTATGCGAACTAATCCCGGTGATGCGCAATCTCCGAACGGATGCGCTCTATCGTGCGTGCAGCGGCTTCTTTGCCGCCCATGCCGAAGGCGAGTCCGAATGCGAGAGAGAGTGCGACCACGAGCCCGGTGAAGAGCGTCTGGATGAAAGCACTCGCGACCTGAAGCTGGTCGAGAGCCGCCATGATGGCGAAAATCCAAATCGCCCACTTGGCCACGGCGCCCGCGAGATTCGCGGCGTGCGCTCCCGCAGCACGTGCGGAACCGCTGACCAATCCCCTTGCCACCTCGGCGACGATTGCACCGAGAATGATGATGAGGACCGCCACGATGACCTGCGGCAAGTAGAGCAATACCACTTGCTGCAAGAAGATGGTGACGTTGTTGAGTCCGAGGATATCAAGCGATGCGACGAGGAAGACCAGGACCATGAACCACATGACCAAGGTGCCGAGGAAACGCCCGATGTCGAGCGTGAAGCCCGCCTCTTTCGCGGCATCGTTGAGACCTGCGGCCTTGAGCGCGTCGTCAATCCGAAGCACTTTGACCACCTCCACCACGATGCGGTAGAGGATGACACCGACTATCCAGCCGATGATGAAAACAATGATTGCCGCGAGAATTGCCGGCAGATACTGTGCGACGGTGTACCACAGACCCGTAAAAGAGCTCTGTACCACGTCCGCCGATTGGGTAACAATCATAAATAATAGATGAATTACGAATAATGTTTATAAAGGAATTCGACCCCCTGTACAGCTGTAATGATAGCACCCGCGCTTTTTTGTGAAGCGCACTCATGAAGGGCGTGTGGATATGGGAAAATGGCTTATTTTCGGGCTCTCTCGGGCTCTTTCTAGAGGAGTTTCGTTTTGTCGACGAGTACCAGGTGCGGAAAATCGAGTGTATCCCGTAGGAGCCTGTCTTGGATGGTCATGCGGTAGCGGAATTCGGGGCCCGAAAATGCCGCATAGCGTATTTCCCGTCCGAATTGCCGTTCTAGCGCGCGCACTGCCGTCTCAAGCCGCGCCTCATTGAGGCCGTCGGCGGCTACGAGCAGGTCGGCGGGGCGGGACGAATCGCCCATGAATGTGCCGGAGAGTATCACGGTCACTATCCGCCCCGAACCTTTAAGCCCTGTGAGGATGCTCTTGTAGTGGACGGGTGAAACCTCATGGACGAACTTCGAGAGCGCGGCGGAATGTTTAAAAGACGGGTTGACGTTCCATGCCTCCTCCTTCTGTTTTCCTGTAACGGTACGCTTGGTGCCGTTGCCGAGGGTTATCACGAATTTTCCCCTCTTGAGCATCCCCCATTTTTCAAGCGTCCTTATTTCTTTCTGGGCGACACGCACCGATACCCCCGCCCGCTTCGCTGCGAGCGGCGCCGTGAAAACGCCTGCCTGATCAAGGAAGAAGACCCTGAGAATCTTGGCCCTGGCCGTATTGCCCATGAATGTCCCCAGGAAGTCGTCGGCCATATGGGGTCATTATCCCCGCCGTACGTCCTGAGTCAACCATACGAAAAAGCGGCCTTCCGGCCGCTTTTTTCGTGTGTCGGATGAGAGTTACTTGAGCGTAACCTTGCCATCGTCGAAACCTGCTGGTTTCGACGCAAATCGCACGTATGCGATTTGCCACGGCGTGCAGGTCACTTATTTCAAAGTGACCTTGCCGCCTACTGCTTCAATCTTGGTTTTCCAAGCTTCCGCGTCTTCTTTCTTCACATCGGCCTTCATGAGTACCGGTGCGCCTTCGACCATGGTCTTCGCTTCCGAGAGACCGAGGCCGAGGACCTCTTTGACTATCTTAATAACCGCGATTTTCTGTTCACCCATCGAAGTCAGTTCGACGTTGAACTCGGATTTCTCCTCTGCTGCGGGACCCGCTGCAGGGCCGGCGACCGCAACTGCTGCTGCGGAGACACCCCACTTCTCTTCAATGGCTTTGACGAGGGTGTTCAATTCCAACACGGTCATCTTTTCCACTGCCTCAATGATTTGTTCCTGTGTCATACGTGTAATGCTACGTTGTTAATTTTTCTTCTCTGCAACCTTGCTCAAAACCACCGCAAACCGCTGCCGTGGTGAGTTGATAAGCTGTGCGAACATCGCACGCAATGTCGCCATTGGCGGAATTGTTGCGATTTCTTGCATTTTTACTCCGTCGACGAGCTTCCCCTCGAAGATACCTCCGAGGATGGTGAGCTTGTCGGTGAGCTTCTTGCCGAATTCGTGTACGAGCCGCGCCGCGATGGTGGAGTCTTCGCCGCCGCCGTAGGCGACAGCCACTTCCCCTTCGAGCGGGAGCGTCTCGTGCGCGTGTCCGAGTTTTTCAAGCGCGCGGCGCATGAGCGTCTTCTTCGCCACGAAATACGATACGCCGTCGGTGCGAAGCGCGCGGCGCATAGCCGACTCTTCAGCAACGGTGACTTTCGTAAAGTGGACGAATACCGACGACGCGCCGGTCTTGAAGGCGTCTTCGAGCTTATCGATGATTACGCCCTTTTCTGCTTTTGTTTTTGCCATAGGTCAAAATAGACCTTTCTAATGCAAGGCCCTCGGAATAATTCCGGAGAGTTTCGACCTCGGCAGGCGTCTTATGACTTGAAGGCTTTCGCCACCCGCTTTCTCTGGCCTTGTGCGCTGCATAGTACAGGATTATCCCCATCGGTCAAATTAATTGACTTTTCATGAGAAAATGTCATTATCCTCGACGGGAGGCATCAGGAAAAGAAAATACCTAGCACAAACCTGATGTGGAGTTAACCGTGTACCATTCGACACACGAGAATGTAATCGAACTCGATACCCCCGCCGTTCGGACCTTGTGGCACATCTTGGCCACGTTGTGGAACGACGTATACAGGCTCGTCGCCGTCGTCGACGACTTCGAGAATCTGTTGCGTAATCGTCCTACACCGTGGTTCGACAAGAATCCGGAATGGCGTGAATGGGTATTCAGGATTTTGGAATGGACCAAGACCTGGAAATGATACGCGGGAGGCGTAGTAAAGCGTGCGACGGCGTCGGTTTCTTCGGGGGCTGCCCTCCCGGGGAGATCGACGCCTCCTACTTTTTATACTCAAGCATCGCGGCGGCTGCGGCGGCTTGCTGTTTCGCGGCATCCTGCCCCGTGGCGTATTTCTGTACCGCAAAGGTGACCCCGAAGCTTATCGAGATAAGCAGCGTGAAGCCGAAAAGGAAGCGCGTGAACGAGCTGAGGGGGCTGGACTGCATGGGATTATTGTATAC
>JBBUDH010000053.1:0-9532 GCA_038057405.1 Patescibacteria group bacterium
GCGCTCGGCACGGCGATAGGGGATATATTCGACGTCTCGAAATTGCGCTATCACAAAATAATCATCGCGACCGATGCCGACGTGGACGGCGCGCACATTCGTACGCTCTTACTCACGCTCATGTACCGCCACTTCCGCCCCGTCATCGACGGCGGATTCCTCTACATCGCGCAGCCGCCGCTTTTCAAGGTGCGCAAAGGCAAAGAAGTGTTCTATGCATACAGCGACGAGGAGCGCATCAAACTCGTCGGCAAGGATATGCCGCTGGAAGAGGTAGAAAGCGAAGCGCCGGCAGAAGTCGAGGAGGAAGTTGCAGAAGAAGTCAAAACAAAAAAGACACCGAAAACATCGGTGCAGCGGTACAAGGGCTTAGGCGAAATGAACTCCGACGAATTGTGGGAGACCACCATGGACCCCGCCCGCCGCATTCTCTTGCAGGTGGGCATCGAGGATGCACAGGAGGCCGACATGGTATTCGACATGCTCATGGGTACCGACGTCCCCGCACGCAAATCATTCATCCAGAGCCACGCCAAGGAAGCCACCCTGGATATATAAACAAATATCTATGAAAGAAGTTCCGGAACATCTTCACAAAAAAGACTCTCCGGGTATGACGAGACGGTCATTCATAGAAAAAGCAGCTAAAGCCGCTGCCTATACGATGATGGGGAGTATGCGTGCGCTACCTGCGGCAGAAGTCATTGCGAGATCTTCCGATATCCAAAATTGGTTTCGTGAACGCACTCATCGGATGCGTTTTGAAAAATGGAAAGACCTTTCAGCGAGCAAGCGAGAGGGGCTCATTGATGCTGAAATTCAAGAAGCACGCTCGTTTATTCGCGGTCCGGAAGGTACAAGAATCTTGCGTGAAGGAACTGACGATGAGATTTTTGCCCTCTTGCACAGTATGCCTGCGCTGTCACGGGAGCACGTCGCAGGAACGAAGCACGACGTCCCCAAGGAAAGCTGGCCGTCGCTTGCGGTAAATGGACGGGCGCCGATGGATGCTATGGAAATCCAATCAATCCATGAGGCCTCAAACAATTTTCCCTCGTATGGGAACGGGGTTTTTACAGATGGAACCCTTCTGACCAATTGGCACGTGACATCCGCTTCAAAAATAAAGACTCAATTACCGGCACAGTGGGAAGAATGTAGAAGGAACTACGAGTCCGGTGTGGACGCTGTAAAGATACGAATGCCAGCCCCGCTGAAAACAGATAAGAACATCCATTCACAACACCTTACGGAAATGTCCGACGACGACATGAGTGGCTCGCTCGTGCGGGTCGCAGGCATCGACCCGGATGAATCAGCCGCTTCCGACGGTACCAAGATATATCCATCAATTGCGATACGCGTGACGGAGCGACTCGCTACTTTTCTCCGGGATGCGCACCCTTTCCATGTAAATAATCCGGTAATAGAGAATAGTTTTATTTTCTTCGCTCCTCCTGGTGAGAGCATGTTACGTCGTCCCTCGCCTGAAACTGGCTCTCGATTGCTTGATGGCGTTCTGAACGTGCCGACACACCAAAGTACACGTATGCACGGGATGTCCGGTTCACCTGTCCTTCTTGGGGATTCGCTCGCGGGTGTACTCAACCAGGTTCGCGAGATCTCTTTCAAAGGACTCTGTCTTGAAGTGGGTTTCTTTCACGGTCCGGATATTATCCGGCAAGCTCCTACTCTTGACCCTAAGGTAGATGGCGGTTCACAGGGAGATTTTTACAGCGACACAGGAGGCGACGCGTCATATGTCCAAGAAGACGGGACCGATTCGGAAATTGATACTTCATATGTACCGAGCGGGGGTGAAGACTTTAGATAAGTTCGGACACTTCTCATTTGAATCAAAGACAAAAAGCGCCCCATCTCGGGGCGCTTATGGGGTACTTTTTAGTACACGTACGGATACTCGGGGTATTGCGGGTATTGCTGCGGGTAGGTCGGCGGGATGTACGGCATTATTACTTCGCGCGCTGCGTAGTTGTTGTCGGTGCGCGCCTCGTTTTTCGTACCCGCATGTACGACGATACTGAAGATGCCCGACATCGCTTGTGAGAAACGCAGCGTATTGACCACATGGTCGCCCGGAGCAAGTGAAGTCTGCGCCGGTGAGTTGTAGAGACGGCCGTCGGTCATCGGTAAGTGCGCCGTGAAGGAATACACGCCCGTCGAGCTTAGTCCCTCGTTGCCGATGTCGAATGTCGCGATGCCGCCTCCCGCACCATCGGGTACGACGGAGAGAATCTGCACGGAGAGGTCGGCGGGGCCTGCCTGCGGCGGGGGATTCACGGGCGGGGTTGCGGGAGGAGTCGAGGTCGCGGGCTCTGTGACGACAGGAGGAGTCGCCGCAGCGGCGGGAACCACCATGACCGTCGCACTCCCTTGTACTTGCTTTGAGGTCGTGGCGCCCGGGATAAAGACGATGGAGAGAGGAACGCTTGTCGAGGCGGTGCCCGAAAGCAGGGGCGTCACTGTGAGTGTATTGTTGCTCGTGGCGACAGTATACGCGGCACCACACGGAATCGTCACCGGCGCACCGGTGGCGTCGGACCGGAAGTGCACGACGTCCTTACATTGATATAGGAAAGCATACGTGCCCTGCTCGGAGGTCGAATATTTCCAGGTTATAGCGAAGGACGTGCCCGATATGACGCTGGCGGGTGCGGTGACCTTTATTGAATCAGAGCCTCCGCCGAAGAGGGAAGAGAGCCAGGGAGCGCCGAGCGTTGCGATATTAAAAAGCCCCCACAGCACGATGACGATGACGATGATGAAGCCCACGATAGCGAGGGTGTTGGAAACGAGGCTCGCTTTCGGCTCCGTGTGCGCATGTACGGTAGTCGTATGCTCTGTCTCCGTCCGCACCGTGTCGGCCATATGGGCGATATATTTACATATATATTAATACTTGTCAATAGAGGGTGGGGACAGCCAAAGGCGGGATGAGTTGACAAGACTAGATTTATGGTGTACTATTTCAACCTCGGAAAAGTCCTATATGAATCCGCAGCCAAACGCCAAAAACCCGCCCAAACGCGTCTTTCTCGCCGCGGTCATTTTGATTTTCTTCTCGAGTATGAGCGCGCTCGAATCCGTCGGCTTCGTCCCGTCCTACATCGACGGTACGTCGGGCGCAGAAAGCGACGCGGTCCGGCTTTCGGACTTGCCGCAGCTAAGTGACAGCGAGGTCGCCGCAGAATCTCTCGCAATACCGCAAGGAGTGCTGCCCGAGCGCATCCGCAGCGCCGCGATAGATCTCGACGTCGTCGTCCTCAATCCCGACACACGCGACCTCAAAGAACTCGATGCCGCCATACTCAAAGGGCCCGTACGCTATGTGGATTCCGCCAAGCTCGGCACACCGGGCAACATGCTTATCTTCGCTCACTCTTCGACCTATCGCGTCGTCCGCAATCAGATGTTCAAGGCATTCAACAACATTTCAAAACTGAAGCCTGGTGATTCCATCTCCGTTGAGGGTGGCGGCGTCGAATATCTCTACACGGTCACCTCCGTACGCAGTGCCGAGGCGAGCGACACCGTGATAGACCTCTCACCGACGGCGGGCACCAAGCTCACGCTCACGACTTGCGACGTCCTCTCGGGTAAGAGCTCACGCTTTATCGTCGAAGCCGACTTCGTCGGCACCGTAGCGAAGCAACCCTAACCTATGAAAAAAGCACTCGTTACTTTCTTGATTATGTTCGGCGCAAGCTTTGCCCCGCTTACGTACGCGGATGCTGTCTACGAATATTATGATATGTATACGTACGACATCGGACACTCCGTTACGGTTGCGGGTCCCTCGTCCATAGCGCGTCCCTCAACTATCGGTTATCCCATCGGCGTCGGCTACGGCGTGAATATCGGGCACGGAGTGAATATCGGGCGTGCAGCCAGCATCGCCCACCCTGTTGCAATCGGTTATCCCATCGGCATCGGCTATCCTGTCGATATCGCTCATCCCGTGGATATCGGCCACGTCGTCGATATCGGCCACGTCGTTGACATCGGACATATCGTCGACCTCTACGGCCCCGGCAAACTTTTCGCGCTCGTTAATATTGGAAGGGCAGTGGACATCGGCCGCGCCGTAGATATCGGCCACGCGGTCTCGCTCGCGCGTCCCGTCGCCATAGCACGCCCCGTAGAAATAGCGCATCCCGTAGACATAGCGTATCCGGTCGAAATAGCCCACGCGGTCACCTTCGCCAAGTAGGCGAGGCGCGCATTTCTAGCTATTGACTTTTGTGCTGTTTTGATGTACGATTCTTGCGGCCAATATTGTTGCAAATAGGACTCGGTCGAGTCTTCAACCGTGCGGAGGCACAGAATGAAAACGTTAGCTCATCTACTCGCCCTGATTGGCGCTGTTGCATTCGTTGTCGCAGGTTACACGTATTTCGACTTCCTGCGACTGCTCGTGTCGGCGTTCAACGGGCGCATCGTCGAGTCGCTTCTCGACTCAAGTACCTGGGGCGCAGCGTTCTTCATGCGGCCGGTGCTGCATGGTGCGCTCTTGGGCATCGAGGGGTTGGTCGCCACAGCACTTCTGTGGGCGGCGATTGAGGCACCGTTCAAGGGTAAGGTATCCCGCGAGACCCTTCGCTTCATCTTGATGGCGGGGTCAATCCTTACGAGCTTGCTGTTCGGTGCGTACGTATACTCCGTCCTGTGGGGTGACGTGACACTCTGGGGCGTCGTCATTATGCCCGGACATGACCCTGCAAGACTGTCCTTTGCGCTCGCGGGGTCTCTCGCGCAGGTCGGAGCATGGTACGGCGTGTCACAAGGCATACCGCTCTTGTTCCGGCCGCGTGTCGGGGTGTTCTGGCCGCTCATCGAACTCTTAAGCTCACTCATCCCGCTTGCGTTCGTTGTTGGTGCGCTGATGAGCTACTGGTTCGGTGACTACCCGTGGACAACGTACCGTCTGATGGCCCTCAAGATCTGGAGCCCCATCGAGATCGTTGACGTGATTGTAATCGCGGTCAATCTGCGCTTGCTCACCAGGGGATTCCTCGGTGGCGTCTCGGAGGAAACGGTAATCGAAACCACCGGCAAGTCGAGCTGACACGCAGCTCTAAGGTGGGCGACAATAACGTGATCCAAGTACTCAGCAAGGCGGACCCTCCGGGCCCGCCTTGACTTTTTTTATTTTTAACATATAATGCCCGCCGGGTCAATAAATAGAGTAAGAGACGCTGCTAATCCGCAACCGAACCCGTAATCTTGAACCTCTTGAAAGGGGGAACTTGACTATGTCACATAAACAGAAGACAGCTGCGGCTGCGAAATCCGCATCCAACACAGCTGACACTGGGGCGGAAACGCTTCCGGTAATCGAGCCGAAAGCTGAACCAGCTGCCGCTGCGGCGACGGATCCCGATCCGGCTGCCAAGCCGGCTGCCGAACCCGCCACCGTCCCGACGCCGAAGACTGCGTCGGTGATGGACACGCACATGTATGTCGTGGCGCTGACTGGCGTCGAGGCGATCATCTTCTCGGTCGTCATCTTCCTCGCCGTCACGGCTCACACATCTTTCCGCCCGACATTCGAGGCGGGGAATGCGCTTGCCGTCAAAAGTGCCGTCCAGATCCTCATGACGATCTGGGTGCTGGGACTCATCCACAAGTACAGCCAGCGATGGCTGAACAAGATGAGACCCAAGTACGTCGACTGGCGTTGGCGCACGTTCGACATCAGTACTTCGTTCGCGCCTGCCGCCCTCTTCGCACTTGCGGTGCTCGTGATGTCCATTTCGCCGACCCCCTTCGCCTCATGGTGGAAGTGGTTCGTCGCCTTGATTGCCGCCATCGTCATTGACGCGCTCAAGGAGGACATTCCGACGCTCCGCTTGCTGTGGCAGAAGAAGATCTGACCACGGCGGCAAAATGAACAAATAAGCCTGTAAATACGGGCTCGACTACTAGGGCGCGGCCGTTCAGCCGCGCCCTTGACTTTTTAATAATTATTGCTATAATAGCTATTCTGGAGTAATTTCCGTGTTCTTCTCAAAACCAAGCCGCCGAGGAGGGGCTTGAACAGATGGATACATTCGTCAAGTTTATGAAAGGACTCGCATGGTTGGTAATCGCAGTGGTTGTCATCGCATACGGGATTCTTCCGCTGTTCGGCGTGAATGTCCCGACTCCCAAGTGGTTCGGCGGGACCGGCTCACTTTTCGCCGCGCAATCAGGAGACGCCGTGTGTGGGCTCCCGGCGCTCGAACGCAATGGCGTGAACTGGCGCTTCCGGGGCCTGCGCTACGATGCGGCGATGCTCGGGCAACGGCCTACGCCCGTTGAGCGGCTTTGCATCGTCAACGGCAAAGCTTATTGGGAAAGCCATAAGCCATGACGGCAAAAAGGGGGACGGCGCGTGCGACTTGTGCCGCGCCGTCACCCAAATTCCCTCTCTTGTGATTTCCCGCTACATCCTAACTTCATGTACATGAGGTCAGAGTGTGCCGGGCTCTCGCAATCAATCAACCCGCTTACCGTCGAGCCAAGTAAGCACAGCTCTCTGAGGAGAACACAGCCATGAAAAGCGCATTCCGCGCCTTTCTGTTCGCTTGCGCCCTGCTTATGGTCGCCGCGGTAATGCCGCCGGCGGTTCAGGGCGTTGTCATCGGGCCCGCCTCGGCGGGCACGTATGGCGACAACTTCACACGTGGCCGAAATGGGCACACGCGCGAAGTCGAGGTCTATCGCTATCGCCGCCTCATCGGTGTGCGTCGTGTGGCTGGCTCTGCGCCGATGGTGCAAGAACAGCCGGCCCGCGCTCGCTGCGGCGGTCGTTGCGTTACCGCGCGGCCGACGTGCGGTACGCGGTGCAACGTCAAGCCGAAGTGCAGCACATGTCGTAGCGTTGCTGCACCACGCCAAACCAACACCGCCAAGGTGTCGGGCATCAAAAGCGTGGTCAAGGGAGACGGCAACACGGTCACCCAGACCGTGAACGTCCACCAGACCAACGTTATCGGCGGCGGAGCGGCTGCCGTTTCCACGCAGTCCACCAACGCAGTCCACCGTGTCGTTCGCTGCATCGGTTGGCGTGGGGATCGCTTCTTCTTCGTCGACGAAACCGGCACTACCGCTTTCGCCGGCACGGAGGCGAAGGTCGGCGACAACTTCGCGGTTATCGGCGGCAAGATTGCTTGGCGCCCCTAAACCGTGACCTCCAAGAAGGGATGCGGCGCGCAAAGAGAAATAAAAAACTCGCGCCGCATTCCAGACTACCTTATTTGCGAACGCAATCTGGCAAGTGAACATCGCACCGCGAAGTTCATTTACCAGCAGCTTTCGTAACAAGCTGTTAAGTTCTATTCGTCGTCTGCTCCGGCGTGGGCTGGAGAGACACCATCTGGAGGAAGTTCTGCCATGAAACGCACGTTTCTGCTGTCGGCTATCGCTCTGGTCGCCTCGGTTTCCCTCGGCTTCGCGCAGGGGGTGCCCGCATCGATCACCGACGACGAGCCGAATCTGCGCGCTCCGGCTGCTCCTGCCGCCGCTCCGCGTATTCCGGTTGCTTCCGCTCCGGCCGCCCCTGCGGCGACTGAAGCGAACTGCCGCGACGTTTCGGTCCGCGTCCCGTCGCTCAAGAAGCCGGCCAACATCTGGTTGACCGTGCTCCATGACAGCGACAACGCGCTGCTCGCCGCAATCAAGGCGTGCAACGATTCGACCGAGGCCAAGAAGGCTCCCGGCTCGAAGACGGACCGCACGGTCGTGCTCCGCGTGTCGCAAGGCGTGAACAGTTGGGCCAGCTTCTCGGTGCCCGTGAAGGGTGGCGACAAGTTGATGTTCAACTACACGCACTGCGAAGGCGGCAAGCAGGTTGCTCAGTGGACGACGCCGGAGCCGTTAGGGACGCGCACCCGCGTGATCCTCGACAAGCCGGCAAATCCGATTCCGGCCGCCTGTTCCTAAGGTCGGCCATCAAGTGCCACCACACTTGAACATGAACAAACAAGACGGCCATCCTGGTGGGGATGGCCGCTTCTTTTTGGGAGGGCTTGACATTACAATTAGACCTGATATAATGCCCACGCTTGACAAATTATCAGTTTATTAGCTTTATAAATCAGTGTTTTTAGGAAACCATACAAAATTATGACAAATGCATCAAAAGTAAGTTCAGTTCCGGTACTGTTTCTCTCTATGGTGATGCTCGCTTTTGGCGCATTTGCCGCAATTCCGACGTTTGCGCACGCGCAGTATGAAGATTATAGCTACGGCGACACGCCGAGCTACGACTTCACGGATTACAGTGGTTCTGGCTACGATGGTACTGGCTACGAAAACTACAGCTACGGCGACACGCCCAACTATGACTGGACGAGCTACGATGGTACTGGCTACGAGAACTACAGCTACGGCGACACGCCGAACTACGATTTCGAAAACTACGGAGTTGACCCCAACAGCGGTTACGGAGTCGATCCCAACAGCGGTTACGGCGTCGACCCGAACAGTGGGTATGGAGTTGACCCGAACAGCGGTTATGGCGTCGATCCTGACGGATGCTATGACTGTGAACCCGTCTACAACCCTGATTGCGGATGCTACGAAGAGTACATCTACGAAGAAGGTGTAGTGTATACCGAGCGCTCGTACGATTCGCAGGACTATTCCGCTCCCAAGCAGCAATTCGCTTCCGCTTCGATGCCGTTCTCTTTCGGACGCGCGCCGAGCACTTCTTACGCGCCCTCTTACCCGAAGCCGCAACCGCAGCCGTACCCTGTCTACCAACAGCCGCGCCAGCAACAGCAGCAACAGCAGCAGCAACAGGGTGGTGGCGGTCAGCCGATTAACATCGTCAACACGAACAATAACAACAACGTCAACAACAACGTAAACACGGCTCAGGTGACTCCGGTCTACCAGGCTCCTGTGACCTACCCCGTACAGTACGTCTACCCGCAACAGCCCGTTTACCCGACCTACCCGACGTATCCGACTCAGAACACCTACTGTGTGATTACCGCCACTCCGAGCTCGATAACGAACGGTCAGGCTGCGTATCTCTCATGGTCTTCGACGGGTGCCTCGAGTGCATGGCTCTCGGATGGCATCGGACAAGTCGCAATCAACGGTTCGCTCGCGGTCCGTCCCAACAACTCTACGATGTACACGCTCACGGTCTCTGGATACGGAGGTACGCGCACCTGCACCGCTTACGTCACCGTCCAAGGCTCGTACATCTCGCTCTCGCAGATTCCGTACACAGGATTTGACGCAGGCCTTCTCGGGAACGCCCTCTACTGGCTCTCGCTCATCTCCTTCGCGGTCGCGGGTGCCTACCTCACGGTCTACTACCTGCCCCGCAATGTCTTCGGTAGCGTTGGTACCGCCAGCACTCTCGCGTTCGCAGGCTCGTCACTTCGCGCCCGCAAGCAGAACGCCATAGCGCACGAGACGGTACAGATTCCCGAAGAGTCCAAAGTCGAGGTCGTCGAAACTCCCATCGAGACGATGACACCGAGCCCGATTGACGTGATGGAATTCCTTCCCGTCG
>JBBUDH010000054.1:0-20217 GCA_038057405.1 Patescibacteria group bacterium
GCCCCGCAGATGCAGCTGTTTCGGCGGGTCGGAAATCTCGCGCAGGAGGGGAGGGAATTCTTGTGGGGAAAGTAATTTGAGCTCGTCCGCCATGGTGGTATCATCGTCTTATGTTGGATATTAAGTTTATCAGAGAAAACAAGGACATTGTCGCCCTCGGCGCAAAGAAAAAACACATTGATATAGATATAGACAAACTCCTTGCGGTGGATGATAAACGCCGCGAACTCCAGCAATTGGTAGACCAAAAACGCTCAGAGCAAAACATCGCTTCCGATGCGATAGCGAGCGCAAAAAACGATGATGAAAAGAAGGAGATAATCGCGCGCATGCAGGCCGTCAAAGAGACGCTCCGGCTCACCGAAGAATCTATGCAGGATGTGATGAAGGAGTGGCGCGCCATGATGGTGATGGTGCCCAATGTCCCGGACATGTCCGTCCCTGATGGGGACTCCGATGCGGACAATCAGGAAATACGTGTGTGGGGCGAACTACCGAAATTCGATTTTGAACCAAAGACGCATAGCGAACTTCTTCTCGCGAATGATATGGCGGATTACGAACGCGGTGCCAAGGTCGCGGGTTTCCGCGGCTATTTCCTCAAAGGTGACGGCGCGCGCCTCGTCTGGGCGCTCCAGCGGTTCGTGGAAGATCGCTTCTCGAAAAAGGATTTTACGCCGATGATAGTGCCCTCGATGGTGCGTCGTGAGCCGTTCGTCGGTACGGGATATCTGCCGCAATCAGAAGAAGATCTCTACAAGACGCAAGACGGCGAGTACCTCGCGGGCACCGCCGAAGTCGCCTCGATGGGGTACTACATGGAAGAAATCCTCGACAAGAAAAACCTTCCAATAAAATTCTTCGCCTTCTCACCGTGCTTCCGCCGCGAAGCGGGGAGTCACGGCAAGGATACGAAAGGGATTTTCCGCATACACGAATTCGTGAAGTACGAACAGGTGGTGCTCTGCGAGGCGAGCCACGAGGAGTCGGTGAAGATACACGAAGAGCTTACCGCGAATTCCGAAAATTTGCTGCAGGAATTGAAACTGCCGTACCGCGTGGTCGTCAATTGCGGCGGTGACCTCGGATTGGGCCAGGTGAAAAAGTACGACATCGAAGCGTGGATGCCGAGCGAGAAAAAATACCGCGAGACGCACTCGTCTTCGTACTTCCACGATTTTCAGACGCGCCGTCTCAACATCCGCTATCGCGACGAAGGCGGTACGGTGCGCTACGTGCATTCACTGAATAACACCGCGCTCGCCATGCCGCGCATCCTTTGCCAGATAGTCGAGAACGGCCAACGGGCGGACGGTTCAATAACCATCCCCGACGTGTTGCGGGGCTACATGGGCAAAGATGCAATCGAAAAAAAGTAGCGGCGTCATTGATTTACGCGGCGGCCGTGCGCCGAAGGGCCCGCCGCGCGGCCAGGTGCCGCTCTTTTCTCCGCGCGCACCCCTGCCCCCGCGGCCTGCCCGGCCAGGGCGTCCGATGCCGCTACGCGCGCGGCGCAGGCGCGTCCGTGTGCTCATAGTCGCCAGCATCCTCGTACTTTGTGCCGCGCTCGTTTACGGAGTCAGTTGGCTCTCATATCTCCCGCAATTCAATATATCGGGCATTTCCGTCGCGGGTGCAAACGGCATGAAGGAAGAACACATAAAACGGTATGTCGAGACGGTACTAGACGACGGTGCGTACCGCATTCTCTCGCGCCGCAATATCTTCCTGTACCCGCGGGCAGAGCTCGAGAAAGCCGTCACATCCTTACCTCCCGTAAAATCAGTCCGCATCACACGGCCTTCAATATTCGCGACAGACATCGTTATCACGATAGAAGAGCGCGACGCGTTTGCGCGTTGGTGCACGGGAATCGGGCAAGGGGAGTGTTATCTCATGGATTCGGGCGGATTTATTTATGCGCCGATGGGTTGGGCGGGCACAAGTACTTCGAGCACGCAGTATATTTTTGCCGGCGGTTTACCGCCACGCGACGACAGCACCACCTCGACCTATCCGATAGGGCAGTGGTTCGTCCAGGCGCATCTGCCGGGGCTGCTCTCGCTTCTCACCTACCTTGGGCAAGCGGGCTTCACCGCAGAGAGCGCGCAGGTGGACGGTCAGGATATTCTGATACAGCTGCAGGAAGGATTTCTCGTCAAAGCATCTTTCGGAGCGGACGCAGGCACGCTCGCAAAAAATCTTGAGCTTGTACTGTCGTCCGATGTGCTGAAAGGGAAGACGGCCGAGCTCGAATATGTAGACCTCCGCTTCGGCAATCGCGTGTATTACAAATTGAGGGGGCAGGAGCAGCAGAGTGCACAATAGAAAAAAGGCGGCCCTTCTGGGCCGCCCTTTTCGACGCCAACTGTCGTTATTCCGCTTTGCTCTGGTTCTTGAGGCGCACGATTACACGCCCCTTGAAAAATCTGCCGAGTTCCTCGGGGGGCAGACCCTTGATGATGCCTTGCAGAACGACGCCCGCATGATCGGCCGGCAAACTGCCGATATATCGCTGTGCCATACGCCCGATGTCTTCGGGCCGCATCATCGTCATGGCTTTCAGCCAGTCCGCCACCATCGTATCCTCGATTGGTCCCGTGCCGAGAAAAGTCTCGGGATGGGAAAGGATTTCGCCCAGGTCAACGCCATTATCTACGGCCATTTCGCTTAGCTCCATTTACTGTGCTTTGGCGGTACGAGTGAGAACAATTTTCCGCCAATCAAGATTATACCCATTATTTTCCAAGATGTCAAAAAAAGCGGTTTTTATGCTATATTTCGGCGATGCAATCGTTCTGGCACACGCTGCCGAAGCCGCTTTTCGTCCAGGCGCCGATGGAAGACGTCACGGATGCCGCTTTCCGGCGGCTCATCGCGCGCTACGGCAAACCTTCGGTGATGTTCAGCGAATTTACCTCGGCCGACGGGCTGGTGCTCGCTCCCGAAGACGGCAAGGCGAAGCTTCTCAAAAAATTGCTCTACTCCGAGGAGGAGCGGCCAATCGTCGCGCAGCTTTTCACTGCGGTGCCCGAGCGCATGGAAGCCGCGGCACGGCTCGCGGCGGACCTCGGATTCGACGGCATTGATATCAACATGGGCTGTCCCGACAAAGCGGTAGAGAAAAGCGGCTGCGGCGCCGCGCTCATCAAAAATCCTTCACTCGCGCGCGAGCTTATCCGCGCAGCGAAGAAAAGCGGTCTAGCAGTCTCCGTCAAGACGCGTATCGGCTACAACACCGACCAGCTCGATTCATGGCTGCCCGAACTGCTCGCGGAAGAACCTGCGGCGGTAACCATCCACGCGCGCACGCGCAAAGAGATGTCGGACGTGCCCGCGCGCTGGGATACCGTCGCGCGCGCGGTCGCTCTGCGGGATTCGCTCGGCTCCAAGACACTCATTCTCGGCAACGGCGATGTGAAGGATATTGCCGACGCGCGCGCGAAAGCGGAGCAGACGAAATGCGATGGGGTGATGCTCGGGCGCGCCATCTACGGCAATCCCTGGCTATTCTCTAATTCGCGCGAATTAGCACATAGTCCGGAGGAGAGAGTACGGGCACTCTCCGAACACCTCGCACTGTTCGACGAGCTAATGTCAGAAGTCTCGAATTACGCGACGATGAAAAAACATTTCAAAGCCTATATTTCCGGGTGGGACGGGGCCAAGGAATTGCGCATCCGCCTTATGGAAACCGACAGTGCGGATGAGGCAAAGGCCATTCTTGTTGAAAACACCAAATAAGCCTATTGTTACGCTCAGTCGCTCTTTCACAATCTAGAAAGGGCATCCAGAAATTAACTCGAACGGGAGGATTCCAATGTCTAGCAACAGAAAGGCAACGGAGTCGGTAGACAACCGGACCCCGTATCAGTTCGCAGAAGACTGCCGTCGGCGAGAAGAGGGCTTGCCGCCAATAATTCGTCCGGGAGTCACGAATTTGGCGAAACCTGCGCCACGTCCTGCTGAACCACCGGCGAAACCGGCCGTGGCACTTGAAAAAGTTGGTGGAGACATTAGGAAGCCAGTGCCGCCACTTGCAATTCCCGTGGGTGAAAGCTCACGGGAAAATCCGGAAGATGTTCTGAAACTCTACGACCTCGACCTGAATGTGCTTGCGGGTAAGGTTGATGGAGCAAGTCCTCGAGTCATAAGGTTGTTGGGGCACCTTCATGCGGGGGTCAAGGGTAATAAGGCACTGGCCGAAAAAATGGAGATTACGCCTGAGAGTCTGAGCTCTTACCTCAACAGCATGTATCACGAGCTCGGCCTGTATGACATCGAGTCGTGGAAGCACAAGCGTGTATTGGCAACGCTTGCGTATCGACGCTTCCTCGAGAAGAAAGCAGGAACAGGTGGCAGCGCGCCTCCTATCGGTGGGGAAGGAGTCGGCAAAGATTCCGATCCGAACTCGCAGCTGGAGGCAATCAGATTGTTCGACGCCCGACGTCTTTCGGTTCTGAAGTTGTGCGCAGATGGCTCGGGAAATCAACAAATCGCTGACGCTCTGCATGAGACGACTCCCGTCGTCCAGAATGAGATGTACGCCATCTACAAGGCACTCAGCATCTCGCGGGCGATACAAGGAAGAAGTGAAAAGCGCAAAGCGGCTGCGGATGCGTATCGCCGCTACATCGCCAAGTATGGAGATGCTCAGGAGCTTCAACATGTCGCGGCGGTAAACGAAGAATAAAATCCGAAAATCAGTAAGTCCTACTGGTAAATCGGACAACAGCACAGCCGGCGGAACGCGTTCCGACGGCTGGCTTTTTTTATGTATACTGTCCGCATGAAGAAAGAGGCGCGACACACGACGCTCTACCGTGCATACCGCCCGGCTACTTTTAAGGAAGTGCGGGGGCAGGCGCAGGTCGTAGACGTGCTCGCGAAGGCCATCAAGAACAACAAGCCCGCGCATGCGTACCTTTTTGCAGGGGGGCGGGGGACGGGCAAGACCTCCGTCGCGCGTATCCTCGCGCGGGAGCTCGGCGTAACCGACAAAGATCTCTACGAGATAGACGCGGCGTCCAATACGGGCGTTGAGAACATCCGCGAGCTGCGTGAAGGCGTGAATACGGTTCCTTTCGAATCCCCCTACAAGTTTTACATAATCGACGAGGCGCACATGCTCTCCCGCGCCGCGTGGAATGCCTTTCTCAAGACGCTCGAAGAACCGCCCGCGCACGTGATATTCGTAATGGCGACGACCGAGCTTGCCAAGGTGCCCGACACCATCCAATCACGCTGTGAGATATACACCTTCAAGCAGCCGACGCGCAGCATGCTTGCCGACACAGTGGCCGACATCGCAAAGAAAGAGGGATTCACGCTCGAACGTTCCGCCGCTGAGCTCGTCGCTCTTTTGGCGGAAGGCTCCTTCCGCGACGCACTCTCCATACTTCAGAAAGTGCTCGCGGTATCAGGGGATAAAAAAATCGAGGTGGCGGAAGTGGAAGTCGTTTCGGGTGCGCCGCGCGGCGAAGTCGTGCGACAACTCCTCTCCGCAGTGGCGAAGAAGGATGTCGCCGCAGGCCTTGCCGTCGTGAGAAAAAGCGTCGAAGACAATGTAGACGCACGCACCCTCGCGAAATTGCTCATCCACCGTCTGCGCGCCGTACTTCTTTTGCGATACGCGCCCGACCTTGCCAAATCGTTCGCCCAAGAATTGACGGAAGCCGATCTCGCACTAGCTCAGGAACTTTCGAAAGAACCGGGAGTAAATTCCGATACGCAGCGCGCGCTGCTCGAAGCATATTCACAGATGGCCTACGCCGCCGTACCGCATTTGCCGCTTGAGCTCGCCATCATTGATATATGCGCCGTGAAATAAAGAAAGCGAAACCCACACCGAAGCCGAAATCGGAAACCTCGTGGGGGCATGTGGCCAATTGGTACCACGAACACGTCTCGGAATCCGACGATACGTACCACGAAAAGGTCATCAAACCGAACCTCTTGCGCGTACTCGGCGATGTGAAAGGGAAGCTGGTTCTCGACGTCGCATGCGGTCAGGGATTTTTCTCGAGGGAGCTTGCGGCTGCAGGCGCGCATGTCACGGGTGCCGACATCGCGCCTGAGCTCATCGCTATCGCAAAGAAGCTCGGACCTGCGAGCATTACCTACCTCGCAGCGCCCGCCTCGCGTATGCCGTTGCCCGACGAATCGTTCGATGCGGCCATTTGCGTGCTCGCTCTCCAAAACATCAAAGACCTCTCGGGTGCCTTGGCGCAGGTTTCGCACTTGTTAAAAGCCGGGGCTTCGTTTGCAATCGTGCTCAATCACCCGGCGTTTCGCATTCCGCGGCATTCGGAGTGGGGATTCGATGCCGATGCGGGTATTCAATTCCGCCGCATTGACCGCTATCTATCGGAGACTTCATATCAAATACAAATGCATCCCGGCTCGGACCCGACCGCAACAACGCTTTCGTACCACCGGCCTCTGCAGCTTTATATGAAAGAACTCGCCAAGCATGGATTCGTCCTCGCGGGGATAGAAGAATGGATATCCCACCGCGTCAGCGAAAAGGGTCCGCGTGCGGAGGCGGAAGACATGGCACGCAAAGAGTTCCCACTCTTCTTGATGCTCAAGGCACAGAAGCAATAAGCCCTTTTTAATAAGGCGATATCCTGTTATCTTTAGCGTGTTCGGGTGTTTGGGGGATCGTCCCTGGCCGGGCAGGCTAACGGTAGGCCAACATGCAATACTGGGTCTATATACTTCGAAGTCTTAAAGATGGCAATCACTACGTCGGGCTTTCGTCCGATGTTGCTGCAAGGATCGAATATCATAATGCCGGCAGAGTTCGTTCAACAAAACACAGAAGCCCCTTTGAGCTTTTGTATAAAGAAGCTTATGCTACGAGGGCGGAAGCTCGAGTTCGCGAGAAGTATCTCAAGAGCTACGAAGGTTCCAAAGAGAAACTCTCTATTTTAGAGAGTTTGCCCTAACCGGGCAGGTTAATGGGGGATCGTCTAACGGTAGGACAACAGCCTTTGAAGCTGTGTATCTTGGTTCGATTCCAAGTCCCCCAGTTTGAAGCGAAGCGGAAAAATGGGGTAGACTTGAATACGAACCGCGGGCCGCAGGTCTCGAAGAGAGACCGTAGGTTTCGAGTTGCAGCAGCAACGAGAGGCGATTCCAAGTCCCCCAGTCCGTAGGTTACAATGCACGTATGAAGCAGTTTTTGAAATATTTTGTTCTCGAATTTGCGGTAATTTTTATCATCGGCAGTATCGGTTATTGGGTCTTGGAAGTGCCGTTTAATCTTAACCAGCAGATTCTTACCTCAGCCGCTGCGGGGGCAATTATCGCGTATGCACTCGTTTGGTCGCAGAACAGAGGCTAAACCTGCTGTTCGTCGCATCGGCCTTGCTGTTCCGCCGTGCAAGCACAAGTACAATTGAAGGTGTAGTATAATGGCACTATGAAAGCACTAACGACGTCCGCGGCGGTCGTATTAGTAGCGGCGCTTTTTATACCGGTAATCGCATTGGCAAACCACAAGGCCGAGGTTGGCGGAAAGATACTCATTGATTCCAATGATCCGGGAATCAGAGGCACGGATAACGGCTGTAATGCCATTCACTACCACGGCACTCTGGACGGTGTCGCGGACCCGGATAGTGACGGGTGCGGCCATGGCCTGGTGACCGTCATTCCGCACGGCGATGGCGACGGTGAAACGATTCCGGCGCCGCTTCCGAAAGGTCCGAGTTTTCCGGCGCGTGTATGGACATGGCTCGGCAGCTGGTTCACGAGCGGACAGAAGGAAGCCGCGGTAAATGTCATAGATGTCGTGGCGGAATCCAACGGCATTGCACCGCCTGGCACCGTGAGCGACACGGTGGATATAGTTCGAGATGCCGCCCCTTCGATAAAAGCCAACGCCGACAATGCCGATGCATATTTTGATACATATGAAGATGCGCCCGACCGCGACCGCTATACACTCGAGAATGAAAATCCCGAAGAGAACGCGCCCGTGCCGTCCTTGTACCGCTGGTTCTGGGGTCTCTTCGAATAGAGCAAGGCAGTGGACGCATCACCAGTTCCGGCAAACGGGGACCTCGCTGTCCGCGGAGCGTCAGGTATACTGCAAAAATGAGTTCGTCGGCCGAGACGTTCGTACGGAAAGTGCTGAAAAGGGCTGATGTCGAGGTGGGTGGAAATCGTCCGTGGGACATCCAAATCCACAACCCGAAGTTTTATGGGAGGGTTCTCTCGTACGGCTCGTTGGGATTCGGGGAGTCATACGTGGACGGTTGGTGGGAATGTAATGACATTCCCGAATTGATAAACCGCATCTTACGAAACCGGCTGCATGAGCAAATCCCATTCGATCTCGGATTGATGTGGAGTTATGTACGGGGCAAGGTCCTCAACAACCAAAAATGGAAAGCATTCGAGGTCGGTGAGAAACACTATGATATCGGAAACGATTTGTATCGCTCCATGTTGGATAAACGGCTCGCCTACTCGTGCGCATATTGGAACCCTTCGACAAGCTCAGGGCAAGCGCCGCAAGACCTGGACGAGGCGCAGGAGGCGAAGCTCGACCTTATCTGCCGGAAGATTGGCCTCCAAAGCGGTGGGCGCATCCTCGACATCGGTTCGGGGTGGGGGAGTTTCCTGGGGTTTGCGGCGGAAAAATACGGCGCCGAGGGCGTTGGAGTAACCGTTTCCAAAGAACAGGCACGGTATGCGAACGAGACGTATGCCAAGTATCCCGTAGAAACGAAGGTGCAGGATTACCGGTCCGTTGATGATACGTTCGACCACGTTGTTTCCGTGGGTATGTTTGAGCACGTCGGGTACAAAAACTACCGCGAATACATGCGCAAAGTACATTCCGTCCTGCGGAGCGACGGGTACTTCCTCCTCCACACTATCGGAGGCAACGCTTCGACTTCCCACGGGGAGCCGTGGCTGGAAAAATATATATTTCCCAACGGCATGCTCCCCTCGATACAACAAATCGGGGCGGCCGCGGAGGGACTTTTCGTAATGGAAGACTGGCACAATCTGGGAACCGATTATGAAAAAACGGTTCTCGAATGGTTCAAACGGTTTGATGCGAATTGGACTACCCTCAAAAATACCTACGACGAACGTTTCTACCGCATGTGGAAGTACTATCTGCATTCTTGCGCGGGAGCTTTCCGTTCACGGCATATGCAACTCTGGCAGATAGTCTTTTCAAAAGACTTCAATAAAAAGCATTATATTTCTGTCCGATAATGATGCTCGTGTTCATCGGCTCTTCACAATGCCGGACGTACTCTGGTGTTGTTATGACATTCGAATACATGGGGGCTCACCCCCGGACGCCACCCACGAAAAAAAGGCGTTACCGCCGTAAAGATTCTTCCGATCCGGAAGAGAAATTGGAGGACACAGCTGTTGTCGCCGAACTCCGCCTAGCGGTTGCCAAGGAGGAGGCAGAAAGTTCTACAGAGGAACCTGCGGCAGGGTGAGAGTTGCGTAGGGGTCACGAATCCCGTCTTTCGTGCTCAATTGAGCGCATCTGGCGTGCGAAAAGCCCAGGTGTATAGTAGCGGTATATGAATAAATCTCTCGCGGTTTCGGGGGCTAGCTTACTCGTAAGTGCGCTTATTATCCCCGTCGTTGCCTTCGCAGCAGAGCTGCGGATAGGCGAGTCACCGTCTTTCTCGTCGTCGGAGACGGCGCAGAAAGATTTGTACTTGGCGGGCGGCAACGTCACCAGCTCCGGCAAAGTCAACGGCGACCTCGCGGTCGGCGGCGGAAATATTCTCGTCAACGGCCCGGTCTCACAGGACCTTTTTGTGGGCGGCGGTTCGATTACCATCGTCGCCGATGTCGGTGACGATGTGCGCGTCGGAGGCGGCAATATAATTATCAACGGAAAAGTCGGGAACGACTTGGTCGTGGGCGGCGGACAGACAAGTATTTCGGGAAGCGGCGTCGGCGGCGATGTGCTCTGGGCCGGCGGCATGCTCCGCATGGACGCGCCCGTCGGAGGCAACATGCAACTCGCGGGCGGCGAAGTAGTCATCAATTCACATGTGCGGGGCAACGTGGAGTTCAAGGGTCAGAAACTTACCCTCGGCAAAGATGCAGTGATAGACGGCAATCTCGACTACTCGGCGCAAAAGGAGGCGATGATGGAAGCGGGCGCCGTGGTCAAAGGACAGACCAACTTCGAACAGTTGAAGACCCCCGCACGGGGCATGTCAGCCAAAGGCATCATCGCGATACTCTCGGTGCTCTTCTTGGGCAAATTCCTTGCGCTGCTCGTCTTTGCACTTGCGCTTGGACTTTTCTTCCGCCGGTATGCGGGAGTACTCGTCGGCAATGCGGTTACGCAGCCCTTGCTTGAGATGGGGCGTGGGCTCATCGTGCTGATTGTTCTACCCGTCGTGTCCGTCATGCTTCTCGTGACGCTCATCGGCGTACCGCTCGGACTCCTGGGTCTCATCGCGTTCGCTACGCTTCTCCTCATCGCATCGCCGCTTGCCGCCATCATATTGGGTAGCGTGCTGCACAAGTGGATGTTCAAGCCCGCTGAATACCAAATCGTGTGGCAGACCATTCTACTTGGAGCCGTCGTGTATACGCTCCTCGGACTCATCCCCGTCCTCGGCGGCATCGCGAAATTCGTGCTCGTCCTGCTCGCAATTGGCTCGATGATGAAGATAAAGTGGGACATCGCGAAAGAGTGGCGTTGATAGCATCTTGCGCCTGAAGCGTCCGGCGTTGTCGGACCGCAGATTTTTCAGGTTATACTAGCCCGATGAAAGCAACACTCACGACCACGAAGGGAGACATTACGATAGAATTTTTTGAGGCCGATGCGCCCAATACGGTCGCCAACTTCGTGAAGCTCGCAAGGGCGGGATTCTACGACGGCACCAAATTCCACCGCGTCATTCAGGATTTCATGATTCAGGGCGGCGACCCGCTCACAAAAGACGACGCCGCGATGGCGCGCTGGGGCACGGGCGACCCGGGCTACAAATTCGCCGACGAAATACGCGACAACAATCACAACGTGATAGGCACGATTTCGATGGCGAATTCGGGTCCCGACACCAACGGCAGCCAATTTTTCATCAACACCGCCGACAACAATTTCCTCGACGGCAAACACACCACCTTCGGACGCGTCGTCGGGGGAATGGAGGTCGTGCAGGCAATCGAATCCACCCCCACAGGTCCGATGGACCGCCCGCTCGAGCCCATGGTCATACAGAGTGTCAGAATCGCATAGCTCCGCATTCGCGTGATAGAATGGGCTCGTTACTCGTTAACGCTATTTATATGGGAAAAGGAAACAACTCGCGTCGTAAGGAGGCCAAGAAGCCGAAGAAGGCAAAGAAGTAGAGCAAAGCGGTTTGTATGTTGAAAGAATTTAAACAATTCCTTCTGCGCGGCAACGTCGTCGACCTCGCGGTCGGCGTCGTTGTCGGCGCCGCCTTTACCGCCATCGTCAATGCGCTCGTGAGCGACTTCGTTACGCCATTCATCTCGGCCGTTGCCCGCGTCCCCGATATGGGCGGCCTCTCTTTCACATTCAACGGCGGTGAATTCAAGTACGGACATTTCATCAACGCCATCATCTCGTTTGTCCTCGTCGCTTCCGTGATATTCTTTTTCGTCGTGAAGCCGATGAACATCCTGGTCGGCCGCTCGCGCAAAGGCCCGCCCGCGGACCCGACCACGAAGAAGTGCGCCGAGTGCCTAAGCGAGATTCCGATGGGAGCAAAGAGATGCTCGCATTGTACACAGCCCGTCATATAGGGTAGGTTTGCACGATGGCTGAAGACACGATAGTGCGATTCGAGGACGTCGCCTTTGAGCACGGCCCTCGCAAAGCAATTCTCGAAGAGGTTTCTTTTCCCATACGCCGCGGCGCCAAGATGACGCTCATGGGCCAGAACGGCGCGGGCAAGAGCACCATTTTCGGACTTATCATCGGAGCCATCAAACCGGAGGCGGGGGAGATACACATTGAAAAAGGGCTAAGTATAGCCCTCTCACGGCAGGTGATTCCGCGGGAAGAGCTCAAGCTTACGGTGCGCGATTTTTTCCAAAAAGTTTTTCCGCGGAAAATGTACAACATTGACCCTCTCATCGACGACGTGCTCGAAGTGGTGAATCTGAAAAATCACGAGAAAGTCCACGAGCGTATCATGAGCACATTCTCGGGCGGGCAGCAGGCGCGGCTACTGCTGGCATCGGCGCTCATCCAGAAGCCCGATTTACTTCTTCTCGATGAGCCGACCAACAATCTTGATAAAGAGGGTATCGCGCATCTGACGAAATTCCTTGTCGAATACGAAAAGACCGTCATCGTCATTTCCCACGATGCGGACTTTCTCAACGCCTTCACGCACGGCGTGCTCTATCTCGACGTCCACACACGCAAGGTGGAGCAGTACGTCGGCAACTATACGGATGTCGTCGTGGAGATTTCCGCGCGGGTGGAGAAGGAGGCCATGAAAAATGCCCAAATGCAGAAAATAATCATCGCCAAGAAAGAGAAGGCGAATTTCTTCGCTATGAAAGGAGGCCAGCTTCGTGCCGTCGCCAAACGCATGCGCGAAGCCGCCGCTGAGGCGGAGGAAGCAAAGGTGGAGGTCCGCCGCGAAGACAAGACCATCAAACCCTTTCACATCCCGTGCCCGCCCAATCTCTCCGGCGAGCTTTTGCATATCACCTCCTTCAAGACAATCAAAAATTACAGACCAGTCGTCAAGAAGAAGACGCTCTCGCTGCGCAAAAGTCAGCATCTGCTGCTCAAAGGCCCCAACGGCATCGGCAAATCCACGCTGCTCGAATCTCTGGCGAACGGCACGGCGGAGGGAGCGACCATCACCAAAGGAGTGAAGGTGGGCTACTACCGCCAGGATTTTTCCAACCTCGATTTCAACTCCACTGTGTATGAGGAGCTCGCAGGGGCGATGGATAAGGAAATCGAAAGTGACATGCGGCATGTCGCGGCGGGATTCCTTATCACGGGCGATTTGATTCAAACCAAAATCGGGCATCTCTCGGAAGGACAGAAGGGGCTTGTGGCATTCGCGCGCCTCGTGCTTATGAAGCCTGGCTTGCTCATCCTCGACGAGCCGACCAACCACATTAATTTCCGTCACTTGCCCGTCATCGCAAAAGCGCTCGACGAATACGACGGAGCGATGATACTCGTCTCGCACGTACCCGAATTCGTAGCCAAGATAAGGATTGACGACACCCTCGACCTTGAGAAATAATTACATTCTCGTATGGCGAAACGCTACAAAGTGCGTTCGGAAGTGGTGCTCTGGCCGGGGGCGCAGGGCGCTTGGCATTTTGCTTACGTCGATAAAAAACACTCGGAAGAGATACGCAAAAAGTATACGGGACCGCGCAGGGGATTCGGCGCCGTGCGCGTATGGGTCTGTATTGGGAAGACAGAGTGGGAAACATCCATCTTTCCCGACAGCCGTTCAGGCGTCTACGTCCTCCCTCTCAAAGCAAAAATAAGGAGAGCCGAAGGCATCCAAGCAGGCGACACAATCACATTTACGCTCACTATCCTGCTGTAGCACTAGAAGCCGAGCGATTTGAGGAAGGTATCTAGTTCCGCGCCCTGGATGGGACGGTATTCGCCTGATTTGAGGCCGCCGAGTTTGATATTCATTATTCGTTTGCGAAGCAGATGCGAAGTGGCAAGTCCGAAGAAGCCGCACATGCGGCGGATTTGGTGTTTCTTGCCTTCGGTAAGCGTGATTGAGAATTTCCGTTCGCCCAGTACCTCCACGATGCATGGCTTCGTGACGTACCCGCCGATATCTACGCCGCGCTCCATCTTGGTTTTGAAATTCGTGGGTAACGGCTCGGTGGTCATCACTTCGTATTCTTTCTCATGCGCGCGGTCGGGATTGAGCAGTGCGTCGGTGATGCGGCCGTCGTCGGTGAGGATAATGAGCCCGTAGGAATCCTTGTCGAGCCGGCCGAGCGGGAAGACGCCTTCTATCGGAAGGATTTCTTTGATTTCCTCCTCGCCCTCCTGCGCGGAGTGCGTGATGATGCCGCGCGGCTTGTGGTAGGCGAAGTAGCGGTATTTTGTCTGCCGCCATTTCACCTCCACCTTGTCCTTTTCCTGCACCTTGTCGCCGAGGACCGCGGGGCGGCCGTTGAGCATGACGAGCCCCTTTGCGATGAACTTGTCGGCCTCGCGGCGTGTGCAAAGCTTCTGCAAGGCGAGGTACTTATTTATCCGCATAGGGAATTGAGGCTTTTCTGTGTCCATAGGTATCTCACGGGGTACACTAACACTACATGATGCATTTTACCTATATTTTGGAGTGCGCGGATAAGACGCTCTATGTGGGGTGTACCAACGATTTGGAGAAACGCCTCAAGCAGCACAACGGGGCGAAAGCGGGCGCGCATTACACCAAAATCCGGCGACCAGTCGTACTCAAACATTTCGAAAGATTTCACACGCTCGCGAAAGCGCGCGCCCGCGAGGCCGCAATCAGACGCCTGTCCCGCAAGGAAAAATTGGAGCTGATAGGATAGTATCCGCTACGCCGCTTCACCGCGCCACACGCGCCCGTCCTGGTCGTCGCCCTCCTCCGCCCTTTTTGTATCGTCCGCCTTTGGGGGCGGAATAAGCGGATGCGCGGTGTTCTTTTTTGCGGCCGCCCGGCGCGCGTTCCTGTTTTCGAGCCACTCCTCATGCTCCCTGTCTTTCATGCTTCCAGTATACCTCCGGACACAAATGTCTTCATCTTGCCCACAGGAAGGGCGTGGTAGAGTCTTCTGTGCCGGTCGAGCATTTATAAAAGACGCTTAACATATTGGATATTATATGAAACTAGCCTGCAAAGACATCAGTCCCGACACGACATGCAATTTTGAGGTTGAGGCCCCTACCCGCACCGAGGCAGCGCAACAAATGCTCGTCCATGCGCGGGCGGAACACGCGGCCGACATCGAAGATATGAAAGATGAGGAAGCCGTAAAGATGTTCGAAACCAAAGTACGGGAGGTATAATCCTCCCATATGGGTATCGTTTGCATCGTCTTGCCCGGGGAGCAGCAGCGGGCCTTGGTCAACGCTCTCCAAAAGGCGACGAGCAAAGTCGAGCTCGTCATCGTCACGAAGCCGCGCGTGAATACCGACGGCCGTATGCACCGCATCTCTGCGGCGGTGCGTTCGGGCGCGATCTTTTCTGAACTCTGGTACGGCGCATTGCTGCGCCTAAGCGGCAAGACGCGAGCAGTGCTCGGCTGTCTGCGTGCGAGCGGCCTTCCATCCGCTTCGCCCGGTTATGACGCTCCCGTTATCAATGTTGACGATGTAAACGATGCGGAGACCGAAGCGCGGCTCAAGCAGCTTTCGCCCGATGTAATCGTGCTATGGACTCCTTCAATTCTGCGCGCGAATATTTTGGCGACGGCGAAGAAGGTCATCAACTATCACACGGGCATTTTGCCGTACTACCGCGGCTCGGTGGCGAATCAATTCGCCGTCCTGCACCGCGACACGGATCACATCGGCAGCACCATTCATTACGTGTCGCCGGGTGTGGACCGCGGCGACATCATCGCGCAGCTGTATCTCGATATCGCGAAGCCGCCGAGGCAGGCGTTCAGGGAGCTCAACGATGCAAGCCTCAATCTCTATATTGATATCGCAAAGAGGGTTCTCGCGGGCGAGGACGTCGCGGCTCACGCGCAGAGCCAGGAGGAGGGGGAGTTTTACCGCCTAAGCCAGTGGACCAACAAGATGCGCTGGAAGCTCGGCCGGCAGCTCTTGCGGTGGGAGCGCACGGGGAGGTTCTAGAGTTCGTCGTTTTTGATGCGCGTGCGGAGTCGCTGCGCTTCGGCGTTGAAGAAGTGGAGGTTGTGGAAGGAGGCGAGCTTCATGCCCGTGATTTCATGCGCGCGGATGAGGTGGCAGATGTATGCGCGCGAGTAGGTCTCACAGATATCGCACTTGCACTTAGAGTCGAGCGGCTTCTGATCGGTCAGATAACGGCGGTTGCGGATATCGAAGCGGCCTTTGGAGGTGAAAATAACGCCGCGGCGCGCGTAGTGCGTCGGTGCGATGCAGTCGAAAGTGTCGCCGCCCGCACTCGCGATGTAGGGGAAATCTTCGGGGTGCCCGACGCCGAGCACGTGCCGCGGCTTATCTTCGGGTAGGAGGTCGTGGACGTCGCTTAGCATCTTTTTCAGCGAGCGTTTGTCGTAGCCGAATTCCCCGCCGATACCGAATCCTTGGAAAGGCATCGCGCCGATAATCTTGGCGCTCTCGCTACGCAGTGCCTTGAAACTGCCGCCCTGCACGATGCCGTAGAGCGCCTGCTTTGTCTTGTGCGCCTTGATGCACATGTCCGCCCAGCGGTGGGTCATGTCGAGCGAGCGCCGCATGTACGCCTCATTGGCGAGCGGCGAAGGGCACTCGTCGAAAGCGAAAATGATGTCCGCGCCAAGGGCTTCCTGGATGCGGATGGATTCTTTGGGTCCTAGGAAAAGCTGTGTGCCGTCGATAGGCGAGCGGAAGTGCACACCGTCGGGAGTTATCTTGATGTTGGTCGGTTGCGTGCCCAGGGGGATGCGCTTCTCAGGCTCCTCTTTCAATATCTTCCCGACGCCGTGGTCCGTGCCGAAGCCGAGGCTGAAGACCTGGAATCCGCCCGAATCCGTCATAAGCGGCTTTTTCCATTGCATGAATCCGTGGATGCCGCCCGCGCGCTTCACTAGCTTCTCGCCCGGTGCAATATGCAGGTGGTAGGTGTTGCATATGAGCACCTGCGCGCCCGCCCCCTCGACCTCGTCGCTCTCGAGCGTGCGCACGGTCGCCCGCGTGGCGACGGGGACGAATGCGGGCGTCTCTATCTCACCGTGCGGGGTCGTGATGACGCCGAGGCGGGCGCGGGATTTTTTGGAACGTTTGAGTATTTTGAATTCGAACATCCCGCTCAGAATACATCAAATAGAGCCGATTGTGATAGCATGCCTCCATGCTCATCGATGAGGTAACGATAACCATAAAGGCGGGTGACGGCGGCAACGGCGCCGTGGCTTTCAACAAGGTCAAACTTTCGCGCGGGCCCACGGGCGCCGACGGCGGCAACGGAGGCAGCGTCTACTTCGAAGGCACGGGTGACATCAACGCGCTCATGGTATTTGCGAGCAGAAAAGAAATAGAAGCCGAGCGCGGCCGCGACGGCCGCGGCCAATTCCTCGACGGCCGCAAGGGCGAGCATTTCATCCTGAAGGTTCCCGTCGGCACGCGGGTCACGAATCTCGAAACAAATTTCGCGCAAGAAATAGAAGAAGTCGGGCAGCGCATTCTTGCCGCGGGCGGCGGCGTCGGCGGGCGGGGAAATTTCAAATTCCGCTCGGCGACGAATACGACGCCGATGGAGCACGAGGACGGAACCAAAGGCGACGTCGCGACCTATAAAATCGAATTGCGACTCATCGCCGACGTCGGGCTCGTCGGTCTGCCCAATGCGGGCAAATCCACGCTGCTCAACGAGCTTACGGCCGCCAAGAGCCGTGTCGCCAATTACGCCTTCACGACACTCGAACCGCATCTCGGCTCGTACTACGGCGTCATCCTTGCCGACATCCCCGGCATCATCGAAGGGGCGTCCGGCGGCAAAGGCCTCGGCGTCAAATTCCTCAAGCACATCGAGCGTACAAGAGTACTTTTCCATCTGATAGATGCGGAATCCGAAGATGTCGTCCGCGACTACAAGGTCATCCGCAAGGAATTGGAAGCTTACAATCCGGAGCTTACAAGAAAGACGGAGCACGTGTTTCTGACGAAGACCGATTCCGTAACGCCCGAGGAGGTGAAAGAAAAAATAAAAGTGCTAAAAAAAGCCGGTCTCAAGCCGCTTGCGATATCCGTCCTCGAGCCCGATAGCCTCGAAGAAGTAAAAAAGATACTCAACAAAATTAAGGACGAAAAAGGGTTATAATGAGGAATCATGATACAAAAGCTCGTGTTTGGAGGCCTGGGCTTATTTTTCCTCGCATCGCCTGTGGTTGCGTCAGCCGCAACCGTGAGCGAGCTACAAGCCCAAATACAGTCGATTCTATCTAAATTGCTGCAGCTGCAGACAGAGAGTATCGTCACACCTTCACAAACATTTACGGCTTCGCCGACCTCGGGTACTGCGCCCCTCTCGGTGGCGTTTCGGGAACGCACTGCTTCTGACGGCGGGAGTTTTGCCGTCGATTTTGGAGACGGCACAGGCATCGGCACAATGGCATGTGCCTCGGCATCAGGCACGAACAATACCGTATGCAGTACGACGCACGCATACACAATGCCGGGCGTTTACCGTGCAGAGCTCATCGGAAAGGGAGCGGGGAACGGTTCGCAGTGGCAGGGGACGGGGAAGCAGGTACTTTTTACCGTCTACAAACCGAAGGCGAGTAGCGCTTTTGCGACGATAGATCAGAAATCTCTCACAACGATTTCGGCCAACCCGACGATTTCGGGTACGGCCTCCAACGCGGATATCGAAGTACGGATTAAGAAAGGACGCGTAGCGGTGGAGTCGCCCATAGATACCCGTTCGCAAGACTACGCGTGGCGAAGTTCGAGCGGACTTCCAATCGTGGGCGGTCGCTGGTCAGCTACGGTCGGCGGCGCGGGTATCAAATTGGAAAACGGCATCTATACCGTCGTCGTTTCCGACAAGAAAACAGGCTATGTACTTGCGACAGGCGTGCTACTCGTCGACGCAGCGCAGTAACTACAGCGCTAAACGCTGCTGCCCGCGACGAAACCGGTGGTCCAGGCTAGTTGCAGCGAGTAGCCGCCTGAGGGGCGGTTGATGTGAAGGATGTCGCCCGTAAGGTACAAATTTTCTATTTTGAGCGAGCGCATCGTGCGCGTATCCACTTCGGTAAGCGGCACGCCGCCGTCGGAGATGACCGCCCTGTCGAATCCCATGAGTCCCGAGATGGTAAGCGGTGCACCTTTCAATAGATGAACGAGGCGTTTGCGTTCTTCTTTGGTCACGCTGTGTGCTTTTACGTTCGGGTTGGGCAGCGCGAGTAATTCCAGTATCGCTTTTGATAAGCCGTGAGGCACGACCTCGGCCAGTACATTTTTAAAATCTTTGTTCTTGTTGACGTCCATCTTTGCGATTATCTGCCGCTCGAGTGCGGCGAAATCCGTATCGGGGTACATATCTATCGTGGCGGTGACCTCGGCATTCTTGAGCAATTCCGCAACGGCGCTCGCGCTGTTTAATATGAGCGGTCCCGAAAGCCCGAAATGCGTGAAGAGAATTTTTCCCGTTTTTGAAAATGCCCGTTTGCCGTCCGCAAAAAACGTGATTTTCATAAACGAGAGTGAGACGCCCGCGAGCGGTTTGACCCAAGCCTCCTTTACCTTGAGCGGCACAATGGTCGGTGTGGAGGGGAGGACCGAGTGGCCGAGCTCCGTGAGCCACTTGAATCCGTCGCCCGTGGAGCCCGTCTCGGGATGCGAGACGCCGCCCGTAGAAATAATGAATGTGTCCGCGGCAAAGGTGCCCTGCGACGTCTTTGCCTCCAGTATGCGATTCCCCGCGATGGTGAGACCTTTTACAGCGGCTTTTGTCATGACCACCACGCCCGCCCCGCCGCCGGGGCCCGCATCGGTGAGGTACTTCTTCATCACGCGTGTCACATCGGGCGACTTCTGCGTTTCGGGAAAAGCGCGTTTGCGCGCTTCGACGATAAGCGGGAGGCCGCGCTCTGCGAAAAAATCGAAGGTGTCCTGCACACCGAATTGCGAAAGCGGGGAATAGAGGAATTGTTCGGCCGTGCCGTAGTGCTTCGCAAATGCATGTCTATCAAATTCGGCATTGGTGATGTTGCAGCGGCCGCCGCCCGTGATGTCCAATTTCTTGCCGACACCCGCATTCTTTTCGAGCAGCAATACCGACTTGCCGCGCTGTGCCGCTCTGCCCGCGGCCATCATGCCGGAGGCCCCGCCGCCGATGACGATGACATCGTATTTCTTTTTTCCCGAAGACATCACGAATATATAGCACGCCATTTGATTTTTGTCCTAAGACGTGTTATTGTCTGAAATATGAATCTCCCATCGAAGACGTACCAAAGGCACGGCAAGTGGGTTGAGAAGCCCTTTCTCACGCATGTGCCCGTGTGCGCCTGCGGCAACAAATACATCAAGACGCGCGAGAATCAGACGAAGTGCATTAAGTGCAT
>JBBUDH010000055.1:0-2418 GCA_038057405.1 Patescibacteria group bacterium
CTACGCATTCAAGGACAAGCGTCTGCTTGAAACGGCTTTTACACACCGCTCGTATCTCAACGAGAATCGTGCCGCCGGTCGTGAGCACAACGAGCGCCTCGAATTCCTCGGTGACGCCGTGCTCGAGCTCGCAGTCACCGAATTTTTGTATGCAAAATATCCCGAAAAACCGGAAGGGGAATTGACCGCCTTTCGCGCCGCGCTCGTCAACACGCAGAGCATATCCGACGCGGGCACGAAGCTCGGTATCAACGACTACCTGCTCCTTTCGCGCGGCGAATCGAAGGATACGGGCCGTGCGCGGATGATAATTCTCGCGAATGCTTTCGAAGCGCTCATCGGCGCGCTTTACCTCGATTCGGGCTACGGTGTCGCGCAGAAATTTATCGCCGACCAGCTTTTCCACAAGACCGATGCGGTCGTTGCGGACAGACTCTGGCAGGATGCCAAGAGCAAGCTGCAGGAGGTAGCGCAGGAAAAGCAGGGAATCACGCCGACGTATCAGGTGATGAGCCAAAGCGGACCCGACCATGACAAAACCTTCCTCGTGGGCGCATTTATCGGTACCGAACGGCTCGCCACGGGCGAGGGGAGAAGCAAACAGGAGGCCGAACAAGACGCAGCCCAAAAAGCCCTTGCCGCAAAGGGGTGGTAGCTTCTCCACAAGACTTGCTTGTGCGTGGGGAGGGGTTTGCGATGATGTGCACATAGTAGCCTGTCAAACTTCAAGCATGTTTTACAACTTCGAGCGCGCCGTTCAGAAAAAGGAGCAGAAGATGGAAAAAAAGCTTTTCAAACCGGATAAGCTGAAGGCCGGGGTGCTGGAAGTGTCGGAGGAAACCCTCGGCCAAGTCTTCGAAGACAAGGCAAAAGAGCTCGGGCCGCTGTCACATGGCTCGGAGGGCAAGGGCGACAGCGTCAAGCGCAGAGAAAGCGAGGGCAAGGCGCTCCTTGCCTCTGTCTACGGCACGGACCGATTTTCTCCTTTCATTTCCCACCTGGCGGGAGTCGCGTTGGACGCCTTCCGTACGGGCTATTCGCTGAGAGGAGAGATCGGGGTCGAACAGTTGCACCGCGCCATCGAGAACATGCGTCCCGGCCGAGTCGGACCGAAAGAACCGCCAAAGAAATTTCCCTCAGACCACATGGCAGACAAAAGGATGGGCCTCAAAACATACGAAGAACATAAGGCTGATATGGATGCCGCCGTCAGCGAACTTCGGGCAATAGCCGGACCGAAGAGTGAGGAGCCAAAAGCCACTGAATAGAGTCGGATTTATTGATACAATACGTATCAATGTTTCTTAGCCTGAAATCCATAGAACTTTCGGGGTTCAAATCCTTCGGCAAAAAGACCGAGCTGCTTTTCGGTTCGCCCATCACCGCGGTCGTCGGGCCCAACGGCTCGGGCAAGTCGAATGTGGCTGAGGCGTTCCGCTTCGTGCTCGGCGAGCAGTCCATGAAGAGCATGCGCTCGAAGCGCGGCGAAGACCTCATTTGGGGCGGCTCGCCCGCGCTCCCGCGTATGAATCGCGCGGGCGCGAAAGTAGTTTTTGATAATTCCAAGCGCCTCTTGGACCTCGATTTCAAGGAGGTGACCGTTGAGCGCGTGGTGTACCGCGACGGGCAAAATGAGTACCTGTTGAACGGCACGGTCGTACGGCTCAAGGATGTGATACGCCTGCTTGCGGGCGCCAACATCGGCGGTTCGGGCTACCAGATAATCTCGCAAGGTGAAGCCGACCGCATTTTGAACGCAAGCCCGCGCGAACGCCGTGAAATGGTGGAAGACGCACTCGGCCTCAAGCTCTACCAGCACAAAAAAGCGGAGAGCGAACGCAAGCTCGCAGAGACAGGCGTGAATATTGATAAGACCAAATCGCTGCGCAGAGAACTCGCACCGCACATCAACTTCTTGCGCACGCAGGTGGAAAAGATAGAGAAGGCGCGCGAGATGAAAGAAGAGCTCGCTGTGAAATTGAATGAATACCTCGCCCGCGAGAATGCGTGGATAACCCAGGAAGACGCCCGGCTTTTGCATGAGGTGCGTGCGCAGGAATCCGAATTAAAACAGCTCGGCGGCCGGGTCGCCGAAGCGCGCGGTAAGCGTTCGGGCTCGGCGGAGCACGTCATTGCAGAGCTCCAGGCCAAGGTGAGCGAGCGCGACGCAAAGCTCTCGGAGGCGCGACGCGAGAGCGAACAACTCACCCGCGAGCTCGGCCGCGCGGAGGGCGCCTTGGAGGCGAATACGGTGACGGTCGAGCAGATAGTTCCCGTGCCGCATGTGCGGCAATTTACCCGCGAACTTTCGGAAAATATCGCAGAAGCCGAAAGGGAAAACGATATCTCCATCATCAAAAGTCGCCTCGGCCAGATTCGCGAGCGCATCAAAGCGTTCGTGGAAGGCTTGTCGGGTGC
>JBBUDH010000056.1:0-4966 GCA_038057405.1 Patescibacteria group bacterium
TGCGCGATATTGCGGATGTTTCCGACGGAGTACAGAAGGCGACTTCCTACTCACGGATATCCGTCGAGGGCGGTCTCTCGCGGCAGGCAATGACACTAAGCATTCTCAAAACGCGCGGTGCCGACATAACTAACGTCACAAAGGCGACCAAAGCCAAGCTCGACGACCTCCAAAAGGGCATTTTGCAGGGAAGTGACGTCGTCATTTCGTACGATGCGGGCGAGGAGGTGCAGAAGAATCTTTCAGAATTGACACAGACGGGCCTCGAGACGGTGGCGCTCGTCATGCTTGCGCTTTTCATCACTATCGGGTGGCGCGAAGCGGTCGTTGCAGGACTGTCTATCCCGCTTTCATTTCTTATGGCATTTATCGGCCTGCTTTACAGCGGCAACACGCTCAACATCGTTTCGCTCTTCTCGCTCATTCTCGCTATCGGTATTTTGGTTGATTCGGGCATCGTCATCGTTGAGGCGATACATACCCGCACCCGCATCTATGGCGACAAACGGCGGGCCGCAATCGAAGCGCTCCGCGAGTACGGTTGGCCGCTGATGGGCGGCACCATCGCGACGGTCGCATTCTTCGTGCCTCTTTTCTTTATTTCCGGTATCGTCGGTAAATTCATCGCATCGATACCGTTCACGCTCGTGTTCGTCCTTATGGCGTCGATATTTGTAGCACTCGGTCTCGTGCCGACAATCGCCAATATGATGGCGGCCAAGGAAGAATCCGCGCTTATGAAGCGTCAGGAGGAATACGCAGAGCGCGCCCGCGTGTGGTACGCGACCCGCCTCAAGGATTTTCTCCAAAACCGCCGCGCGCAGAACCGTTTCCTTATCCTGATGCTTGCGGGATTCATACTGGCGCTCGCACTCCCCGTTACGGGACTCCTAGGAGTATCATTTTTCCCGCAAACCGACGGCGACTTCCTCTATGTGAACATTGAAATGCCGCAGGGCACTGACCTGAACCGCACGGACCTCGCCGCGCGCACGGTAGAAGAGAAGCTTTTCGACGACAAGCGTTTCTCATCGCTCATCACGACCGTCGGGGCACTTAGCCCGTTCTCGAGTTCGGACGGTACGGTATCGGCCGATTCGCGGTTTGCCAATATCACGGTCAATCTTGTGAAAGACAGGGAGCAAACTTCTACTGAAATACTTTCCGATGTGAAGGATACGCTCGCGGATGTGCGTATCGCCGAGATCCGCGTGGGAGAACCGTCGGGAGGGCCGCCGGTCGGCGCTGCGGTGCTGATTAAATTTCTCGGCAAAGACCGCGTCGCGCTCAGCAACACGCTCATCAAGGCGCGGGAAGTGCTCGAACGCACGCCGGGTGCTACGACGGTGAATTCGTCCAACAAGTACGACGGCACGCAATTTGTCCTCTCCATTGACCGCGGCAAGCTCGCTTTCATCGGGCTCTCGCCGGCGGCGGTCGCGTCCGTCCTGCGCACCGCGGTTTCCGGTGTGACGGCGACTTCGCTCACGGGAGGCGAGAAAAACGTGGACATCGTCGTTTCCCTCAATCTAAATCCCAATGCCGCTGACCCCCACGAATCTTCCTACACCTCCATCGAAAGTCTGCGCCAGATACCGCTCGTCACCCCCTCGGGGCAGACAGTGTTGCTCGGCTCGCTTGTCTCCGAATCGGTCGCACCGAGCGATTCGACAATCGCACATGAAAACAGAGAGCGCGTCGCGACCCTTACCTCGGACGTCCTTCCCGGCTACAGCCCAGCGCAAGTGCTAGCCGCGTTCAACAAAGAATTCACCGCGTCGGATATGGACGAGGGCGTGCGCATGTCCGTCGGCGGCGAAAATGAGGAGACCAACAAATCCTTTATGGAAATGGGATACGCGCTTCTCGCGGGGGTTGTTCTCACCTTCGTCATACTCGTGCTTGCATTCGATTCGTTCCGTTTCGCGGGCTTTCTTCTCCTGCTCGTCCCGCTTTCGCTCATCGGCGTTTTTGGCGGCCTTGCTCTCACACTGCAACCGCTCTCGTTCCCGTCCGTGATGGGCGTCATCGCGCTCGCGGGAGTCATCATCAATCACGCCATTATTCTCATGGACGCTATTATTCAGCGTTTGAAACAGGGGGCGGGAAAGCAATTCATCGACATCCTTACGGAAGCTGCGACGACGCGCCTGCGCCCGATATTCCTCACGACGATTACGACGGTCATCGGTATGGTGCCGCTCATCTTCGCGGCGGGACTTTTCGGGCCGCTCGCGCTTGCGATACTCTTCGGGCTTTCCTTTGCGATGGTACTCACGCTCGTACTTATCCCCGTGCTCGTCTACCGCTGGCCGGGCAAATTGCCCGAAAACATCCTGCGCTAGGACACGTTTGAAGGCGTTTAACCGGAGCAAGGGGCGGGCTTCTCCGCGGTCTTCGCAGCCGCGACGGCGGCGAGACTGAGCGCTGCATCAGCAGATGCAGATAGCGACCGTGGAGGAGCCCGCCCCGCGGTGTAGGTTTTCAAACGTGCCCCAGGGCTGCCTGCAGTGTGCAAAAGCGCTGTGCAAGCTTCCACATTTTTGCTACGCTTATCCAATGGCTGAAGAAGATTGGGAGGCTGGAAACCCTTGGATATACAACAAAGTATTTGATTTTGCGGACCGCATCCTCGATTCGCATGAAAGTGCCAACGTTTTCATCATACTTCTGGTTGTGCTTCTGATACTCCCACTGCTCGGCATGGGAATTCTCCTCACCCGAGTGGCCGCACCCCCCATTCCGCAGCAAATCGAGATGCAACAGTAGAGCTCTCTATTGCTCCCGAAATTTGGTATCATAGAGCACAATGAGCGAGCAAGACATCCGTGCCGAGCGGCAGAAGAAGCTTGAAATATTGAAAGACGCGGGGATGCAGGCATACCCCGTCGATTCCCACCGTGATACAAGCAACGAGGGTGCGCTCGCGTCTTTTGATGAATTGGAAGCGAGCGGGCGCAAAATCCATCTCGGCGGGCGCGTGATGTCGCTGCGCGGGCAGGGCGGCATCGCATTTGCGGACATATTCGATGGTACGGGACGCATACAGCTCGTCTTCCAGAAGGCGGACATAGACGAGAAGGTGTTCGAACTTTTTGTGAACGCGGCGGATGTCGGCGATTTTGTCGAAGCTTCAGGGACGGTCTTCAAGACCAAGCGCGGCGAACGCTCACTCAAAGTCGAGAAATGGCGGATGCTAGCCAAGTCGCTTTTGCCCATGCCGGCCGAGCATTTTGGCCTGAAGGATGAAGAGTTGATATTACGCCAACGGTACCTGGATATTTTGCTCAGTCCGGAGGTACGCGCAATGTTCGAACGTCGCACGAAGTTTTGGCGGGCAGCGCGGGAGTTTTATCTCGCACGCGGTTTCATTGAAGTCGAAACGCCTATTCTTGAGAACTCTCCCGGCGGCGCGGATGCGCGGCCGTTCAAGACCCATCACAACGCGCTCGATATGGATGTGTACCTGCGGATTTCATGCGGTGAATTGTGGCAGAAGGAACTCCTCGTCGCCGGATTTCCTAAGGTTTTCGAAATCGGAAGGATTTTCCGCAACGAAGGACAGTCACGGGAGCATTTGCAGGATTACACGCAGCTCGAAAGTTATGAGGCATACAGCGATATGCAGAAGGGCATGGCTTTCCTAAAAGATCTGTACCGTCATCTTGTAAAAGAGGTCTATGGAAAATATACATTTGAGATAAACGGACACACGGTAGACTTTGCGGAAGAGTGGCCGCTCATTGATTTCTGTTCGATTGTGAAGGAAAAATTCGGTATTGACCCGATTGTCTGCACCGAAGAGGAGGCGATACAGGCGGTTCGCGATAACAAAATCGAAGTAGGCGAGGCCCTTAATAAGCCGCGCGCTATCGATCATTTGTGGAAAGCGATACGAAAGACAATCTCAGGACCGGCATTTCTCATCGGCGTTCCCGTATATCTTGAACCGCTCGCAAAGCGCTCGGCATCAAATCCGTCAGTCGTGGAACGCCTGCAAGTCATCCTCGCGGGTTCGGAGATGGGTAAGGCATTCAGTGAGCTGAACGACCCGCAGGACCAGCGCGCGCGCTTCGAGGAGCAGCAAAAAATGCGGGATGCGGGCGACGACGAAGCGCAGCGCCTCGACCTGGATTACATCCGCGCCATGGAATTCGGCATGCCGCCTGCGTTCGGCTTCGGCGTCTCCGAACGGCTATTTTCATTCCTCGAGAACCGCCCCGCCCACGAAGCGCAACTGTTTCCGTTGTTACGACCAAAGGGGGATTCTTGACGCAAGCCCTAAAAAGTAGTATAATTGCAATTCTGCTGTAATTTTGCGGCAGTCTACAAAGGAGAGAAGTAATGACTCACTCGACTAACCACGAGGTGAAGGAGAGGTTGTTCAATTATGCTATTGAGCGACATATCCTAAAAGTTCTGCAACGGATTGACGGCATTGCGAAGTCTGCCGGTGTTGAACCGAAAGTCTTCCGACAACACCTCAAGCCGTTCCTGCAGAAGATGCTCGATAAGCATTTCTGATTTCTCGCTAGAGACTAATTGAGACCCGCCCTTTGTATGGCGGAACTCTCGGACGTTCGCGGATCTGTCCTGATGGAATCCGCACCCTATGTTTTAGTGTTGAACTAAAACAAATAACCGGCCGCTGCTAAGGCCGGTTTTTGTTATATGTAAAATCCCAAAGGCGTCGCCTTTGGGATTAGAGAAGCGCTTTGCGGAGTTGGTAAAGCGGTAGGTATACTGCATGGATGGCAAAGAATACGGTCATCGTTATCACCCGGAATCAGGAAGAATATGAACGCAGGCTCACGGCGCTCGGTCTTCCGGACCTCGAAGTGCTTGCGCCGCGGGATGAGCAGGGGATACGTGAGAACATCGGGCGCGCCAACATCATGCTTGCAACGCCGCCGCTCGCCCGCGGCTACATCAATGACGCCACGAACGTGAAATGGATGCAGTCGAC
>JBBUDH010000056.1:5066-6548 GCA_038057405.1 Patescibacteria group bacterium
GACCTGAAGAAATGCGTCGCTGAGGGCGACTACGTCGTAAGCGTCTTGCCGCGTACGAAAAATACCGACGATGTCTTTACCCTGGAAACGTTTACGGCAATGAAGAGCACTGCACTATTTATGAACATCGGACGCGGCAACGCCGTTGTTGAGCAAGACCTTGTTACAGCACTGGAGAAGAAGTTGATAGCAAGAGCCGTTCTGGATGTGTTCAAGGGGGAGCCGCTTCCCGCGGACAGTCCCCTCTGGGAGGTGGAAAATCTCGCCATCACACCGCACATGGCCGGGTACATCTTCACCGACCGCGAGTTCGAGATATTCGAGGAGAACTATCGCAGATTTTGTGTGGGTGAAGAGCTTCTGTACCGCGTCGACTTTGCGAAGGGGTACTAACAGTATGAAACGAAGCGATTTTGAGAAGTTGGCGGACGAGGGGTACGAGCAGTTGCCGCAGTGGGTGCGGGAGAAGATACAGAATGTTGCTTTGCTCGTGGAAGACGAACCTTCGCGGGAAGACAGGGAGGCGGAAGGATTGGGGGATGACGAGACACTTCTCGGTCTCTACAAAGGCATTCCGCTTTCCGCTCGCGGCGGGGAGTATGGTGTGGGGATGACGATGCCTGACACGATTACTCTGTACCAAATTCCGATTGAGGAGGCCGCGGAGGAGGACGACTTACCGGTCGCCCAGGTGATAGCGGAGACCATTTGGCACGAGTTTGCACACCATTTTGGCATGGACGAGCACGAGGTGCGGGAACGGGAAGACAAACGCGGCGGGCTGTAGGTGTGGTATATTTTCCGCATGGCAAAACTGTCGGAAATACTGAAATCACGAGGCTACGTCTATCAGCATTCTTCCGACAAGCTGGGTGAAATTACGGACGGTCCGAAGCGCACCGTCTACCTGGGCGTAGACCCGACGGCAGATTCCATCCACGTGGGCAATTTGGCGGCCTATATGCTTCTGCGCCGTTTCGCCGACGCGGGACACAAGGTGATACTGCTCATCGGCGGCGGTACGGGCATGATAGGCGACCCGAAGCCCGACGTGGAGCGACCGCTCTTGAGCATCGAAGAGATAACCGCGCGCTCGGAGAAGTTGAAAGTCCAAGCCGAAAAAGTGCTTGGAGGAATCGAAGTGCAGCTCGTAAATAATTATGACTGGCTAGGCTCGCTCGACCTCATATCATTTTTGCGCGATACGGGAAAATATTTCACCGTCAATTCGCTTATCAAGAAAGACGCCATCTCGGCCCGCATGAAAAGCGAAGAGGGAATTTCATTTACCGAATTCTCGTATCCGCTTTTGCAGGCATACGATTTCTGGCACCTATTCAACGAGTACAAATGCGATGTACAAATAGGCGGCTCGGACCAGTGGGGCAATATCGTCGCGGGCGTGGAGCTCATCCGCCGCAAGGAGAACAAGACCGCGTACGCGCTCACCATCCCCATCATTACCGACAAAGCGAGCGGCAA
>JBBUDH010000056.1:6648-10709 GCA_038057405.1 Patescibacteria group bacterium
CACGGCGCGGATATCGCCGAAACTGTGGAGAAAGTCTCGAGCGCGCTCTTCGACGACTCGGGATTGCAGGGGCTCGACGAAGGCGCTCTCGCAATGCTCAAAAGTGCCGCGCCGACGCATGGAGTCGCCGCCGCTGACCTCATCGTTGATGTACTCGTCGAGAGTAAGCTTGCGAGCTCAAAACGCGAGGCGCGTCTTTTCCTTAAAGATAAGGCAGTGAGCCTGAACGGTGAGATAGTGACGGATGAGAAGCAGCAACTTGCCCCGGAAAATTTCTATAACGATGTCGCTCTCCTCAAACGCGGCAAGAAAAATGTGTGTGTTCTCGTCTTAGGAGGCAACTAGGTATGCTTGAAAGTAAACACACTGAAGCAAATGCCAGTAAACGAGCCGAAGGCGGAGAGATTTTCAAAACCAAAGTTATAGATGTTTCGGGCCGAGTGGATTTTTCTTCCAAATCAAGTGAGAATTACCTGCCTAAGGGCACATTGCTCCTTTTCGACAGAAGTATCCAATACGTGACGAAGGGCGGAGCCGTCGACAGTCATCTCCGCAAAGCAACTATCATGGGCGAAGGTATAATGCGCTTACCCGACGGCAAAGAGATTTCCGTTCACGACCTAATCTCCAACCAGAAAGCAAAGGTCATTCTATCTTCAGATATCGTGAAAGAGGATCTAGAGCGACACCGTATCGTGGAACTCCCTTCGGATACCGTGAATGAGGACTTGCGACAGGACGGTATTGTGGAGCTTTGAATCAGCGGAAAAAAAGAAAAGTAATCCACAGTTGAATATTCCGTAAAGGCGGTTATAGTACCCGCTTCGTGTTCGGAGATGTGGCATATCAGTACCGGGCGCGATGTGTTCAACGCTAACAGCAAGACAAGGGAGAAGGCGAGAATGCCTATCGGAAGAGACCCGCTCAGTCGAGGCGGGAGCCGTCATCGTGGATGCCGCGATGTGGCGAGACCACCTGCCCGACTTGTTGGGCAGCAACAACAGCAGCAACAAGGGGACGGATGCTCGACCCCGGACTGCAAGGGCATAGCCGTCCGCTATTGGGGGATGCGGATAGGCGAGCCTGCCGACATCACTGATACCGGCAAATGCCGGTCGTGCCAGCCTGGCAACCAACAGCAGCAAGGATGATCGCCGCTGAATAAGAAACTGCTCTTTCCAAACTCAATGCGCCCCGTCTCGATCTGCAGAGGAGAGGGGGCGCATTTTTTTATCCCGCCAATTTGATAGAGTGTCCCAATGAGTAAGTTTAAACTCAAGTCTGACTACAAACCCGCAGGCGACCAACCTGCGGCTATTGAGGCGCTCGTGAAAGGTCTTAAAGCGGGGACGCGCGACCAGACGCTTCTCGGCGTCACGGGCTCGGGCAAGACGTTTACCGTGGCCAACGTCATCGAGAAGTGGCAAAAGCCCACGCTTGTTATCGCTCACAACAAGACGCTCGCAGCGCAGCTCGCCGCCGAGTACCGCGAATTCTTCCCCGATGCGGCGGTGCATTATTTCGTTTCGTACTACGACTACTACCAGCCGGAGGCCTACATGCCGGTCACCGACACCTTTATCGAGAAAGAGGCGATGATTAATGAAGATATCGAGCGCTTGCGTCATGCCGCGACGCAGGCCCTCCTTACACGACCCGATGTCATCGTTGTCGCGTCGGTATCGTGCATCTACGGCCTCGGCAGCCCGATTGAATATCAAAAGGTGAATATGAAAGTGACAAAAGGAGAGCCCATGACCCGTGCGACATTCACCCGCAAACTCATCTCGATGTATTTCGAGCGCGTAGCGGGCGAGCTCACGCCGGGGACATTCCGCGCGCTCGGTGCGGGCGTCGAGCTTATGCCCGCAAGCGAACGGACTGTGTACCGCATTGACCTCACGGGCGGAAAAGTGGCAAAGATAGAAGAGATAAGCGCGATAACGCGCGAGATACAGCAAAAGCATGATGCAATTTTTATTTATCCCGCCAAGCACTATGTGACGCCCAAGGACGTACAGGAAGCGGCGCTCGCGGATATTGAGCTCGAGCTCGCCGAACAGCTCAAGAAATTTAATACCGCGGGCAAAATTCTCGAAGCGGAACGCCTCAGGCGACGCACGCGCCAGGATATATCCATGATACGCGAATTCGGTTTCTGCAACGGGATTGAGAACTATTCGAAGCATTTTGACCGCCGCAAATCGGGGGAGCCGCCCTACACACTACTTTCGTACTTTCCGGTCAATGCGGACGGCACTCCCGACTTCCTCACCGTCATCGACGAGTCGCACGTCACGGTGCCGCAGATAGGCGGCATGTATGCGGGCGATAGGGCCCGCAAAGACACGCTTGTGGAGCACGGTTTCCGGCTGCCCAGCGCCGTGGACAACCGGCCGCTCAATTTTGGCGAATTCGAGCAACGCGTCGGACAGACGATTTACACCTCCGCGACACCCGGTAAGTATGAGATAGGGCGAAGCGGTGAGCCCATATCACAGGTCATCCGTCCGACGGGGCTCGTGGACCCGGAGATAGTAGTGCGGCCGATCGTGGCACGTGGTGAGTTTGAGGGCCAAGTAAAGGACTTCATACGGGAAGCCGAATTGGTGACCAAACGCGGCAGCCGCTCGATGGTCACCGTCCTTACCAAGAAAATGGCTGAGGATCTCACCGCATTTCTTGCCGAGAAGAAGATAAAAGTCCGCTACATCCACAGCGATGTGAAGACCATCGAGCGCATCGAGATTCTTACCGATTTCCGCAAAGGGACTTTCGATGTATTGGTCGGTGTGAACCTCCTTCGCGAAGGCCTCGACCTCCCCGAAGTGGAGCTCGTCGCTATACTCGATGCCGACAAGGAGGGATTTTTGCGCAGCGAGACATCGCTCATCCAGACGATAGGACGTGCCGCCCGCAACGTGCTCGGGCGCGTCATTCTCTATGCCGATACGATGACCGGCTCGCTCGAGCGCGCGATAGGGGAAACGAATCGCAGGCGCGCAATACAGGAGGCGTACAACAAAAAACACGGCATCACACCCAAGACCATCGAGAAACGCATTCACGATATCGTCGGCGATATAGAACGCACGCGCTCGCGGGCTGTGGGCGAACTCGCAGCGCTCGATACGGCCGCGTACGGCGGTGATGTAAAGAAGCTCGTCAAAGACAAGCGGCAACAGATGCATGATGCTGCCGATAGGCTCGACTTCGAAACAGCTGCCCTTCTGAGGGACGAAATTCAGAAATTGGAAACAAAACAAAAGAAGTCAAAAAAATCAAAATAATTTCGCATACACAATAACTCTACGACCGTCGAGTTATTGTGTATGGCTTAGGTCACGGGTAAAAATGCGGCGTTTCGTGTAAGCTAGAGTTATGAATGTCAAAGAAAACGTACCGCTTGCACCACTCACCACCTTTGAAATCGGTGGTCCTGCAAGGTACGTCGTCAAAGCCCGCAAGGATGATGATATCCGCGACGCTGTGCAGTGGGCGAAGGAGAGAGGTATGCGACTCGTCGTACTTGCCGGCGGTAGTAATGTGCTCGTACCTGACGCAGGGCTCGACGCGCTCGTCGTGCGCATCGTCGGTAACCTGTACAGCTTTTCGGATGGCATCGTAGACTCTTGGGCGGGAACGAATCTCATCGAGCTCATCCGTGCGCTCGGGGCCCGAGGGTACGGCGGATGGGAAAAGCTCGCGGGCATCCCCGGCACTATCGGGGGCGCGGCGCGCGGCAATGCGGGAGCGTTCGGCCCGGAGATAAAAGATTTTGTTACAGGAGTCCGGGCACTCAACACGCAGAACGGTGAAGTGCGCGACTTTACGAATGCCGAATGCGATTTTTCATACCGCCACAGTTTTTTTAAAGACCACCCGGAGTGGGTCATCTTGCGTGTCGTCTTGCGTCTTGAATCTCTGGCACCCGCAGAGAGCGCAAAGCGCATCGAGGAAACGATAGCGGAGCGTGAACGACGGCATTTGCAGAATGTAAAGGCCGCGGGCAGCTTCTTTATGAATCCAAAGGCACCGCCTGATATCGTCTCGATGTTCGA
>JBBUDH010000057.1:0-1395 GCA_038057405.1 Patescibacteria group bacterium
CATCCGTATCCGACCTCATCAACATCAACACGAATGACAACACAAACAAATCGCCCTCATCACCCACTTCCACCATTGACCTCATCAAGGAATTTCTGGACCCCGTAAGTGACTCCATTGATATCGGCAAAGCGGTCGACATTGACCTCAATCCTGATACGAGCGACGCGACGTCTCTCGATGCGAGGAAGCCGACTTCGACAAGGGTCGCGGCGACGTCCAGTACGTACGGCAACCTGAGCGTGCCGCAGACCTTTACGACGGGCGATCTCTCGAAGGGACCCGTCTCGGGCTACATCGTGGGAGAGAATACCTTTATGCTACGGATGCTTGATGCGATGAAGAATACTCTTCTTCTCGCGCTTAATTACCTGAAGCCTTTTGGGGGGTACGTGCCGGGCACAGTGCCTCCGGGGACGAGCGCAGCCTACGCCGACTAGACTTCCCAACATGCCCCGTCGGGGGTTGGCCGTTTCCTCGGTATACTTACATCCATGTACCGGTTCAGACATCTCCCCTCATTGCTTATAGGGGCATTGTTTCTTGTCCTTATCCCTGTCTTTCTTGTGTCGGCGGCGGACGCATCTCCTACGGGGACAAGGACCGCAACAACAGAAGAAGACCTTGAGCTTATGCGGTTCGCGGGCATACCAAATCCCCGAGTGGGTATGTCGTGGAATATGGATGACCCTAATACGGGACGGGCCGTCGGCGAAACGAAACTGTGGCTTGCCAAACATGCGACAAAAAGTGTGAACGTTTCCTGCATGAATCCTGTCTTCGCGCAAAAGCTCAAGAGACTTATGGAGGCAGTGCCCGGCGGACCGCCGATAATCACCAGCGGATATCGAAGCGAGGCGGAACAGAACTCAATAATTTCCCGTGGAGACGGCGCAACACAGGTTAAAACTGCTTGCGGCTCCTATCACCCCTGGGGTCTTGCCGCCGATTTTAACAACAACAGCCGTCAGATGTCGGCGTGGATGCGCGCGAATGCGAGAACGTTTGGGATTACGACTATCGGGGAGTGGGACTTCCATCACTTCCAGGACGGCCAAGGCAAATATGGGCAATGCGGGGTCTGCTCCAGCGGCTCGGGTGGAAACGGTTTATTGCCTGATTCCTCCGGCGGCGGGGGTAGCCTGTCGGATCAGATTCGTAAAGCGCTCGGTATGCAACAGCAACCTCCGCCTCCTCCCCCGCCACCACCACAGCAGCAGCCAACGCTTCCACCCCAACAAACGCCCACCGACCAGTCGCCGCCCCCGACACAGAGTCCGACATCGACGGCACAGAAGCAGCCCACACCAATATCCGACCTCATCAACATCAACACGAACGACAACACAAACAAATCGACCTCATCACCCACTTCCACGATTGACCTCATCAAAG
>JBBUDH010000058.1:0-1285 GCA_038057405.1 Patescibacteria group bacterium
GCTCGATTGTTTTTCCATGTTGATTGGTTTATTTTCGCGAGCGCGCTCGCCATATCGCTTTTGGGGTTGGTCACGATGCGTTCCTTTTCTGCGGAGAACTTCTTTTTCGACAAACAGCTTATCTGGATATGCGCTGCCGTCGTCGCGTTTTTTGCGGCGAGTATTCCCGAGTACGGCTTTTTACGCCGTACGCCCGTCATCACGGGGCTTTTCGCGGCGGTCGTCTTTTCTTTGGCACTGATTTATCTCTTCGGCGCTATCGTCAAAGGCGCCCAAAATCGTTTCAACCTCGGTTTTCTCTCCGTACAACCGTCGGACCCCGCCAAGCTCCTTCTCGTGATGGTACTCTCGAAATATTTTGCGCGGCGGCATGTGGAAATCGCCGCATTCCGACACATTGCGGTCTCGGGTGCGTACATGGCGGCGCTCTTTGTACTCGTCTTTTTCCAACCTGATTTCGGTTCTTCCATTATCATCGCGAGCATCTGGCTCGGTATGGTGCTCGTCGCGGGTATTTCGTGGAAACATCTGCTCTTACTTACCATCGCTGCGCTTATCGTACTTACGGGATTATGGCAGTACGGGCTGCAGCCGTATCAGAAGCAGCGCGTGCTGACTTTCATTCACCCGCTCGCGGACATCCGCGGTAGCGGTTACAACGCGTATCAATCGACCATTGCCGTCGGCTCGGGCGAGCTCTTCGGAAAAGGTATCGGATACGGTACACAATCCAAATTGCGGTTTCTACCAGAATATCAGACGGATTTTATTTTCGCTGCATATGCCGAGGAGTGGGGATTCGTCGGCGTCGCACTTCTGTTCGGTCTCTTCGGCATTCTCGTCCTCCGCATACTTATGATTGCGAGCCATGGTTCGGATAACTTCGATACGTTGTTTGGTGCCGGCATCGCCGTCTATTTTACGGCTCAATTCATAGTCCATGTGGGTATGAATATCGGACTCTTGCCGATAACCGGCACGACGCTGCCTTTTATGAGCTACGGCGGCTCGCACCTTGTAACCGAATACTTAGCACTCGGCATTCTGATGGGCATGCGCCGGCACGCGAAGCCCTCCATTCAGGCGCGCGATGAAACCGAAATCGTCGGCGCGCTTTAGTGATACAGCGCGGAAGTTTCTTTGACCATTTCGGAAAGCAAGAATTGATTTTCGACAGGGGGGCGTTCCGTCCCGGATTTCTCACGCATCGTCTCGACGAGCGCTGCGGTGAGCGCTTCGGGGTCGGCGGGGGACACGGCTTTGGTGCGCAGGTAACTTTCTACGA
>JBBUDH010000059.1:0-10212 GCA_038057405.1 Patescibacteria group bacterium
GGGCGTACTATGCGCATGCCGCCAAACTGTCACCAAGGTACTCATCTCGTACAAATAGTTTATTATTCGGCACATACCTATGTGGATGGCCCGCCTAAGGCAAATCTCACTGACGGGGTACAATAGAGCGATGGTGGTCCAGAAAGCGATTAACAATCTCAAGGAGGGTCCCAAAGACGACAAGGTCGCCGTCGCGAGCGGCATCGCGATATCGGTCGTCGTCGTCCTCCTCGCCGCGTGGGCGATATTTTTCTTCCGCGGTATCCAGAAAAATGCCAACCAGCTCAATCTAAGCGGCGGAGCACAAGATGAATTCAATTTTTCGAGCGTCAAAGAAGCGCAGGAGAAGCTCAAGCAAGAGTATTCCAATACGGCGGATGAATTTCTGCAGCTGCGAAACGAGGCAGCGTCGCAGGAAATGCAGTTCCAGCAGCAAACGGGTGTTCAACAAACACAGGGCAGTGGCTCGGACCAATTCGGCACCCAAAATACGACGTACTAGAAGTTTTTGGAGCTACAAACCCGAAATGCAAAAAGTCTGGCAGGAAAGTCATATTCCCAAGTTGTCCCGACCGAGATAAGTCAGGAATATCATACATACGTGATTTAGACCTCGAAGTGCTCCCTCAGGCGCCGGTCGTTCTCGATTTTCTCAACAATCATGTAGAGCACCGCGCTGCCCAGTCCCAGATTGGTTTTTAGGAGCCCGATTACATCTTCACAGTCATACGGATACACCCATACACTATCTTGTAGTCGGTAAAATCCAAACGATTGCATGGTTCTGCGTAGACTCACTCGCTTGCCAGCAACCTTCTCTGATATATCGAATGAAACAATCCTCCACCGTTTATCCCAACGTCGTCGCTTGCTCGCAGAGTTTTCAAACTTTTGCTGCAACAGAAGAAGTTCACGTCGCCCTCGTTCGGTGAGTTCGGCATGTTTCTTTCCATGTGCTTCTACAAATTTTACGTACCCTTTATCTGCGAGGCGTGAAAGGCCGCTTTTCGCCTGATTACCAAAACGATATTTATTCTTGGGAAGGTACTTGAGTAATTTGAGCGCGTTGGGTGCGGCAGCCGTGACAAGCAGGAGACCCGAAATACCCACCACCGCAAGCAGGGCATACTGTACCTGCCCCCACCGCCTGCGCGAGCGAGCTTCTTTCTCAAGCTTTCCCATATTCCTAAGTTTAATCGGTCGGGACAACTCAAGAATATTACTGTGTGGATAAAAAAGAAGACCGCCGCACCGAGAAGAAGTTGGTCCCGGCGAGGCGGGGTCTTCTTTTCGGCAACGGCGGCCATTGCGGATGTATCAGTCGCCGACTGTTCAGACTTGCAATGGTCCCGTTTCTCGACCTCGTCGAGTTTTGGCCGGACGACCACGAAAAATCCGTTCTGGCTCACCGTGACCTTTCGAGCAAGCGATAGATCGCGGGCCTTCTTAGCGAGCTCCTTTTTGGCGAAGTTCAGCTCATCGAGTGTCTCATCGAGCCAATCATCTTCCGTTTTAATCGAGAACAGGTCGCGAAGTTCTTGCATTGAGAATCCCGACGGCACCTCGGTACACTCGATAATCAGACTGCGATAGGTGATAATTCGACCCAACACGACCCGAAGGATTACCGGGTAGTACAGTGCCTGTAGCGATACGATGTTGCTCATTGTCATCCTCCCTGAATCGATGCATTTATGTTCAACTCTGTACATATAGGTAGTCCCAATAGGTTTGCGTGTCAAGGGAAAGGGAGGTTTTGGGCTGGAAATATTACCGGTTTTTGATATACTTAAACGAATATGGCGGCAAAGAAAGGCGATGAAACACCGATGAAGGTTGCGCGACCCGAAGGGGTCGTCTCTCGTAGTATTTCGACCGAAATGCGTGAGTCGTACCTCGACTACGCGATGTCCGTCATCACCGCGCGCGCCCTTCCCGATGTGCGCGACGGCCTCAAGCCCGTGCACCGCCGCATCCTTTTTGCCATGCAAGAAGCAGGTCTTACCGTCTCGGCCAAGACCCGTAAATCGGCGACCGTGGTCGGCGACGTGCTCGGCAAATATCATCCGCACGGCGACGCGTCGGTGTACGACGCGATGGTGAAAATGGCGCAGGATTTCACGATGCGGTACCCGCTCATCGTCGGGCAAGGCAACTTCGGCTCGATAGACGGCGACGGCGCCGCCGCATACCGCTACACCGAAGCCAAGATGTCGCGGCTCGCGGGCGAGATGATGCGCGACATCGAGAAAGAGACCGTCAATTTCACTCCCAATTACGACAACACGAAACAGGAACCGAGCGTCTTGCCTTCGGCGACGCCGAATCTGCTTCTCAACGGCACGCTCGGAATCGCGGTCGGTATGGCGACCAACATCCCGCCGCACAATCTGCGCGAAGTCGGCGAAGCCTCCATCCACCTCATCGAAAATCCCGACGCGACCACCGACGATCTCTTGAAATTCGTCCAGGGACCCGACTTCCCGACGGGCTGCATCGCTTTCAATCAGACCGACATCAGACACGCATATACCACCGGGCGGGGCGGCGTCGTCGTGCGCGGAGATGCGGAAATAACGGAAGGTAAGAAAGGTGATTACCAAATCATCATCACCTCGATTCCGTTCCGCGTGAATAAATCCGACCTGCTCACCAAAATCGCCGACCTCGTGCATGAGAAAAAGCTCGAAGGCATCCGTGATATCCGCGACGAGTCCACCAAGGACATCCGTGTCGTCGTTGAATTGAAGAACAACGCCAACGCCCAGACGGTACTCAACTATCTCTACAAGCACACACAGCTTGAAGAGACCTTCCACTACAACGTCGTGGCGCTTGTGGACGGCGTCCCGCAGACGCTCTCGCTCAAAGCGCTCCTCGAATACTTCATCGCGCACCGCAAGGAGGTTGTCACACGTCGCACGCGGTACGACCTCAAAGTCGCACAGGCGCGCGAGCATATCCTCCTCGGCCTCAAGAAAGCGCTCGACCACATCGACGAAATCATCAAACTCATTAAAAAGTCCAAAGACGTCAACGACGCCCGCGCGCAGTTGATGAAGACGTTCAAATTCTCCGAGCTGCAGGCCAATGCCATTCTCGACATGCGCCTCCAGAAGCTCGCGGGTCTTGAACGCAAAAAGATAGAAGACGAGCTGAAAGCGGTGCAGGCCCTTATCGAAGAATTGACCGCGCTTTTGAAGAGCGAGAAAAAGCTCATGGAGCTCATCAAGAAAGAGCTGCATGAGGTTATTGAAAAATATGGCGACGACCGCCGCACGAAAATAGTAAAGCGTGGCGCCACCATACTCTCCGCCGAAGACCTCATTGCCGACGAAGATTCCGTCTTGGTGCTTACGCAGGGCGGCTACATCAAGCGCACGAATCCCGCCGAGTACCGCAGGCAAAAGCGCGGTGGCGTCGGTGTCGTCGACCTCGATACCAAGGAGGAGGATTTCGTCACGCAATTTTTGACGGCGAGCGCGCACTCGGACCTCCTCTTCTTCTCCGACCGCGGCAAGGTCTACCAGCTCAAGATGTATGACCTCCCTGAAGGGAAGCGCGCGACCAAGGGCAAATCCATCATGAATTTCATTTCGCTCGAACAGGGTGAGCAAATCACCTCTATCCTCGCGATGCCGAAGCAGAAGAAGGCCGTCGAAGGGCTCTCGCTGCTTATGACGACGCGCCAGGGTACCGTGAAGCGCGTCGCCGCGTCACAATTCCACGAAGTGCGCCGCAGCGGTCTCATCGCCATCGGCCTCGACAAGGGCGATGCGCTCATTTCGGCTCAGTTCGTCTATCCGGGTGATGATGCGGTCCTCGCGACGTCGAAGGGACAGGCCATCCGCTTCGCGGTCAAAGACGTGCGCGAGATGGGCCGTCAGGCCGCGGGTGTGCGCGGCATGAAGCTCGGCACCGGCGATTCCATCGTCGGCACGGGCATCGTCCCGAAAGGAGTGAAAGACGCGGAGCTTCTCGTCCTCTCTTCGACCGGCTACGGCAAGAAGACAAAACTTTCCGAATACAAAACGCAAGGACGCGGCGGCTCCGGCATCAAGACCATGTCCATCACCGCCAAGACCAAGCAGCTCGTGGGCGCGGCGGTCGTACTGGCCCGTGGCGGTGAGCTTGTCGCGATGTCCAAAAAGAGCCAGACCATCCGCACGGGACTCGATGAAATTTCCACCCTCTCGCGCGCGACACAAGGAGTGCGGGTGATGAAAATGCGCGAAGGGGATTCAGTCGCATCATTTGTGGTATTCGAAGCGGTGACCGTGGAAGGAAATAATTAATTTCCCCAACGATACGTTTTCCGGCGCATAAGCGCGGATGCGCGGTATATACTGTATGCGATGTCTACAGATACTCCGCTTAAGACGGAAGGTTTTGCGCATCCGAAGCGCAACGTCGCGGCGCTCGGCATTGAACCGGGAATGTCAGTTGCCGATTTCGGCTCGGGCAGCGGCATTTATGTACTCCACATTGCGGAGGCACTTGAGAATTCGGGGCGTGTCTATGCGATAGATGTACAGCGCGACCTCTTGCGGCGCGTCAAGAACGAGGCGAACAGGCGCGGATTCAAAAATGTCGATATCATCTGGACCGACCTCGAACACCCGGGCTCGTCCAAGCTCGCGGACAAGACTCTCGACCTCGTGCTCATCTCGAATTTGCTTTTCCAGATCGAAAACAAAGCCGCTGTCCTCACCGAGGCGGGGAGGGTGCTCAAACCGGCGGGAAGACTTGCTATCATTGATTGGGCGGAGTCATTCGGGGGATTGGGTCCCCTGAAGAATGATGTCGTGCCGGAGGAGAAGGCCCGGGAGCTCGCGAAGCAGAGCGGCTTCGAACTTCAGCGGGAATTTCCCGCCGGTGCGCATCACTACGGTTTGATATTCAGGCTCACGCCGTACACAAAATCATGAAAAAACTTTCGATGTTTCAACTTAGCCTTCTGATTACCTTCGGCGCGCTCGCCATCGCGGGCGTGCTCATTTTTTCGCTCGCGGTAGGGGGCGCTCAGAGCAATTCCATCGGGGCGGTGAAGATATGGGGCACGCTCGACCCGGCTGCATTTGCGGTCGTGCTGCGACAAGCCGCGGAAGATAATCCCCAATTGAGCCAGGTAACATACGAGAAGAAAGATCCCGCTACATTTGATGCGGAACTCGTGAGCGCGCTCGCAAGCGGTACGGGCCCCGACCTCTTCCTCATGCGCCAGGACTATGCGCTCAAGGACGCGGGCAAGACTTCCGTCATCCCATTCTCCGCGCTTTCGAAGGCACAGTTTGAGAACACTTTTGTCGAAGCGGCCAGTCCGTTCCTCGCACAAAACGGCGTCATCGCCGTCCCCATTTTCGTCGATCCGCTCATTCTCTACTGGAACAAAGACATGCTCGCATCCGCCGGCTACGCGCAGCCGCCGCGGTATTGGGATGAGCTTTACCAGATTGCACAGAAGGCGACGAAACGCGACGATTCCGGCACCATAACGAAATCCGCGATAGCGCTCGGCGAGTATAAGAACGTGACCAATGCAAAAGACATCCTTGCGACTCTCATACTCCAGGCGGGCGGCGAGATTACCGCCTATGACAACGCGGGACGCCTCACGCCCGCGCTTGCGCCGCGCGTCGGCTCTTCCGCCGCGCAACCTACCGCTTCCGCACTGCGTTTCTTTACCGAGTTCGCGGATCCGTCGAAAGACGGCTTCTCGTGGAATCGCTCATTGCCCGAATCCCAGAAAGAATTCGCGACCGGCGATTTGGCGCTGTATGTCGGCTATGCGAGTGAGGCACCGCTCATCACACGCATGAATCCCAATCTCAATTTCGGGCTCGCACCGATACCGCAGATACGTACAAGCGCGAATGCGCTCAGCACGGCGCGGGTCTGGGGGCTCGCCGCATCGCGTGCGGGCGCGAACCCGAGTGCCGCGATTACGGCGGCTTTTCTGCTCGTCTCGGCCGACACGGGGGGCGCTCTCTCCGAAGCTCTGGGGATTCCCAGTGCGCGCCGCGACATCTTAAACAAAAGAGCACAAGGTAACGACGAATTCTTCAACAAACAGGCTATTCTCGCGCATTCATGGCTTGACCCGGACCCCGCTAAGACAGCGGAAGTTTTCCGCGCTATGATTGAGAATACGACGAGTGGGGCGATGCTCGTCGCTGAAGCGGTACAGCGCGGGGATCAGGAACTTGCCCGCATTCTCGGACTATGAGTAAAAACGATACACCAACCCCATCTACTTCGTTGCAGGGCCCCTGCAGCGCCTCCGTCGTACAAGTACGTACGCCTGCGTCGCTGCTTTCCCCGCGCCTCGTATCTAGGGTCGTTGTATCGTTTTTACTTGCCGTGTGGTTTGTTTTCCTTACAATATCCGTCGCGCATGCCGAGACGGGTCTTGAGAATCCGCTCAACTCGAGTTTCAGCACCATACCCGCATTTATCGCGGGCGCTCTCAAGGTTCTCGTCATGGTAGCGCTTCCCATCATCACTCTCTTCCTCGTCATTTCCGGGTTCATGTTCGTATTGGCCCGCGGCAATTCGAGCAAGCTCGAGGAGGCGAAGAAGAATTTCGTCTATGTCATCATCGGCGCACTGCTTATCCTCGGCGCGTGGGTCATCGCGACCCTCATCGGAGGCACGGTGACACAGCTGGTAGGGAACTGACCGTAATACTCATATGAAATTCGCACGCATTCTCCCGGCAATCGTAGCGCTCGCGCTCCCACTCGTTGCTTCCGCCGAGGCCGCGCGTACATTTCAGGAACTCGCCGTTGATATCGTCGAGATTCTGGATGCGACGACCGCGGTACTCATCGTCGCGGGCATCGTGGTCTACTTCTACGGCATCTCGACGAACATTCTGAGCTTCAGCGACGACGCGGGGGAGAAAGTAAGGACGTATTTTTTCTGGGGCATCATCGTGCTTTTCGTCATGGTTTCCATCTGGGGTATCTTGCGGTTATTGCAGGACACACTCTTCGGCGGAAGCATTAACAGTCCGACGACGGGGGGCTTGGAGCAAACCTCTTCTTCCGACCCTTTCGGCATGCCGCGATTCGGCGGCGAGTAGATATCATATGCGGACCGCCATGCGTTTATCCCCCCTCATCGCCTTTGCAGTCTTCGCCTTTCCCGCACTCGCGTTTGCAGGGCTAGCAGATTCGGGGGCTTCCACCGGCGCAAGCGCCGCCGGAGCGTCAGGCGTGACGTTCATCCAGGTCATCGGCCTTTTCAATATCTTCGTGGGGCTCATGCTCACGGTCGCACTGTTCACCTACTTCCTGGGACTTTTCCTCTGGATTACCCGCCTCGGGACTTGGCCGACGTACCGCACGGAAGCCATAAAGATAATGGAGTGGTCGGTGGTCATACTCTTTGTGCTCGTCGTGCTTCTGGCCATCGTCCAATTCTTCCAGTACCACCCGAAAGAGGCGGGCTACGTCGTATCTGTAATCGTCGCCATTATCATTATCTGGATTATCATCTATCTTGCCGCGCATTCGGGGGGAGGGAAGAAGAAGGCTGAGGAGCACTAACGTGTTATCCCCAAACATATATTGTGTTTTAAGCAGCTACCTATACCATTGAGGTACTAGATATTAGCTAAGTGAATAGCCCAATTATCATATTTTATGCGTAAAATACTCGGTTCTTCGGTCCTTGCAGCGGCGACAGTGGCGCTTCCCGCACTCGCGAGCGCGGCGACACTCCTCGACACGCTTGCTCTCGCCAATACGTTTTTGAACGCCTTGATAGGGCTTTTCATCACGCTCGCCATCGTCGTCTTCTTCTGGGGTCTTATCCGTTACCTCGTCTCGGTCGGCGAAGAGAAAAGCGAGGGCTTGCAGATCATGTTCTACGGCGTCATCGCCATTTTCGTCATGGTTTCCATCTGGGGCATCATCCGCCTCCTCCAGAGCACCTTCAAGGTCACCTCGACCGATCCGGTCATCCCGAAAGGCATTCAGATAAACACGGGGACGAGCGGCTACTACTAATAACGGGCGCTACACTCGTACACCAACCAGGTGTAACGGGATTCGCCTCCGCATATGGATTCAGTATCGAACATAATGTACCGTTTTGAGACGTACATCATCAACCCTGCGATATTGGTCATCTTCGCGCTGGGCTTCCTGCTGTTCGTCTACGGGCTCGTCGAATTCCTATGGAAGCTCAACGAAGGGGGCGACACCGATGAAGGCAAACAGCACATGCTGTGGGGCATCGTGGGCATGCTCATCATGGTCTCCGTATTCGGTATCCTCGAATTGCTCGACAACACCTTCGGCCTCGACTTCCGCAATCCCGATATCTCGCGCGGCCAAAACATCTCGCTCCCCGGCAATTTCTTCGGCGGGAACTGAGTTTGTGTGGGCAGGAGAGGCCCGGTCACAGGTTTTCGCCTGCTGGCGAAACCCGCGACCCCGCCTCGCGCCGACGCGCTCCGGCTTTCGAGTCCTCGAAAAGAGTGCCCCGCACTCTTTTCACCCCGCCCACTTCAGTCGTGAACTCCTTCAGTGGGCAGGAGAGGACTCGAACCTCCACCTCTTGCGAGACCAGGTCCTAAGCCTGGCGCGTCTACCAATTTCGCCACCTGCCCAACATGAGGAATATATCACGAGTCTGTGGTATATTTTTTCTGTACCGCCTATAGCTCAGCTGGTAGAGCAACTGCCTCTTAAGCAGTGGGTCCCTGGTTCGAATCCAGGTGGGCGGACTTGAACAAAAAGAGCACCTGCGTGCTCTTTTTGCTTACAAGTCCGGGACGGAGCGTTGTGAGGCCAGTAGGCCGACCCGCGAGTCGTGGTCAGAAAATCTTTGCTGCGACGGCAGCAAAGATATTTGTGACGACAAAGATGTGTTACGCGACTTTTCGCACTATACAAATAGGTGTTTGCTGCGTGGATTGGCCGAGGGGATTATCTTTGAAGACTGCCTTACAAAATGCGTCCGTAATCGCGGCGTTTGATTTGCCGAGCACCGCCGCTCCGAGGTCGTTGGCATCAATGATGACGACGTCGCATCCGAGCATCACGCCGAGCTCTTTGGCGACTTTCATCGGCTTTGCGGGGCCCAATTTTGCATAGTCGTTGTAGGGCGGAAGCGTATAGTCGCACGGGCCGTCTATCGCATTGATGTTGTTGCCGACGACACGGTAGAAGACTCCCTTAAGTCCGAACGGTTTTGTGAGTACGGCGGCCAAGGCACCCACGAGTATTCGGAATGCACCAACCTCGCGAATCGCGAGTTCCATCGTCCACGGGCTGCCAAGCCCGATGCCATAGGGGGATTTGTGTACGAATTTCACTAAGAGCTTCGCGAGCCACGAAGGGTGAATATCTTTGATGGGGTATGCGCGTCCCTGGCTGATAGCGACGATGCGTTCACTGATGAAAAGAATGTCGCCCGGCTGCAAATGCGGATTCGCGTATTTCTTTACGACATCCCCGATGTCGTCATCTTTTGTGATGACATGCGTCCGTATAGGCAAGCGCTGCCACGCCACGCCCTCGACGACTATCTCCAATTTCTTGCCCGAATTAGGTTCCATTCGCGGATTGTAGCATTTTCAACGGCCGACACCGTGCGGCAATGAATTGAACAATCTTTTACGGAGTTGCGCGTACGCTTTACTCTTTAATTTCAAGGATGCTTCGCGAAGACGGGCATCTTTCTCGTTTTTGTAGGCTTCGTAGTATATGAGTTCAAAAAGCAAACGCGGTTTAGTAGACGCAACTTTTCCGCTGTTGTGCTCGCTCAATCGCCGCCTCAGGTCCGTTGTAGAACCAATGTAACCCTTCGAATCTTTTAGACTGTTGAGAACGTAAACGTAAAACATATACAAATGTGCCGGGGCACCACACCAAATAGAACTTTGTTCGTTTGGTGTGGTGAGTATCTACAACGCTGCTCGAACCTATTTTAGCACCAACGCTGACTAACTCGCGCGCTCCGCGCGCGAGGTGGCTTTGTACGGGAGTGGTCCGATTCGACCCCGTGCTGACTCTCTCGGACGCGCCTGCTGGCGCGTCCTCGGCCCCCGCCCCGCCGCACACTCCTCCATCCTCATTTATTTCGCGGGGGTTTTTGAAAATTGAATGGGCGGCGGGGCGGGGGCAAACGGCTCACATAACGGGTATGTGAGCCGTTGAATGCAATAAATACAAAGCAGATGCCACGTGCTGTGTTTTGGTG
>JBBUDH010000060.1:0-17618 GCA_038057405.1 Patescibacteria group bacterium
GATGAAGAATACTCTTCTTCTCGCGCTTAATTACCTGAAGCCTTTTGGGGGGTACACACAATCTCAATTCTACGGAGAGTAGCGGGTCCCGCCTTGTTTTTTCTTGCCTATTAGATGACGTGGGGGTATAGTTCGCGCAACAAATGGGATTCACCAAATACACATCGCAGGCTGAAAAGGAGCGCGCGCGTATGAATGAGGGTATCCGGGCGCCTGAAGTGCGCGTCATCGGACCCGATGCCGAAAATTTCGGCGTTCTCCCCATCCGCGAGGCCCTCGCGAAAGCTCAAGCGCTCGGGCTCGACCTTATCGAGATATCCCCCAACGCGCAGCCGCCCGTGTGCAAAATCACCGACTACGGCAAATTTAAATACGAGCAAAAGAAGAAAGACAAGGAGGTCAAATCGAAAGCCCACGTGACGGAGACAAAAATTACCCAGGTGAAAATCGGCACCTCCGAACGCGACATGCAGATAAAGGCGGGCAAAGCGGCGGCCTGGCTCAAAGAAGGTCACCGCGTAAAAGTCGACCTCTTCTTGTGGGGCCGCTACAAGTATATGGAATTCGAATTCCTCAAAGAGCGTCTGGAGCGGTTCCTTGCGGTCATCCCCGAGGGCTACAAAGTAGCCGAGCCTATTCAAAAAGGCCCCAAAGGCCTCTCCATCACCCTCGAACGCGACCCGTCCAAAAAGCCGCAGACACCGAAGCCGCCGAAAATAGTACCGCCCGCCGCCGCCGAGACCGAGGCTTGAGATTTGCGTTTTAAGCGATTTCGGGCATAATGGCTCCACCGCGCAAAGTGCGGTTTCTATATGAAAACCAACAAGTCCTATACGAAGCGCCTCCGTGTCACCAAGAAGGGCAAGATAATCGCCCGCGCCCCGGGACACAATCACTTCAACGCCAAAGAAAGCGGCACGGGTCAGATGCGCCGCCGCCGGGCAGTTTCTTTCCACGCGGCGATGAACAACACCGCCAAGAGCCGCTATTTGAGCCATTAAAGATTAAAACGACGATATGGTACGGGTAAAACGAGGAGTCACAAAACTGAAGCGCCGCCGCAACGTCTTGGCTCAGACCAAGGGCTACCGCTTCAACCGTTCCACCAAGGAGCGCACCGCAAAGGAGGCCATCCAGCACGCCGGCGTGCACGCATTCCGCCACCGCCGCTCCAAGAAGCGCGAGTACCGCAGCCTCTGGACACTCCGCCTGAACGCAGCAGTTCGCCCGCTCGGATTCTCATACTCGCGATTCATCGACGCGCTCAAGAAGGCCAACATCACGCTGGACCGCAAAGTACTCTCCGAGCTCGCCAAAGACCACCCCGAAACCTTCGAACGGATTGTCTCTTCTCTCAAGTCCTAAGCCTGGACAGGGTGATTAAAAAATCACCTCTTCCGCTTTTTTCGCGGGGTCGCGGCTGTCGTGGTTGTTGTACACGAGCATCGTCTTTTCTTTTTCCTTCGTCACCATTTCTATGAGGCGCTCCACCATTGCCTTCGGGTCGGAATCGTAGACAATCTTCGCGTTGGGCCTATGCGCCGCCTCAATGACCTGTTTCAGAAGCTCATCGGTCCCCCACGAACCTTCCAAGATGCCGATGGGGCGCCTATCCTCGAACGCGACTGAAAATTCGTTGAGTGTGCCGATGCGTCCGCAGCCGATGATGACGGCGTCGGATGAGCGCACGAGCAGAAGGTCGCGCCCCGAATAGCCGAAGCCGGTATAGACGACCACATCCATATAATCGAGCGGCAATTTATAGGTCTCCACATGCTCGCGCTCACTGCCTGCGGGTGAAAATCCGATAGAAAATCCGCATTCGTCCTTGGCACCCATCGCGGCGTACATGGGGAAACCCGTCGTCGCCCCCGTCGTGATGATGCCGCCGTGTTTGGCTATCTCGCGCCCGACCTCCTTGGCCTTTTCATACGAATCGAGTCCGCACGCACCCGTCTCGGCTGCGCCTGAAACGGCTATTTTCACGACACCGTAACCGTCGGGCAACCGGCAAAAGTTTAGCGGCACGGCAGTATGATTGGGATGAAGAATCCTCTTGGCCATTGAGTGAAATTGTACCACCTGTTTAGAAGTTGATATCAAAAGATTCTGCCACATCGGGCACAACCGCATCAACACCGAGAAAATCACGGATGCGTTGCGCGAGAAACATCGAGGATTGCGGCTCGCCCATCGTGACGAATACGCGCTCAAGCTTTTCTCCCGAGTTCTCGACGAATGTGAGCAACTGTTCGCGGTCGGCATGCCCCGAATATCCCGTGAGTGTCTCCCGCTTTGCATAGATACGGATGTGCTCGCCGTCTATTTCGACACGTTTCTCGCCGTCTTGAATTCGCCGCCCGAGCGAGCCCGGCACCTGATACCCCACGAAAAGGATTGTCGCGTGTTTGTCGCCCAAATAGTATTTTTCGTGCACGGGAATGCGCCCGCCATGAGACATTCCCGCTCCCGCGATGATGATTTTGGGGCTCGGTGCGGCGTGAATGGCGCGGGATTCACTTACTCCGCGGGTCAGCTTCAGGCTGCTGAACGAGAAGGGGTCGTTGTGCTCTGAAAAGTGCTGCTGTGCCGCAGGATTGAGTAAATGCCTGTACTTCCGGAACACCTCGGTCACATCTATGGCGAGCGGTGAATCAAGGTATACAGGCATGGGCGCGAGCGTCCCCTCTTCCATCATTACATTGAGTTCGAAGAGCAGCAGCTGCGTGCGCTCAAGCGAGAAGGACGGAATGAGCAGGACGCCTTTGCGTGCGCGTGTATCCTCGACGCACTGCCGCAGCTTCTCGCGGCGCTGTGCGCGTCCATCGTGCACGCGGTCGCCGTACACGCTTTCCATCACCAGATAATCGGCTCCTTCGGGAAATTCAGTGTCATTCAAAAGAGGCTCGGGAGAATTGCCGATATCGCCCGTGAATACGATGGTGCGGCCATGCCGTGCGAGCTTCACAAGTGCCGAGCCGAGGACGTGCCCCGCATCAAGAAACTCAACCGCAATATCGCTTACCTGAAACGGCTCGTGATATTCATGCGCGTGCCAAAGCGAGAGCGACTTTTCAATATCTTGCGCCTCATATAGTACTTCGCATCCCAGCTTCGACGCGCCTTCTTGCATCACCCGCAGAGCGTCCGCAAACATGAGGGCAGCGAGGTCTTTCGTCGCGCCGGTCGAGTGTATTGCGCCGCGAAATCCCTCCCGCACGAGCCGGGGAATGCGTCCGATGTGGTCGGCGTGTGCGTGCGTGACGATAAGCGCATCTACCGTCTGCGCGTCGTATTGAAAAGGGGCGCTATTGGCGATGTCACAAACCGTTTCGCGCTGCAAAATGCCGCAATCAACGAGGATTTTTTGCGTGCCCGCATCAAGGAGGAAATTGGCCCCGGTCACGGTGCCCGCTCCGCCGTGAAAAGTTAATTTCGCTGACATGGAGCGATTTTAACACCCAAAAACCCTGCATAACGCAGGGTTTCTCGGAGGCGGCAAGTACGGTGAGCCTGGTATTGGAGCCAGGTGGGAGCCCTCAGCATCTACACCAAGGCGCAGAGCAATTTGAGCTACCCTTATTCGCACCAGCAGGTTTTCGTACCTAACCGCTACAAATAGTATACACCTCCTAAAAGGAAGACTATGTGAACATCTGTGCAAACACGATTGAGCGACTACTCAAGGATTCCGTCAAGGTTTACGTCGTATAGTATCTGCTCCCCCACAAGGCGGTATTCGGTCATTTCCGCGTCGGTAAACCATATCGCTATCTCGCGCTTCGCTTCAGCGGCTGATTCGGAGCAATGGATAAGATTGCGCACGGCGCGGTCGTCTACGGCCGCGATATTGTACGAATCCACCGTGAGGTCGCCGCGGATAGTACCGACATCCGAGGTCGAGGGCTCGGTGCCTCCCGTTATTTTCTTGATGACTGCAGCCGCCTGATTTCCCTCCCAGACCATCATAAGCACGGGGCCGCTCGTCATGAACTTCACGAGCTGACGGATGATGTCCTTGCCATATTCCAGCGGCTCTTTGTCGGCGGGAAGATTGTTGGCCTTCTTGTCTTCGAGAATTTTCGTCCCCTTCTGCAGAAACCACGCGTCGTCTTTGTTGTAGTGCTCCCAAAACTTCTTCTCGTCGGCGACGCCGAAGCGCATCCCCACGAGCTTAAGACCCGTGCGTTCATAGCGCTTGATTATCTCGCCGACAAGCCCGCGCTGAACCCCGTCGGGCTTCACGATGACGAATGTGCGTTCTTCTTTGGGGTGTTCCATGAACGACAATGTACCACGTTTCGGCGGCGAGAGAAACTATTGATACAGCGACGCGGGATTGGGCAAATCGAGGGGGTTTGGTTCGACTGCGGGCTTCTTGCCGAAGGCCGCATCGAATTTGCGGTTGATGTCGTCTTCTACCTCTTGCCTGTCCTTGCCGTATGTCTTGTACGAAAGTTCCTTCATCGCATTGAGGTTGCTGTAATCCATCTTCGGCAATTCTTGCGTCTGAATGGTGAATGGCCGTGCGGGTACCCCGTTTACCAAGAGCGAGAGTACCGCGGTCCTGTTGGGCAAATTCTCGAGGTCTTGCTGGGTGAATATCGGCGTGAATTGTTTCTCCAGGAATTCCGCATCCTGCGTACCTATGCGGAACGACGCCTTTGTGCCGACGTTGCCGATGACGGCATCGCGGATGTCTTCTTCCAGCTGCGCGATGAATTGGTGCGCAATGGTGAGCGAGAGCTTATATTTACGCGCTTCGGAGAGAATAGTCGCGATAGAGGGCGTAGCGAAGTTCTGGAACTCGTCGATGTAGAGATAGAAGACGGGCAGGAGGTCTCCGCGGGTGTCCACGCGCGAGAATGCGGCTTGCAGGAATTTCGATACGAGAATGAGGCCGAGGAGCGAGGTATTCCTGTCTCCCAAACGGCCCTTCGAGAGGTTGGCGAGGAAAATCTTTTTCTTGTCCATGATTTCGCGGAAATTGAACGCGGATTTCTCCTGCGAAACGATTGGCCGCATGATGTCGTTGGTGAGGAAGACGTCGAATTTGCTGGTGATGTACGGCGCCACGTTCTCCAGCGACGGGTCGCCTTGCGCTTGCTCGGCGATTTTGCGCCAGAATTGCACGATGATGGGATTCTTGCAGTGCGAGAGCTTCAGATTTCGGAATGCGGTATCGGCAAACACGCGCGGAATTTCCACGAACGTACTGCCCGTGTCGGGGTCCTCGACGACGAGCTGCACGGCGTTGCGGTAATACTGCTCGAACATCGGGCCGAAGGCCTCGGGCACGTCGGCGTAGAGCTTGCGGAAGATTCCATAGACTTCGTCCACGACAAATGTCTTCATCTCGGGTTTCGTACGGTCGTACTCGAGCATGTTGAGTCCCATCGGCCGCGGGGTGTAGGCGGGGTCGAAGTAAATGACATCCTGCATGCGCTCCGGCGGAATGCTGGCGAGCACGTCTTCGATATCGTTGCCGTGCGGGTCGATGAAGGCGACGCCTTCGCCGTTCTTGATGTCCTGAATAATCATGTTTTTGATAAGGCCCGTCTTTCCCGTGCCTGTCTGTCCGATGACATACGCATGACGCAGGCGGTCGCTCGTACCGAAGCGCACGGGCGTCTCGTCCGCCCCGTATTTGTTGATGCCGATGGTGATACCTTCGGCGGGAGTCTCCACGGGCGCGGGCGCCTGCTTGGCGAAGCTGCGCTGCAGTTCGCGCGAAGTCGTGACGCGCTCGGCAGTGAAGTGGAATATGCCGGAAAGTTCTGCGAGCGAAAGCGGCATCGATATGGAGTGGTCGAATTCGCGGTAGGTAAACTGCCGTATGAAATCCGCGAGACCCCAACTCCCGACATGCTTAAATTTGAGCCGATTGCCTTTCGCGTCGTCATACTGGTTGAAGGGTCCTTCGAGGTTGGATAGAAGCTCCTCGGCGCGCGCTTTCGTGGGCGCCGACGCAACCAGACGTATCGAGACGGGAGCGATGCGGCTTTTGACCTTCTTCGTGATTTCTTCGGTCGCCACCTGGTCGGACGAGCGGCGGAATTGTTTTTCCACTTCCATCTCGTATTCTTTGGGGAGAAAGATCTGTTTTCCCACTATCTTGATCGCGTGCATAATCTCGGTCTCGGGCACTTTGACGGCCTTACGGAAATTCTTGCCTTTTTCCAGCTCGCGGAGGATTTTTTTGTAGTGATGATTGTAGCGGTCACCTTCGGTCGAGACGGTTATCTGGAGCGCCGCACCCTCGCCGTGCTTGGCGATTTTCGCGAAGGCCGCCAGAATCACGTTCATCGGGTCATGGTCGAAGACTTCCGGTGTTTTTAGCGGAAGCGAGGGGTGGTCGCCGAGTGCCGCGTATGCGGCGGCGTGGTGCCCTTCAAAATTAAAAATATTGTAATCGCCGCGGCTCTCGGACATGCGCGCGTTGGGAAATACTGACGAGACGAGACGCTCGGCCAGAACCTTTTTTGCGCGCGGGACGCCGAGGTAGAGAAAGGCCGCTTCACTTCCCTCCGGGACGGCTATCTCGAGCGAAAAGCCTTCGTGCTTGTCGATGAGGGAGGTAAGGCCCGCGTAGAGCTGTTCGGTCGAAGAGAGCATGTGCTCGAGCCGGTACTGGTCGCGGCTGCGCGTCGTGTCCTCTCCAAAGGCCTGCGGTTGTATTTCGAAGAGCACCATATTGAGGGCGCGCCGCACTTTTTCGGGAACGCCCATTCCCTTGTCGGGAAGACCCTCGGCGATGTACCGCACGAGCGCGCGGTGGACGTCGTCTTCGAGATGCGGATTCTTCATCCGCGCGGCTATAGACAGCGCATTGCGGATGCCGTTCTGCTGGACGATACGGAGGATTTCATCAACTTGCTTGTCGTGCGTTTCCGGCTCGAGCTTGAGGACATTTTTCACGATGTCGTGCTCTGCCATGACCACCGTCTCATGGAGAATATTCGTCGCCGGCAGCTCAGCATAGGTCGCGACTTCGCGCCGCGCGATGCGGTCTTTCTCGAAACGGTTGTCGGGCGTCTCCATTTCGGCCTCCTTCTCGGCAACCCGCTGACGCAAATAGGCCAACTCCTCTTCAGGAGATTTGAATTTTTCAGGAGCCGCATTCCGCGGCTTCTCCATCAGGGGAGGCATGGAGATAAGTATAGCGTATTTTGTATAGAGTATTCCGTATAAAAATGAAGAGCCGCCCGAGTGGAACGTGAGTGTGGTACTCGGGCGTTCTTCTCGCGGCGGCATTTTATGCTGACGGAATGGCCAGTTCCAGCATTGCCGACAGAGGCCATACCTCATCGTCATCGTCTGTCCACTCGGCGTAAAGCTGAAAAGTCACAATTCGTTGTTTATCCTCGTTGGCGGCCCTCTTGACGACCTCGACGAAGTCTTTATGGTTGTATTTCCAGTTAACGTCAACAAAATGATCGCCCACTGTAGACGCGGCCGCAACTTCCTCTTTCACGTACGCCAGTTGTTTTTCGAAATCCTCCTTGCGTTTTTTCTCCTCGGCCGCCGTCTCGATTCTCTTCTGGTTGGCGGCTTCAGTTTCTGCGGCAATACGTGCTGCAGTTCTTCGTGCCCGCCAGTCTTGCAACCATTTCATGGCACTTCTCCCAAAGCCAGATTCAGGTCCGGCACCGCGGGGACTATACAACTAAATCGGCATTGCAACAATGCTTTCGCGCCGATGTCGCGGAGGAAGTGCTTATGTTATAATTCCGGCATGACAAAATCGCAGGTAAAAGAGGTCCTCGACCGCGTGCTGCTGTGGCCACAAGAGCGTCAGGAAGATGCCGTGCAAGTACTGACGGAAATGGAGGAACAGGATAAAAGCCCGTATCAGCTGAGTGATGAACAGGTCGCAGAAGTGCGTCGGCGACTCGCCGACCCGAATCCGAAGTTTGTGACGCTTGAGGAAGTGCGCGAGCGCTTCGCGCAGCGTAGGGCATGAACATTATCATCGCCGAAGCGGCATACGACGACCTCGACCACATCTATGCATGGGTCGCGAAAGACGGCGGGACGGCAGCCGATGCCGTCGTCAATAGAATTCTCGTCAGCACCAAACGCCTCGGCAACTTTCCACATATCGGACATTCCGGAAAAACAGCAGAAACGTACGAATGGATCGTGCCCGGCCTGCCATATGTTGTGGTATATAAACTTCAGCCCGCATACAACGTTGTTATCGTTGTCGCATTTTTCCACTGCGCACGAGATCGCTGATTGACGGAGATTTTTATATCGTCCCTAGCGCCTTCGCGCCTATGTCGCGGCGGAAGTGCATGCCTTCGAAATGTATCTTGCCTATCGCTTCATACGCGCGATCGAGCGCTTGCTTGAGGGTTTCGCCGACGGCCGAAACGCTGAGGACGCGGCCACCGTCGGTCATTAACTCGGTTCCATTCCGCCGCGTTCCCGCGTGGAAAACGACGACGCCTTCTACCTTTTCGGCTTCTTCAATACCCGTTATGGGAAGACCTTTTTTGTATTCATCAGGATATCCGCCGGAGGCGAGGATGATACTTACCGCGTAGCCGGAATTCCACTCGACTTTGAAATCAGCAAGTTTACCGTCCACGCATGCGCTGAACAATTCAAAGGCGTCTGATTTCATGAGTCGCATGTAGACCTCCGCCTCGGGGCATCCGAAGCGCGCATTGAATTCCAATACCTTAGGGCCTTTGGAGGTCATTTTGAGCCCCGGATACAACATTCCTACGAGCGGGCTGCCCCGCTCCGCCATCGCCTGAAGCGTCGGCTGCACGATACGGACATCTATATCGGCGAGCGCATCCTGCGAAACCCAGGCGATGGGCGCGACGACTCCCATTCCCCCCGTCATTTTGCCGACGTCATCTTCGCCTATCGTCTTATGGTCTTGCGACGTCGGAAAAAGCACAGACGTTTTACCGTCGGAGATGGCGTGAATGGAAATCTCCTGACCGTCGAGATATTCCTCGATGACGACCTTGCCGGCCTCATTGTGTACCTTGTCGACCATAATCTCTTTGAGAGCGGCTTCCGCTTCTTCAAGCGTCATGCATACATATGCCCCCTTGCCGAAGACGAGTCCGTCGACTTTGACGACGATGGGGGCGCCTTTCTCGTGCACATACCTGCGTGCTTGTCCGTAATCGGTAAATATCTCGAATTCGGCGGTCGGTATCCCCGCCTCATGCATCAGCGTCTTAGAAAAAGCTTTCGAGGCTTCGATTTGGGCGGCCGCTTTGGTCGGCCCCCATATGCGAAGTCCGCGCTTTTGGAATACATCAACAATGCCGCCCGCAAGCGGATTCTCGGGCCCCACCACCGTGAGAGCTATTTTCTTTTCTTCTGCAAAGTCTGCGAGCTTCTCGAAATCCATTACGTCTATCGGAACATGTATCGAAACGTTGTCCGTGCCACCGTTGCCGGGTGCTATGTATACCGTCCGCACCTTTGGAGATTGCGCAATCTTCCAAGCGAGCGCATGCTCACGCGGATACGTCCCGACAACGAGTACATCAGTGCTCATACCCAGTTAGTAGAATGTGCCTTGGCGGCAGGCGGCATGCCGTCCTGCCGCGGCTTGGTACAGGTGCTCTCGACTAGAGCACTCTTGAGATTGTTCGTTGTTTGTTTTCATACGTTGTTTGAGCCAAAGGCACATTTCACTACTGGGCATAGGCTTCAATATACCCCATCGCCTCCTCCGGGGTCGAGACGAAGTGTACGGATTGCATGACGTCCTCGCGCAAGAATCCTTCCGCATGCATCCGCTCCAGTTGCGCCTTCAGGCCGTCATAAAAGCCGCCCGTGTTTACCACAACGGTCTTCGTGTCATGTTCGGCGTTCTTTTTCATCCGCACGATGGCGGTGAGTTCGTTGAGCGTGCCGATACCTCCCGCCAGTACCACAATACTATCTGCGCGCTCTATCAGTCCGACATTCATTTCGTGGGCATCTTTGACGACGTGCATTTCATCGGCATCAGGGTACGCCCTGTGTGCAATGGGGGCACGGATGACACCGACGACCTTCGCCCCGCCGTCGTGCACCGTCTGCGCAATGACATGCATAAGGCCCTCATTACACCCGCCGAAAATGAGGGTGTGTTTATCTGCGGCAATACGTTTGCCGAGTGCTTCGACAACGCCTACATACTTTCCCGCCACGTCGTATTGCGAGAGAAAAACGGCAATGTTCATGCCGTGATTGTATCTTATTCCTTCGTCAAAATCTCAGGCCCGTTTTTGGTTATCAAAACCGTGTGCTCGGCGTGCGCGGTGCGCGAGCCGTCTTCGGTGCGGTACGAGTAGCCGTCTTTGTCTATGTAGAGCTTGCCGGTACCGAGCGTCATCATCGGCTCGATGGCGATGACCTCGCCTTCACGGAGCCGGGCACCTTTGCCCGGTTCGCCGAAATTGGGCACATGCGGTTCTTCGTGCACCTTGAGCCCTACGCCGTGGCCCGACAGATTCTTCGGATATCCGAAGTGATATTTTTCCGCAATTTTCTGCACGGCATATCCGATGTCCCCCGTCGTGTTGCCTACCTTGGCCTGTGCGATGCCCGCTGCGAGCGCTTCGTACGTACCGGAAACCAATTCTTCATCATTGGGGTCAATCTTTGTGCCCGCGATGACCGTGGCCGCATGGTCGGTATAAAGTCCCTTGTGCTTGATGCCGAAGTCGAGGCACACGACGTCACCCTCCTCGATAACCCTTTCATTCTCACTCGCGGGCGAGTGCACGATGATGTCGTTAATCGAGAGACAGAGCCCTGAAGGATACGGCACGTCCGTCTTGCGCTCGCGGTGCCCGTGAAATGCGAGTTGGTCACCGTCGGCCTTTACCAGCTCGCGTGCTTTGTATTCAAGCTCACGCCCGAGTAAGCCCGGCTTCACCATTTCGCTCAAAATCCGCACATGACGCGCGAGTCTTTTGCCCCCTTCACGTAGGGCGTCAATATCCGCCTGGTTTCGTACGATCATGATTACGCGAGATTAAGCGCGGAGAGGATGGAGGCGTGGACGGTCTCTATATCCGGCGAACCGTCGATGCGATGAACGGTACGTCCGCGGCTCGCCAAAAATTCGAGTTGGGGCTCGACTTCGGCCTTGTGCCACGACAGTCGCTGTTTGATAGCGTCTTCGGTATCGTCGCTTCGCCCGCGCTTGACGAGGCGTTTGATGCTTTCTTCTTCGGAGAGTTCGAGCGAGATGATGTGGAAATCAGGCCGCTTGTAGAAAACCATAGCGTCGTCCCATCCGCGTGTCTGGTCGGGCCCGCGGGCGAGGCCGTCGGCAATGATGTGCTCTTCACCGCTGAATTGCGCGACGAGCGCGTCGGTCGTGAGGTAAATCGGCATGAAATCGGGCATCCGCTTTCCTACGCTCACAATCTCATTGGTCAGCTCCGCGGTATGTCCGCCCTTCGCAATCATATTGCGCAAGAGCTGCCCCATGTCTATATGAATGATGCCGCGCTCCGAGCGCTTTTTGAGGACGTCCATCAGGAGTTTTACCTGCGTACCCTTCCCCGCGCCCTGGGGACCGAAAAAGAGAACGGTGAGCGGTTGCATGACGATATTATACGCGAGCTTTGTCCTCTCTCCACAGTTGATACTCCTTGAGAATGAGTTCGACTACGCTGTCGAGATCGTTGTCCTTCGTGTCGATGACGAGGTCAAAATTCTTTCGTTCGGTCGGGTCGACGCCATAAAGCGACATGTAGCGTTTCTGTTCGCTCGCAAACCGCCGTTCAATCGATGCGCGCACATCCTCCACGGAGTGTGCGTGCTCGCTCACTCTACTCTTTTTCAACACATCCTGGAAAATGCGGTCAGCGGCTGAATTGGTATCGAGCTGCAGAAAGACTTTGAATGAATCGGGCATCCAATGCCACGCAAGCCGCGAGTCTATGACGAGCTTATTCTCTTCTTTGCCCATCGTTTGGAGGCGCTCATCCACCTGGTGGTCGATGTCCTTCTTAACCTCCGCGGAAATGTTGGTGGCTTCCACCGATTCGCCGCGCTCTGTCGCTATCTCGCGGAAAAGGTCGCCCGAGGAGAAGTGCTTGTACCCGAGCTTTCGAGCCACCGCTTTTGCCGTCGAGGATTTTCCCGATCCAAGAGAGCCGGCGATGGTGATGAGCTCCTTTTTCATTCGCTAATACTCACGTATAGAAGTCTGTGCGTCAATCTTTTTCACGAGGTCGAGCACCACCGAGACGGCGATGAGGAGTGCCGTGCCCCCGATGGTGATGGCGGTGATACCCGTGATTCCCTGCAGGATGATGGGCAAGACCGCAAGCGAGCCCAAGAAGAGCGCGCCGACGAGCGTAATGCGCGTGATGATGTTGCCGAGGTATTCACTGGTCGTGCCTCCCGGTCGCACGCCCGGAATGAACGCACCGTTTTTCTGGAGGTTCTTCGCGACCTGGTGCGGTTCGAAGGTAATCGCCGTGTAGAAGTACGTAAAGATGACGACGAGGAAGAAGTAGAGCCCGCCGTATACCCACTGATTGGCGAGCGCGCTTTCGACCGCCGCAGCCCCCGATGCGAGGAAAGGGATGGAGCTTTTCGCAACGAACGTCGCTATCATCTGCGGGAAGAGGAGGAATGAGAGCGCGAAGATAATCGGGATGACGCCCGCCTGATTTACGCGTAGCGGCAAGTACGTGGAGATGCCTCCCAAGACCTTGGTGCCGCGGACACGCCGCGCGTAGGTCACGGGTATCGGACGCTCGGCCTCGGTGATGAATACCACGCCTGCGATGATGAACGCGCCGACGAGCGTGAATGCGATGTACACGGGAATTTGCGCGATGTCAAAAGAAAAGATGAGCTGCGCGATGGCTGAAGGCAGGCCCGCAACGATACCCGCGAAGATTATGAGCGAGATACCGTTGCCCACGCCAAATTCCGAGATGAGCTCGCCAATCCACATGACGAGCATGGCGCCTGCGGCGATGACGATGACGTTGGTCACGAAAGCGAGGAGGGTAAGCTGCGGCACGATTCCGTTCTGCTGCAAGAGGAGCAAAAATCCGAAACCCTGAATGACCGCGAGCGGCAGCGAGAGGTAGCGCGAATATTGCATGAAACGCATGCGACCCGCATCACCTTCCTCCTGGTACATCTCCTTCAATTTCGGAATGAGAATTGTCATCAGCTGCATCACGATGGATGCGGTGATGTACGGCGAGACTCCTATCATCATGATAGAGAGATTCGAGAAGCCTCCTCCTGAAAAGATGTTGAGGAGCCCGAGGAACTGGTTGTTGCTGAGGAATGCTTCAAGCTGCGACGCATTGATGCCCGGAATGGGGATGGCGGCGAGAAAGCGGAACACGACAAGCGCCGCGAGGACGAAGAGGATGCGCGTGCGCAAGGTCTCGTCCGCGAAGGTCAACTTCATCTTCCGTATGAATGATTCAAACATAGGTTATTTATAGTGAGCGCAGTCGAACTAGGCAATCGTACCTCCCACCTTCTCGATAGCAAGCCGGGCCGAAGCGGAGACCGCAACACCCTTGAATGAGAGCTTTTTTGAGAGCGTGCCCGTCCCGACGACTTTGACCGGCGGCATCGTACGCTTCGAGATGGCACCTTTGTCAGCGAGCACTTTTGAGGTCACTTCCGAACCGCTGTCGAAGAGCTTCTCGAGCCGGTCGAGCGAAATGACGACCGCGTCCAGCGTCGTACCGTCCACGCTGCGGCCGCGATTCTTGCCGAATCCGCGGCGCTTCGGCAACTTCTTGATGATGTCGCGGAGCTCCGGGCGCTTCTTGCGGCCGGCGCGTGCGTTCTGACCCTTGGTACCGCGTCCCGCGGTCTTGCCGCGCTTGCCTCCGCGTCCTACGCGCATTCCCTTACGCGCGGTCATCCGTTTGAGTGAATTGAGTGATGACATAGAAATATTATTTCATCGAGATTTTCTTGAGCGCCTCGATAGCGGCGCGGGCGTTGTTGACGGGATTCTTGCTGCGGGAAAGAAGCTTCGCGGTGACGTCGCTCACACCCGCGAGCTCGAGCACGGTACGCACCGACGAACCTGCGACGAGTCCGCGGCCCGCACTCGGACGGATTTCCACGCGCGAGGCGCAGAATTTCGCTTCGATGTTGTGAGGGATGCTGCGGTTCTTCGTGAGATTCAGCTGAATCATCGCGCGCTTGGCGGCACGTGTCGCTTTCTCTATCGCCTGCGCGGTGTCGGCGGCCTTGCCGAGCCCGACGCCGACGCGCCCTTTCTTATCGCCGAGCACCAACGCGGCGCTGAAATTGAAACGACGGCCTCCCGCCATGACACGCGCGACGCGGCGGATTCCGATGAGTTTCTGGGCGAATTCGCTGCGGCGTTCGTCCCCTCCACGGCGCTGGCCAGGGCGGCCACCTGGGCGTCCGCCACGACGGTCACGATTGCCTCCCCGGCCCGCAAAACCCGGCTTCGCTGCATGTGCGGCGGGAGCAGCCTGTGCAGGAGCTGCGACAACTGCGTCGGGGATTATTTCTGGTGTGTTTTCATCTGCCATATACGTTTATTAAAATTCTAATCCCGCAGCGCGTGCAGCGTCGGCAAATGCTTTCACCGTTCCCACGTATTGAAATCCTCCACGGTCGAAGACAACCGCTTTCACACCTTTTGCGCCCGCGCTCTTGGCGAGCGTTACCGCCGCCTGTTCGGCTCGCTCGCGCGGGGTCTTGCCCTTCTCATCGAGCGATGAGACAGCCGCGATGGTGACGCCTTTGGTGTCATCGATTATCTGCGCGGTGAGGCGGGTATTGGATTTGTATATCGAAAGACGCGGGCGGGTTTCGCTACCGATAACCTTTGCGCGCACGCGCTTGTGGCGGCGAATTCTCTGTTGTGTTTTTGAAAGTTCCATACTTTTTATGCGGTGGCTGCTGCGGCAGCTTTCTTACCCTGCTTCTCACGTACGACCTCGCCTTCGTAACGGATGCCCTTGCCCTTGTACGGCTCCGGCTTCTTCACGGCGCGCACTGATGCGGCGAATTGACCGACCGCCTCTTTGTCGGCGCCCGAAACGGTGACGATGTTTTTCTCGACGAGCGCCGTAATCCCCTCCGGAATGGCAAGCATGACGGGGTGCGAGAATCCGACGGTGAGCTTGAGCTGCTTGCCCGAAAGCTCGACTTTGTAGCCGATACCTTCCACCTGCAGCTTCTTTACGAACGGCGTATTGACGCCCGAAATCATATTGCGCACATGTGCGGCGTACGTACCCCACAACGCGCGGCCGAGGCGTGACTTCTCTTTGGGTGTGACAATCGCCTCGCCATTGGCGATGGCAATCGTGACCGCGGGATGCACCATCTTTTTCAGCGTACCACCCTTGCCCTTCACCGTGAGCTCGTTCGAAACGACCGAGACTTCAGTGCCTGCCGGGATTGCTATTGGTCTTTTTCCTATACGTGACATATGAATATTTGAAAATCAGACTACCAAATCTCGAACAACGCTTCGCCGCCGACGTTTTCCTTGCGGGCTTCTTTGTCGGAGAGAACTCCTTTCGGCGTCGAAAGAATCAAAGCACCGTGTCCGTAGCGGATAGGAACGATTTCGCGGGTGCTCTTGTACAAACGGCGGCCCGGCTTCGAGATGCGCTTCACCCCTTGGATGGCATGCTCCCCCGTTTCGCGGTACTTGAGGACGATATCGAGCGTTTTCTTTACTTTCTTGCCTTTCTTCTCGATATCTTTGACGTAGCCCATCTCTTTGAGCTTTTCCGCGACCGCCATTTTGAACGACGAATACGGGACGGAGACGGACGCCTTCTTGATGGCACCCGCATTTGTGAGTCGCACTATGAAGTCACCGATTGTATCGCTTACCATGAAGATTTTTTGACGCCTGGGATATTTCCTTCCAGCGCTTCCTCTCGGAAGCAGATGCGGCAGAGGTTGAAATCACGCATAAAACCGCGCGGACGACCGCACTTGAAGCAGCGTCGCACGGTGCGGGTCGAGAATTTCGGCGTCCGGCGCGCCTTTATCTTCATTGATTTCTTTGCCATGACAGTTTGTTTACCTCGAGCTAGTCGAGGGGTGATGCCGCGAGGAGAGGTTGAAGCTTCTTGCACCCCACCTTTCGGATGTTGGGTTATGGAAGCTTCGTGCGTGACTTTGTTCTTGCGATATCGACCCCTGGGCCGATCAGACCTAAAAACAAAGCCCCCTACGAGGCTCGAACAATATAGTCGAGTTGAGGGTAGAAGTCAAACGGATTCACTCCCGTGCAACCCTCCGGCTAGGACTTCTGTAAATACGCCGAGAAGGTGCGGCGTTTGCCGGCTTTACCCCCTTTCAGAATGTGCCGGTGCGACTTGTTGAATTTGTGCAGCTCCAGGTGCCCCTCGAAAAATTCCTGCACCTCATCTTCCGTCCACGCGTACTCATACACACCGAGCTCCGGGTGAATGTATGCCCCTTTTTCGTCGGCGGGATGCTCGCGCAGGAGCCGGCGGGTATGGATGTCTTCGTCAGCGAGAAATGATTTGAAAAAGAGCCACCCGCCCGGACGGAGGATGCATACGATTTCCTCGCGGAGTGCCTCACGCTCGGCTTTGCGCAAAAAATGCGAGGTCATCATGTCGAGTACAAAGGTTTGCGAGCCGTCGGGCAGAGGTAACGGCTCGGCGATGGAACGGACCTCGTATGCGATAGGAAGTCCTTCCGAAGCGAGGCGCGCCTGCTTGATAGCCTCGTCGGAGATGTCGTACCCTATCCCCTTCAGGCCGTACGCCTGCGTGAGATAAATGAGATTGCGGCCGTTGCCACAGCCGAGGTCTACTGCGCGCGCGTAGGCATTGAGAAATTCGCGCTTGTAGCCGCGTTCGAGCCAACGTGTGAATTTCTCAAGGTCTTCGGACGGCGCGCTCGAGAGCGCGAGGTGTTCTGCCGTCTTGTATTCGCGGTTCCAGAAGTCTTTGTGACTCATAAGTGCAATACTACCGTGCCTGGCGGAAAAGACGTCCCAGATGCAAGGCGCGGAGAAAGCGGTTTCTGAGGCGTACTCATGTACGGTGAGGAAATCGCAGAGGCTCCGCAACGAAGCAGATGGGGCGTATTTTCCGTTAGGACTGGAGAGGCAGGCCGAGGTGGCGGAGATATGCTTCCGCCTCTTTCTTGCTCTTAGCAGTGGTGACGATGGTGACGGCGAGACCGAAGATGTCTTTCGTGTCTTCGTCGGAGGTCTCAGGGAAGGCTATGTGCTCTTTGAATCCTATCGAGATATTACCCATTTCATCGATGGCCGAGGGCTTGATGCCGCGGAAATCTTTGAAACGCGGCAAAACGATGTGGATGAGTTTATCGAGAAATGATTGCATTCGCGCTCCGCGCAAAGTCACTTGGTAGCCTGCGACATCGCCTACGCGGCTCTTGAAATTGGCGATGGACTTCTTGGCACCGCGCACGGCCGGCGCTTGGCCAGTAATGCGTGTCAGGCGCTCGATGATGAGCTCCAGCTTCTTCTTATCTTTGAGCGAACCGACGCCCGTAGAGACGATTATTTTGGAAACCTTGGGTGTCTGCATCACGTTGGTGTAGCCGAATTCGCTCTTGAGCGCATCGAATGTTTTGTTGTGTGTTGCCGCTTTTGC
>JBBUDH010000060.1:17718-23676 GCA_038057405.1 Patescibacteria group bacterium
CGATTCGCCGCTTTTTACCGCGACACGCTCGCGTGCGCCGTCCTTTCCGCGGACGATTTTGATGCGCGTCGGCTTTCCCGACTTCGGATCCATGAGCATGACGTTGGAAGCATGTATTGGCATCGGCTTGTCCACAATCTGGCCTTTGCGGTTCTGTGCCGAGGGGCGGCGGTGGCGCTTCACGAGATTGATGCCGTCGAGAAGTACCATGTTGTCGCGCACGAGGACGCGCACGATGGCTCCGTTTTGTCCCTTATTTTTCCCCGCGATAACGAGGACCTTGTCTCCTTTCTTGAGTTTCATACCAAAAATTTATTTTGTACAGATTAGGTTAGACGATCTCCGGCGCGAGCGAGCCGATGCGTTGGTATCCGCGTTCGACGACTTCGCGCGGGATGGGGCCGAACACGCGGTTCGCCTTGGGCTCCTTGGGCTCCTTGCCCGAGCCTGCGATAAGCACGACCGCATTTTCATCAAATCGCACATACGAACCGTCGGCGCGGCGGAACGCCTTGCGCTGACGGACGACGACTGCGCGGTGCACCTCCTTCTTCTTGACCGCCTTGCGCGGCTGCGCCGTCTGGATAGAAATAACGATCTCATCACCGATGCCCGCGTAGCGGCGCTTGGAACCGCCCAATATCTTGAAGACACGGCCGATGATGCCGCCTGAATTGTCCGCTATTTTCACGAGAGTTCTATCTTGAATCATACAAACAGTTGATAGTTACTAGTTGTCAGTTTTTAGAGAAGAATCACGGGAAACAAGTACGAAGCGCTTGCGTTTGGAAATGGGGCGGGTCTCACGGATGGTCACCTTCTCCCCTATCTGGGCGGTGTTCCCGACATCGTGTACCAAAAACTTCTTCGAGAGGCGCATGAACTTCTTGTACTTCGGATGCTTCACGTAGCGTTCGACCTGCACGGTCGCCGTGTCTTTCATCGCCGATTTCACGACGATGCCTTCGAATGTCTTACCTGCATGAGTGCCGGCAGGCACGATATTTTTATTTTGTGTTTCATCCATACAAGATTGGCAATACTACGCTTTCTTGGCCTTTGACGCAATTTGGCGCGCGCGCAGCTCGGTCAGGGTCTGTGCGATTTCGCGGCGGAGCGTGCGGCCTGCACGCACATCACGCGTGCGGCTGCCTGCGCCTCCGAAGCGGAATACACGCAGAGCCTCGCGCTTGTCGGCGACCTGCTTCTGCAATTCGGCAACATCCTGTTTTGTTATATCAGCCATAGATTTATTTATAGTGAGCAATGTCGAACTATTGACGTGCGACGACACGGACGCTGAGCGGGAGTTTCGTGCCTGCCTTGCGCAGAGCTTCGCGCGCGACGCTTTCCACTGCGCCGTCAATCTCGAAGATTACGCGGCCCGGTCTCACATCGAAAACGTAGCCTGCGACATCGCCCTTACCACTACCCATGCCCACTTCCGCCGCTTTCCGTGTAAACGGTCTGTCGGGAAAAATACGCGTCCAAATCTTCGCGCCCTTGCCGCTCGCGCGCGAAAGTGCACGACGCGCAGCTTCTATCTGATTGGAGGTGACACGCGCCTGCGAGAGCGCCTTCAGACCGTACGAACCGAACGCGACGGTGATGCCGCGGGTATCGGGAGTGCTGACACGGCGCGGACCGCGACGTCCTGATTGCCACTTGCGATATTTTGCTTTCTTCGGTGCGAGCATACCCAGTTAGTAGAATGTGCCTTGGCGGCAGGCGGCATGCCGCCCTGCCGCGGCTTGGTACACGCACTCTCGACTGGAGCACTTTGTTGATTTTATGTTGTTTGTTTTCATAGGTTGTTTGAGCCAAAGGCACATTTCACTACTGGGCATATGAAATTATGAGTTCTTGGAGGATTTCTCATCGGCAAAGATGTCCCCGCGGTAAATCCAAACCTTGATACCGATGACGCCGTACGGCAGGTACGCCTGTTCGCGCGCGAAATCGATGTCGGCACGCAGTGTCTGCAGCGGTACGCGACCGCGCTTTATCTCTTCGGTGCGGGACATTTCGGCTCCCCCGAGGCGGCCTGCGATAGCGATGCGCACACCTTGCACATCACGGTTGGCCATCACCTTCTCAACGGTCTGCTTCAGGACGCGGCGGAATGTCTGCCGTTTCTCCAAGCCCTCGGCGACCATGTAGGCGACGACGGGCGATTGCGATTCAGGGCTACGAACCTCCTCAATGTCGAGGCGTACCGCTTTGCGTTCCGCTTTCGGCACGGTGCGAATGACCGCCTCTATCTCCTTGCTCAATTTGACCGAGCCCTCCCCCCCGCGACCGATGACGAGGCCCGGACGCGACGTTTTGATGATGACGCGGACGGCTTTTTCGTTGCGTTCTATCTCGACTGAAGTGACGTAAGCGCCGCGCAAACGCTTCTTGAGAAAACGGCGGATAGCGGCGTCGACACAGACGTTCTGGCGGTATTTGGCCGGCGACTTCGAGAACCAGCGCGACTTCCAGTCGCGGATGATGCCGAGGCGATGTGCGTATGGATGTACAGTGTGTGTCATATTATTTTGCGTCGACGGAGACGACTTTTGCCGGTGCAGCTTTCTTTGCGGTCGTCTTTTTTACGGAAGTCTTTTTAGGGGACTTGGCGCCCTTCGCCGGCTTTGTAGATACTCCGAGCTCGAGGAATACGATGCTCATCGTCTTGCGGAGGCTGCCCGAGCGTCCGCGTCCGAATGGTCGCGCGCGGCGCATGACGGCCCCTTTGTTGACGGTGATGGTCTTCACAAAAAGATTGTCTACCGGAGCACCGTTCGAGCTCGCATTCGCAATCGCGGAGTCCAAAAGTTTGCCGAGTGCGGGAGAAGACTTCTTGGGCAAGTAGAGAAGTGCCGCGCGTGCTTGCGCGATGCTCTTGCCGCGGATGAGGTCCGCGACGAGGCGCACTTTGCGCGGCGCTTGATGATAGTTGGTGAGGAGCGCTTTCATATTATTTCTTTGCCGCAGGTGCCGCCGAGGCCGTGGCTTTCGCCGCTTGCGCGGTTGCGATTTCCGCCGCCTTCGCGGCCATCTCGGTCTCCTTCTGCATCTTACCTCCGTGCTTGATGAATTTGGTCGTCGGAGCGAATTCACCCAAGCGGTGGCCCACCATGTCTTCGGTCACAAATACATCATCAAAATTCTTGCCCGTGTGGACACCGAAGGTGTAGCCGACGAATTCAGGCGCTATCTGCGAGCTGCGTGCCCACGTCTTAATAACCCCCTGCGTCGGTTTGCGCAGCGTTACTTTTTTCATCAACTTTACGTCCACGTAGGGACCTTTTTTGAGTGAGCGTGTCATAAGCGAGTGGCTACTATAGCGCAATTACTTGCGTTTTCCAACCTTCCGGCGGGAAACGATAAAGACATTGGAATATTTCTTCGGACGGCGGGTCTTCTGGCCTTTGCCGGACGGTTTGCCCCACATGGTCTTGGCACGGCGCAATCCGCGGCCTTGCTTGCCTTCACCTCCTCCGTGCGGATGGTCTACCGGGTTCATGGCGGTACCACGGACGGTCGGACGACGACCGAGCCAGCGGCTGCGGCCTGCCTTGCCGAGATTCACGAGATGATGCTCTTCATTTGAGACTTCTCCGACAGATGCCCACGCGGTCGAGATGATGCGGCGTACTTCCGTCGACGGCATTTTGATGTGTGTGTAACCCGCGTCCTGCGCGACGATTTCGCAGTAATTGCCTGCGGAGCGTGCGATGACACCGCCCTGGCCCGGCTTCAATTCAATGTTGTAGACGAACGTACCGACCGGCATGTTGCCGAGCGGAAGGCGGTTACCGAGCGTGACGGGCGCCGTCTCCGAAACGAGAAATGCGTCGCCGACTTTCATCTTCTGCGGCAGCACAATGTAGCGCTTCTCGCCGTCGGCATAGACGGCAAGTCCGATGAAACCGGAGCGGAACGGGTCGTATTCGATGGTCGTTATCTTCGCGGGAATGTTTTTCTTGTTGAATTGGAAATCCACCTGACGGTAGCTCTTCTTGTGCCCGCCTCCCTGATGGCGCACGGTGATGCGACCCTGACTGTTTCGGCCTGCGTAGCTGCGCGCACCTTTCATGAGTGATTTCTCCGGCTTGTGTCCCGAAAGGAGTTTGCGGTACTCGATGGAGGTGTGCTGGCGCTGTGATTTTGATGTCGGTTTGTAGGTTTTCATAGTATTAGAAGGTTATCGTCTCGCCCTTTTTAAGATACACGTAGGCCTTCTTGCCTCCGCCCGTGTAGCCTAGTTTGCCCGAGCGCGCGTTGCGGCGCGACTTCACGGGGACGGTTACGACACGCACCATCCGCGGAGTGACCTTGTAGAGTGCGCGTACCGCCTGTATCACATCGCGTTTGCTCGCGGAGCGCGCGATATCGAATGTGTAGACGCCTTGTTCCTGGTGCATGCTCGCCTTCTCGGTGATACGGGCGTGCTTCAGAATGGTCGAGATATCGCGGCCCATCGTGACCCCGGACACATCCTCTGCGGGAGCGGCGGCGACCGCTGTCACCTTCTTCTCTGTATTTTTTTTCTTTCCAAAAAGTGCCATATATTACTTTGTCTCGCTCGCCGCGCTGGAGCTCTGGCGAAGCGGGCCTGAGCTTTTAGCGGCGGCGGATTTTTTAGCTGTCTTCTTAACCGTTTTCTTTTCCGCCTTCTCGACTGCCGTCTTCTGCATGCGGCTTCCTACGATTGCGACCGCGGCATCAGGGCCCTCTATGACGAGATACGAATTCCCCAAGACGGCGACCGGATTCAGGTTGCGGACAGACACGACCGTGATGTTGCCGATGTTGCGGAAGCTTTTGTTGGCAGCGACGGACGGGTCGGAAAACGCGATGAGTGCGGCGTTCTTGCGTTTGGTCGTGAGCTTTTCGAAACCGGAAACCTTCGAGAGCATCGCGAGAGATTTCTGCGCTTGGGCGGTCTTGGGCTCTGTGAGGCCGAATGAATCGACGAAAAGTATCTGGCCTTCCTTCTGCTTGCGGGAAAGTGCCATGAAAAGAGCCTTAGCGCGCATTTTCTTCGGTATAATTTGAGAATAGTCGCGGTCTTTGCGCGGGCCGTGCGTGACACCGCCGCCCTTCCATATCGGAGAGCGTGAGGAGCCGTGACGGGCGCGGCCGGTACCTTTCTGTGCCCACGGTTTCTTGCCTCCGCCGCGTACGTCGCCGCGGTTCTTTACGTGTGCGACGGTCGGGCGGGCATTTGCCTGCATTGCGGTCACGACCTGGTGCATGAGCGAGTCGTTCCATGCGACGCCGAAAACGCTCTCCGGAAGTTCGACGGAGCCCGCCTTTTTACCTTGTGAATTGTAAATATCTGTTTTCATATCAATAGAAAATTAGCCGCGAATCTCGACGAGCGTGCCCGGCTTTCCCGGGATAGCACCTGAAATGACGAGTGTATTGGTGGCCTGGTCGACTTGCAAGACCTTGAGATTCTTGACGGTGATGCGGTCGCCTCCCATGCGGCCCGCCATGCGCATACCCTTGACGACGCGCCCGCCTGCGCGTCCGCCGCCGCCGATAGAACCCGGCGCGCGCTCTTTGTTCTTCTGGCCGTGACTGCGGGGGCCGCCGCTGAATCCGTGCCGCTTCACGACACCCTGGAATCCTTTACCTTTTGAAATAGCGGAGACCGCAACGACATCGCCCGGGACGAATATCGAGACGTCGATGGTGGACGCAGCTTCCGGTTTTGAAGCTCCGGATTCGAGGGGAAATTCGCGCAACACGCGGAACGCTTTGCCGGTCTGTGCTTTGTTGACTTTGGATTCTTTCATAGCTCCGAAGCCGACTTGAACCGCCTCATATCCCTGTTTGTCCTTTCCCATTACTTGGGTGACCGTAAGAGGACCCGCGGTGACGACGGTCGCAGCGGAAACGACGCCCTTGTCATCGAAGACCTGGGTCATCCTTCCCTTCGTTCCCAACATAAACTTTGTCATA
>JBBUDH010000061.1:0-4034 GCA_038057405.1 Patescibacteria group bacterium
ATTTTCGGGGAGGCCGCTTCGCCCGATGCGCCCAAATACCTGAATAGCCCCGAGACACCTCTATTCCATAAATCCCGCGTCCTCTATGGCTTCGATAAGGCAAAAGTGGCTATACGTAAGCTTAATTGCGCCGTTTTGGTGGAGGGCCAGATGGACTTGCTTGCCTCGCACCAGGCGGGATGGGCGAATACCGTTGCCGTTTCGGGCACCGCATTTACCCCCGAACACGCGGCACTCGTGAAGCGTATGACGGAGAATATCGTGCTCGCGCTCGATGCCGACGAAGCGGGTATCAAGGCGGCGGGACGCGCCGCGCGCACGGCACTTCAAGGCGGCCTCAATGTGAAAGTGGCACAACTCCCGACAGGGCTCGATCCCGCGGACCTCATCCAAAAGTCGGGCGCGGACGAGTGGAAAAAAGCCATCCGCGAGTCGAAAGACATCATCGCTTTTCTCCTCGACGTGCTCGAAGAGCACATGCCGCAGAAAGACCGCTTCCGCCGCGCCGTCGAAACGATAGTGCTCCCGTTCCTTTCCGACATGCAGAGTCCTATCGCCCGCGAGCAACACGTGCACGAGATAGCGCGAAGGCTCGGAGTCTCCGAAGCGGCGGTCAGTGAGGCGCTCGCGAAGCTGCCGACTGCGAATGCACATTCGCAGTCGTCCTCCGAAGCCTTAGCGAAGGAGGACAGGTCTCGGGCAAAACCCTCCTTCGCGCGAGGCTTCGGGAGGGCACGGCAAGCATTCGCGATTCTCCTCTGGCAGCAGTCGTTGGCGAAACCTTCGATAGATGTGGCGGGATATGCGCGCGAGCTTGAGGCCGCCGTCGGCCCCGAAGCCTTTGCGGCTCTCGCAACTCTCTCCGAAGGGGAGCGCGAGGCGCTCCGCTTTTCCGCCGAAAAGCTGCACGGCAAGAGCACCAACCCTGAACGCGAGACAAAAGCCCTCCTCTTAGTTATCCTCAAGGAACTTTTGGCCGCGGAGCTCGATGACGCTACGATGGCTCTAAAGAAGGCTGAAAACGGGAAGGACGAGGATGAGATAGACCGTCTCATGGGTGTGTGTAAACTGTTGACAACTCGCATTGGACAATTACACGAGAACGTGTAGACTGCTTCGCTTGGTCTTCCAACGGCTTATTCTCTCGCAGATAAGCGCATTTCTCGGTAAGACTACATCAATTCAAACGACCTTCTCTAGGGAGGGGATTCCTCGCGGCCTACTTTTTGGAATATGGCAAAGAAAAAAACAAAAAAGATAAAAAAGCGGAAAGCCGCGAAAAAAGCAAAACGTCCTGTGCGCAAGGCGCGGATTTCGCGCACAAGAAAGCGCGCAGCCGCCAAGAAAGCGCGCGCGGTGAAGAGGAGTGCGAAAGCTGCAAAAGCGCGACACAAGAAAGCGGCTTCCGCATCGGCTTCGACGAAAAAAGGTGCGGGTGACAAGCGGCAGAACAAAGTTGAGGCGCTCATCCTGATGGGTAAGGAGCGCGGGTACATCACGTACGACGAAATTCTCCGCGAGTTCCCGACCATCGAGGACAACGTTTCGTTGCTCGAAGAAATCTACGACCGCTTCTCCGTCGCGGGCATTGATGTGCTCGAAGGCGGCGGCATGCTCGAAGACACTTCGGCCGATTCCGTCTTGGCAAGCAAGAAATTGCAGAATCGCCGCTCGGACGCGGGATATGATTCCGTGCAGATGTATTTGCGCGAGATAGGTCAGTATCCGCTTTTGAACGGCGAGCAGGAGAAAGACCTCGCCAAGCGCATCCTTCAGGAAGACAACGAAGCGCGCAACATTCTCGCGCGTTCCAACCTCCGCCTCGTCGTTTCCATCGCCAAGAAATACGTCAATCGCAGCCCCGACCTCACCCTCCTCGACCTCATCCAAGAGGGCAATTTGGGCTTGTTTAAAGCCGTGGATAAGTTTGACTACACCAAAGGCTACAAATTCTCGACCTACGCCACGTGGTGGATTCGCCAGGCAATCACCCGCGCTTTGGCCGACCAGAGTCGCACTATCCGCATCCCCGTGCACATGGTGGAAACTATCGCCAAGTACAAGCAAAAGGTGCGCGAGCTCAACCAGCATCTCGGCCGCGACCCGCTACCCGAGGAAATCGCCGCGGAAATGGGTATCGAAATCGACAAAATCTACACCATTCAGAAAATCAACCAGGACACCGTCTCACTCGAAAGCCCCGTGGGCGAAGACGACGACGAACGCTCGACACTCGGCAGCTTCATCGCCGACGACACGATTGCTTCGCCCGACATGGACGCTTCACGCAGAATTCTCAATGAGCAGATGACAGAAATATTGGAAGAGCTTTCTCCGAAAGAGCGCAAGATTCTCGAAATGCGCAACGGCCTCACCGACGAGGGGATTTGCTACACTCTCGAAGAAGTGGGAAGGGAATTCGGAGTCACCCGCGAACGCATCCGCCAAATCGAAGCCAAGGCCCTAGAAAGAATTCGCTTCCACGAACGCGCCAAACAACTCAGAAGCTACTAACGCAAATGCTACACTGTTCACAATGAGAGAACAGATGGCCAATCCGCCCGCCCCGACAGAGCCGGAATACATAGAGGTTCTTAAGACCGATGTTCAAGACGACGGAAGTCTTGTCACGTTTAAATTTGAATTCGCCGGGGCAGTTGATGGGGCAACGATGGCTAGATTTTTTGAGGATCCGGGAAGTACTGTGAGGTCAATGATTTGGGACAAACTTATCCAGAAGGGTTGGCTGAACGGCAACGGGGAACTGCTAGAAAAATATACCGGCGTGCCGGAAGTGAGTCCCGATTGGAAAACGTGGTCATATGTTTACCGCTTGACCCCACGAAAGAAAGCTCCATCGGAAGTCTGAATTTTTACCACGAACGCGCCAAGCGTTGCTCTATGCATACGATTATTACCACTGATGAATTGAAAAAGAAGCTCGACGCGGGAAACGCGGATTTAGTGCTCGTCGACGTACTTTCCAAAGAGAAGTATGCGGCTCGGCACGTGCCTGGTGCCAAGAACATTCCCGAGACGCTCGACTACGCAAAGACATTCGAGGCGGCGCTCACCGTGCCGAAGGAGACGGAAATTATCGTATATTGCAGCTCCGACACCTGCCAAGCGAGCGTGCGGACAGCGGACGCGCTTGAAAAAGCGGGGTACACGAATGTGCTCCACTACAAAGACGGAATAGCGGGTTGGCAGCAAGCGGGCCTGCCGATTGAATCGTCAAACTGAACCCGCTCTCCCTAGCGGCGCTTCTTGCTTGTGCGGCCGGCGAGCATAGCCCGCTTGGCCTCAAGGCGCTTCTTGGTCTTTCGTGAACGCGACTTTTTGTTCTTAATATCCTGACTTGCTCTTTTTGCCATGCCGCGGATTATACCCTAAAAGTTGGCGTAGCGGTATACTCCTTCTACCTATGAAGAAGCCCGTACGGAAGAAACAGCGGAAGGCACCGAAAGAGGCGCTGCCCATCGCGCACTGGAGCCATTCTTCGCTTATGGCTTTTTTGCGCAATCCGCTTGCGTGGTACAAACGCTATGTTGAAAAAATTTATGATACTCCATCCAATCCCTCGTCTTTTGTCGGCCGCGCGGCGCACGTGGCGCTTCAGCACTACTATGGCGGTATATCAAAAGAAGGCGCCGCTGAGCTCGGGCTCGAATACTTGCGGGGCGTCGCGGATTTCGAGATTAATTTCGGCAAGGCCAAGTCGCGCCGCGCCCAGAAAGAAAAACGCGCGCACATGGAGCGCGATTATTTGCAGGCAGTCTCTTTCTATCTCACGCGTGCGCCGAAGCACAAAGTGCTCGGCGTGGAGGTCGTGGCGACGGCGCAGGTGGCGGGATTGCCGCTTCCTATCAAAGCCGTTTCGGACCTCGTGGTGGAATCGAGAGTGGAGCCGGGAGCGCTCGATATCGTGGACCACAAATTCGTGGAAACCTTCAGCAAGGGGCGTGGCCAAAAGACGCTGTTTGTGATGCAGGCGATTTTCAACTACTACACGGTCAAGCAAAAATACGGGCGGG
>JBBUDH010000062.1:0-8961 GCA_038057405.1 Patescibacteria group bacterium
AACAAGGCACGGGTAGCGGAAGCTGCTCGTGGAATCATTCAAAAAAGATCTGCTGATTTCCTTCGGGAGAGAAGCTTATCGTCGATTTGTGTGTCTCAGCTGAGCACACAACAGGTAATGGCATTCATACCTCAACTGATGCCTGACAGGTCGCAAAGACGACTGTAGATGGACGGAACAAAAGAGTGTTTGCGAAGTGTGTGAAATTGCTACAAACCAAAAAGCGCCGACTCATTTTTGAGCACGGCGCTTTTTGCGTTGGAGTTAAATCCCAAAGATATTTTTTAGAATAACTGCACTCACAATATTTCCTACGATAACCACAACTAGCGCGACGATTATGTACCAAAATGCTTTGCTCCAGAAACTCTCTGTTGGCGTCAGAATATTACTTTCATATGTATTGTCCTCCCCAAGATTGCCATGAAAGTTCTCAATATTTTCTATTGTGAACCTCGATACTTTCTGCGCTTCTTTCTTTTCTTCGAGTGTGAATTCTGAACTACCGCCAACTATTCCACGTTGCTTCAAACCGACTGCCCAATCGGTAAGTCGATTACGCACAGAATCGAGAATGCCGATGAGAGAAGTTCGACTAATGAAGAGCGATAACTTTGTCTGTTCACCATCCTGGAGAATGTGTGCGGACGCTGACGTAGGGTAGGGCATTTCGTATGTATCCGATTTATTCGCCAGGAGCTCCTCGATTTGTCGGGCGGATTGATTCGTGCGCCGCGTGCACAACTCTTTTTCAATCTCAGCTGTCTTATGAATTACAGGAAGCCAACCGTTAAAGGGATTCCAACCACGCATTTCTCCACGAACGCTCCTGTATTCGGGGCGCTCGTCGTCCTTCTTGTACCCTTCGAGTTCCAGGTTTATCCATTTTAAAAAATCCTTTTGATCAAGCTCAGTTGCCAGCAATTTCGCTTCCCGTAATAAACTCGAAACTGGAACCGCCTCATCTTGCGCTTTTCTTATGAACGCATCAATTTTCGTCATAACAGAATTCGTCGAACAACTATGTTCCTACTGTGTAAAAACGCAAGCCTAAATCGCGGCGGGGCTAGAGTGACCGATTACCGGTGGGCGAGCCAGAGCGCGTGGCGCATCTGGGCGATGTTTTGGAACATTTTAAATGAGGGGAAATCCGCGACGCGCGCGAGCGCCCCGCGGACGGAGCGCCGCATGTATATGGTGCAGACCGTTATGCCGCGCTCACGGAGGCTTATGAAATACTCCTCCAGCACCTCAATAGCCGTCACATCAATGAGATTCACCCCTGCCATATCAAGCACCAGGGTTTTCACGGGGGCGCGCTCGCGTATCACGTGTGCCGCGATGAGCTTATCGAGCTCGCCCACGATGTGCGTGGCGTTGGCGTAATACACGGCCATGCCGATGCGGGCGATGGTGACGCCTGGGAAGGTATCCACCGTCAGCTCTTCGATGTCGCCCCGCAAGACCTGCAAATCCCTGTCGAGACCTATTTCCGTGACATGCGGGCCCCAGACGGTCTGACGTATAAAGAGCATGAGGGCCACGACGATGCCGATGAATATCGCATCATCGGGCCGCAGCACGAAGGCGATAAAGAATGTGAGGAACGCGACGAAACCGTCTGTAGCCGACACCCGGTACATCGCACGCAGCCGCGCGATGTCGATGAGGGGAATCGCCGAGGAAATCACAATTGCCGCGAGTACGGCATGGGGGAGATAAGTGAAAAGCGGTGCCAGATAGAGGAGCGCAAAGACGGTAATGAGAGCCGTGACGACCGCGGAAATGGCGGTGCGGCCGCCTGCCGCGACGTTGACCGCGGTGCGCGTGAATGAGCCGCTGAGCGGGAATCCGCGGAAGAAGGAGGTGACGATGTTGGCGAGCCCTTGGCCCGTAAGCTCCTGGTCGGTATCGAGATGCTCGCGTGTCTTCTGCGCGGCGACTTTTGCGCTCGCGTGAGCACCGACGAAGCCCACGAGCGCGATAAGCGCCGCCTTGGGAACAAGCACGACAAACGTCCCCGCCTCAAACCACGGAAAGGCGAATGACGGCAAACTTTGCGGTACGACGCCGACGAGCGCTACTCCGTGGTTGCCTATCGAAAATACGTAGCTCGCAAAGACCGCGGCGCAAAGGGCGATGAGTGCGGCGGGGAATACATCGGGTAGCCGGCGCGAAAAAAAGAGGAATACCGTGGCGCACAGCCCGACCGCAAGCGTCGGGAGGGAGAGCGAGGGAAGCATGCGAAGGATGTTCGCCACGGCCTCAAAGGCGAGGTCGTGTTGCGGTAGTGCGATGCCGAGAAGCGCGGGTATCTGGGTGATGATAATGATGACGGCGGCGGCGGATGAGAAGCCAAAAACGACCGAGTGCGGCACGAGCTGCAGAATGAAGCCGAGGCGGAAAAGCCCCATGAGGAGGTAGATGAGCCCCACAAGAAGGGCGAGCGTCGCCGCAAGCCCGAGGTATTCGGGCGAGCCGGGAGACGCGAGCGGGATGAGAGAGGTGAGCGTAAGGAAACTCACGATGGCGACGGGACCCGTTGAAAGTTGCCGCGATGAGCCCCAGAGAGAGGCGATGAACCCGAAGAGCGACGCGTAGAGGCCGTACACGGCCGGAAGACCCGCGATGAGGGCGAGCGCCATGGACTGCGGTATCTGTATCATCGCGACCGTAAAACCCGCGATGCAGTCCGCCCTCAGGTCCGACCAGGAGTACGTCTCACCCGAGCGCAAGAAGGCCGGCCGGAGGAGAGAGGGCATCCCGGCAATTATTTCCCGAAGATAGGAGGGCATGCGCTCAGAGCTTGCCGTGCTTTCTCAAAAGGGCTTCAATCTTTTCGAGAACTTCGCGTAAGGTGAAATTTGCCTTGATAAGGAAATCATCGGCTCCCAGTTCACGCGCCTCCGCTATCTCTTGTTCCTGACCGAGGTTCGAGAAAATAATCACAAGGACGTCCTTGCATTTTTCGTCAGCCTTCAGCTTTCTCAGCAAATCGAAACCGTTCATGCCCGGCATAATCATATCGAGAAGTACGAGGTCGGTCTCATGTTTTTGCAGGATTTGCCATCCCTGCTCACCGTCTAACGCGGAGGTGACGGTGTATCCTTCCTGCGCGATTCGGCTGGTCGCAAGCGAGGAGAGGAACGCGTCGTCTTCCACGACAAGTACGTTGATTTTTTTGCGTGCGGATGTAGCCATCGCGGGACTTACTTCTGCCGCGTCGCCAAGAAGATACTTGTGCATCTTCTGGAGCACCTCGTCGGGGCTGAACTGGGCTTTCACGATGTAATCTTTCGCACCGAGTGCCAATATGCGTTCGATCTCCACCGGCTGACCCGAATTGGAAATAATAATCACCGGGATTTTCTTTAGCTCAGAATCTTTGTTCATATCCTCGAGCACTTCATACCCGTCTTTTTTCGGCATTACGATATCGAGAAGGATGAGGTCGGGCTTAAATTCCCGTATCGCGGCAAGTCCCGCCACGCCGTCGAGCTCCCACTTAGCCTCGAACCCCTGATCACGGAGTTTGGTTAGCAGGATTTCTCCGAGAATCTTTTCGTCCTCTATGAGGAGGATTTTCTTGTTTTGTTGCATGAAGCAGTAGGGTTAAGTGTAATACAGATTTGGCTATACCACGGTGGTGCTTGTGGACGCGGGGAGGGTAAAGCTGAAAGTCGTCCCTTTTCCTTCGGTACTCTCAAACATGAGCTTGCCCCCGTGTTTTTCGACGACACTTTTGGCGATAAAAAGCCCTAGCCCCGAGCCGTCCGTCTGTCTCCTCACGGCGTTATCGGCCCTGAAAAACTTAATAAAGATGCTGGACTGCTGGCGTTCGGGAATGCCGATTCCTGTGTCTGTGACCGATACATGTACCATCCCGTTGCGGACGGTCGCGCTGAGGCGTATAGAGCCACCCTCGGGAGTGTACCTGATGGAGTTTTCAATCAGGTTTTGTATGACATTGCGGATTTGCTCCGAATCGGCGGATATGAACGGTAGTCTTTCCTTCGGGGTGTCAAAGGTAAGAGCGATTTTCCTCACGTGCGCCTGGCTCGAAAAATCGAGCACCGTACTTTCGATAAGGTCCTCAATATGAATAGGGGCAAACGTGAGCCGTATCTTGCCCGATTCAATGCGCGTCACAACGAGCATTTCATTAATGAGTTTGATGATGCGTTCGTTGCTTTCGAAGCCTTTCATGAGAAGGCTCCGTTGTTGCGGGGTGAGATTTTCCGTATGCTCATCTATGAGGAGCCCCAGCGTCCATTTGATCGCCGAAAGTGGCGTGCGAAGCTGATGCGCCGCGACCGAGATGAACTCGGTTTTAACCTTGTCGAGCTCCTGGAGTTGGGTATTCTTTTCGAGCAAATCCCGGCCTTGCGCACTCAACCGTTCGTTAAGCGTCGTCAACCGCCAGTAGCTCCAGAGCGCGACGATAACCGCAAAGAGACCGAGTATGAGAATGGCAACGGCAAGCCACGTGATGACCGAAGCTTCCTTCAGAGCTTCCGACTGCGGCCGCTCGACGAAAAGCCCCCAATTCGCGATGGGGATCGGTATTCCTACCGCAAACATGCGCACGCCCCGCTCGTCTACGTAGGAGTCTTCAGCGGCGAGTCCGTCCACCGTCTGTCCGTCCACCGCCACTTTCTGAACGATGGGGCGATTGAGGAGGTTTCGTCCTTGCGCGGAGCGGGAGACATCCGGGCCCAGTATCTGGAGACCCGCGTGGTCCGTAATGTATACCCGCCACGTGCCGGCTTTTGGCAGGCCGACGATTTCCGTGAAGCGCTCCAGATTGACGTCCACGATGAGTACCGAGTGTATCCCGCGTGCTTGGACAATGGGAACCGTGACGACGGATGTCGGCTTGCCCATTTCGTCCCTCACGACGTCACCGAAACTCGCAGAGCCGGCGAGTGCAAGATACACCCCCGACATTTTCGAGTAGTCCCGCATGTCGCCATGGCCGGAGTGGAGGTCCGAGTTTACCAGCTCCGAGCCGTAGTGTTCGATGACCGTCGCATGCGTGAAAGAAGGGTTTCTCTCTACGAGTCTGTCAATAATGGTTTTTGAACGGTCCGGCTCGGCCTGGATATCCAGCGCGGCATCCTGAACTTTCGCGAGGACGGCTTCGAGAGAGGTGTTTATGTCGGAACTCGCATTTTCGGCGACTTGCATCGAGAGCTCTGACGCCGATGAACGTATACTTTTCTGCGTGGGGAGTAGCCATAGGAGGTCGAGCAAAATGAGCCAAGCAACAAAGAACAGAAAAATGAAGACAGTACGTCTTCGCGAGAAAAACTCAAGAAAAGCAAATATACCCATGATGCCTGCCGTAGATGTTACGGCGCCTTGTTCTGGATTACGATGTCCGCCTTCTTCAGGAACGAATCGCTGAACGACACGCCGATTAACTTCGCGGTGTCCTGATTGATTACGAGAATGAGGCGTTCCGGGACCTGCACCGGAATATTGCCCGGGTTTCCGCCCCGGAGAATCTTATTGGCGATATCGGCCGATTGGCGTCCGGAGACCGCATAGTCAGGGCCGAGGCCGAAGAGGGCCCCCGATTCCACCTGTGAACGGCTGAACACCGAGAAAGGAATTTTCTCCTGAATTGCCCGCTCAATATATATGTCGATGCTGCCCCAGACGAGAGAATCTCCACCCACTATCATGCCGTCGAAGTCCTTGCCCGAGATTTGTTCGGCGGCGGCGGCATTGTCCCCCTTTGTCTTCACGGGGAACAACGTGAGTTCGATTCCGAGAGTCTGCGCCGTTGCCTGCGCTATCTCGACGGATTTGGTCGCCGCTACGTCTCCGGCCTCTTTCGCCGTATGCGGCATCGCGACCCGCTTTATAGACGGATCAAATTCTTTCAGAAGTTGCAGCCGTTGCGACGTAAGGTCTGTTGAGAGACTTGCGACCCCCGTCGTGTATCCTCCGGGACGACTGATGGACTTTACATCGGGAAGCAGGAGGGGATCGCCGACGGACCCGAATACGATTGGGACGGGCGCACCGGCATCCTTTGTCGCCTGTATTGCCGCTTCGGTTGCCGGTGTCGAGTAGGTGTGGATCAAGTCCGCCCCCTCAGTGATGAATTTGCGGGCCGCGGCAACCAACTGATTCTTATCGGAAATGAGCTGGATGTCGTACGTGATATTCTTACCCCCGCGGTACCCGAGCTCGTCCATGCGCTTCTGAAAGCCGGCGACCGCCGCGTCGTACCCGGAGCCGCGCACCAGGATGCCTATGCGGTATGTCTTTGCGGGGTCAGCCCCTTTGTTTTGGAAGAAATACCACGCTCCGCCGACTGCGACGATGACAATCGCGGCGACTCCAAGGGAACGGCGCCAGTTCATAGAAAGATTCGTAAGTCGGATAATGTGCTCATTGTAACGGGTGCGGGATATTGAGCTAGAAGAGAAAGGGGACAATGCGCGTACTTTTGCACAAAAGAAAAACGCCGCGTCTAACGCGGCGTTTTTCTTTTTGTTGTTTTTCCTACTTTCTGCACACGTAGTGCAAATCGTAGTCCTTGCCCCCGAAGAATTTCTTTGCGAATTCCGCGACGACTTCCGGATTGTAGTACTTGCACGAAAATACGTCCAAGTACACCGCGTTGGTGCCGTTGGCAAAGTGAGCCGAGATGAGGGATGTTTCAATGAGTTGTGTCATCGAGTATCCCGCTACCCGCTCGTCTTCGCCGAAATTGACGACAACGCATTCGCCGAACCGTTTCATCTCAATGAGATCGCACAGTTCGACTACAAACCGTTTAATTTCCTCCGCAGACCGGATGGTCTCCGGATTGCATCCGTGGATATCAATCCCCGAATGTAAACCCCAAGCATCGACGAGCTGATACTCACTTCGGAGCGCTGCGTCGGTCGGTGTTTTTGTTTCCATCTCTGATGTAACAATATTAATTGCTGACAATAGGGATTCGACTGCGCTCACCCTAAAGGGGCTTACGATATCGGACCCTTATGCGCCACGCGAGCGGAAATGAATTACCTTTTCATTTCATACGCGCAACACTGCCTCAAAGAACTGATACCGCTATAATACACACTCAGTTCCAAATGTATATAGTTTCTGACGAAGGTGTGCATAACTCCGACGCACGGAGTGGTCGGAGTCCGAGCAAAGCGTCGGACTTCTCGTCTCTCCAGTGTATTGTGACGTACGAGTAGCATAAAAATTTCAGCCGGGCCCGCGAATTCGGGCCCGGCTTTCGAAATGTCCTGCATTATCGGTAAGACCGATAACCATAGCGCCGCTCCTCCGCTTCGCGCGCAGCTATTCTCGCGTCCTGCTCACGGCGAGCGGCGAGATTTGCCTGCGCACTGTCAGCCTTGCTGAATTGGGCGTATTTGTTGCGGTGAACACCGAGGGCCTTGCCGGAGGACTTACCCTTGCCCTTCTTGCCCTGCGGTTTGAAATTACCGCCATTACGCTTCTTGTCGCTTCCTTGCCTGCCGTCAAGCTTCGCCATGAGCCCCTCCGCGATTCAGGTTGAACAGGGAATTGGGATCCTCCAACTCCGTGCGGGAAAAGTAGCATATGAGCCCCATTTTTGCTACCATCACCCTGTTCGGAAAAGCGCGCATAGCTCAGCTGGTAGAGCGTCCGACTGATACTCGGGAGGTCCTAGGTTCGATCCCTAGTGCGCGCACATCGTGAAAGATTTCATATACAAGCTCTTTTTTGCATCTCCGCTCTTCCTCGTCCCCATTGTCGCCGCCGCATTATTCTCATATTCCGATCTCCCGCAGACGGTCGGCTTGGAAGGGGAAGAGAGGCAGATAGAGCAGTATGACCCGGGCCTGCTCACGTGGTCGCTCGCCACGTCTTCCGCGGGGTGGGAGCCGCGGGATTCGGGTGTGAGCTTCGTGTTCCAAAACAAGATGTGGACGATGGGCGGCCTCGACGGCAATCAGGACGTCATCAGCGACCACAACGTCGTCTACTGGAAGGCGCCGCATTTCAATGACATATGGAGCAGCGAGGATGGAATTTCATGGAAGCTCGAAACGGCTCACGCGGCATGGTCACAGCGGCGCTCCATGTCGGTGCTCTTCTTCAAAGATTCGTTGTGGATGTTCGGCGGATGGACGCCGACCGAAGGCTACGAGACGGGCATTTGGAAATCGAGCGATGGTGTCATATGGACGCAGGTACTCGCGAGCGCTCCGTGGCCGGCGCGTGAAGGCCAGACCGCGGAAGTATTTCAAGGGAAGATGTGGATGATAGGTGGGGTCAATTACGACAAGCGGGAAACGAAAAATGATGTGTGGTGGTCGGAGGACGGACTTCGTTGGAACAAGGCGACAACGACGATTCCGTGGTCTTCGCGCTGGGATCATGCAATGGTCGTATTCCACGACAAGATATTTCTTTCGGGCGGCATGGATCTTCAAGCTCACGTATTCAAAGACGTCTGGTCTTCCTCCGACGGAGTGAATTGGGAATTGGTCACAGCTACGCCACCCTGGCAAGCGAGGCAGGGGCATTCTCTCGTCGTCTTCCACGATATGCTCTGGACGATAGGAAGGCTCAACGAAGCCGCCGTAGGGGGCGCGAATGACATCTGGTATTCTAAAGACGGGGCGACGTGGGAGAAGACAAAAGAAGACCCCGCGTGGCTCGGACGCGAAGACCATTCGGCGCTCGTATTTAATGACAGGATATACGTGTTTGAGGGTATGAATTCAAAGTGGCGGTGGGACAACGAGGTGTGGGTTTCTTCAAAATAATCCATGGAATATCAATTAAAAAGATGGCGGCTTGTTATTGTGCTCGTGTGCATCACGCTGCTCGTCATCGGCTTTGCGGTCTCCGAATTTCCTCTCAAGACGTCGCTCACACAGGGGAGTAATCAATTTGCGCAAATCATCGCTTCGGAGACAGGCCTTTTGCGGAAATGGCAGCAGAGCGGTTCGCTTC
>JBBUDH010000063.1:0-20028 GCA_038057405.1 Patescibacteria group bacterium
CCCTCCCCTCCTGCGCGAGATTTCCGACCCGCCGAAACAGCTGCATCTGCGGGGCAAGATGCCGAGTACCGACCACAAGTGGCTCGCGGTCGTCGGCTCGCGCGCGATGACGACCTACGGCAAACAGGCCTGCCGTCACCTCATCGAAGGCCTGCGCGGCTACCCCGTCGTCATCGTGAGCGGGCTTGCATACGGGGTGGATGCGGAAGCGCATAGGTGCGCACTCGATGCGGGTCTCACGACCGTCGGCGTCCCCGGTTCGGGACTTGATTGGAATGTTTTGTACCCTCGAGCCAATGCCGGTCTTGCACGGGAGATACTTGCAAAAGGCGGCGCGCTGCTTTCGGAAGAGAAACCGGACGCGAAGTCGATGGATTACATGTTCCCGAGGCGCAACCGCATCATGGCGGGCCTTTCGCACGCGACACTCGTCATCGAAGCAAAAGAAAAGTCGGGCTCGCTTATCACCGCGAAGCTCGTCACCGAATACAACCGCGAACTGCTCGTCGTCCCCGGCTCAATCTTCAGCCAGGAGAGCAAGGGCACGCACCAATTCTTACGGCTCGGTGCGACGGCCATCACATCGCCGGAAGACATCCTCGTCGCGCTCGGCATAGCAAAACGCGAAGGCCCCGCGTCGTGGGCAGAGCTGCGCGAGGACCTGTCGGAGGACGAACTGCGCGTCTTCGAAATTATTCATTCGCCCGTATCCCGCGATGAGCTTATTTCGGAACTCGAACTGCCGATTACGGAAGCGAACGTGCTGCTCTCCACGATGGAAATCAAGGGGCTGATTGTGGAAGAATTGGGAGTGGTGCGGATACGTTGATTCTCGAGCTGTTTGCTGCTATATACTGGTTCAGGTTGAACCATTTCGACTGGATGGGAGGAAGCATGAAGAAAGATGCCAACTGGGAAGCACAAGTCGCGCAAGAAAGTATTCGTCTTGAAGAACTTCTCGCGGGATCGAATATTTCGCCGGAAGAGCTCGAAAAGAGAAAAAACAAGATGCGAGGCGAGCGCTATCCGCCGTTCCTATGGCAAAGGGACAGGCGTTCCCTCCGCTAAAGTATCGCCGCGTTAAGGACGCTCGCATCAAGACCCGCGAGCGTTCATTTTTTATGTGCCCCATTTGACATGTGTTAGTCTTCTGAGGTATCACTACCCGTCATGAAGCTTGTAATAGTTGAATCACCTGCAAAAGCGAAGACCATCGAGAAATATCTCGGTGCGGGTTTTACCGTGCGCGCATCGGTCGGTCACATCCGCGACTTGCCGAAGAGCAACAAGGATGCCGTCGACGTGGAAAACGGATTCGTCCCCCGGTATATCGTCGTGAAGGAGAAGCAGAAGATAATAGATGAATTGCACGAAGTGGCGGGCCGCGCCGATGAGGTCATTCTCGCGACCGACCCCGACCGTGAGGGCGAAGCCATCGCGTGGCACTTGGCCGAGACAATCGGGCTTAAGAAGCCCAAACGCATCGTATTCCACGAAATCACGGAAAAAGCCGTCAATGAGGCGCTCGCCAATCCCCGTCTGATAGATGACGAGCTCGTGCGCGCACAGGAGGCGCGGCGCGTATTGGACAGACTCTTCGGCTACGACCTCTCCGGCCTTATCTGGAAGAAGGTGCGTTACGGCCTGTCGGCAGGGCGCGTGCAGTCCCCCGCGCTGCGCATCCTCATGGAACGCGAACGCGAAATACGCGCATTTATACCCGTGCCATTTTGGGTCATCAGTGCCGATGTAAAGACGAAGAAGAACGAACGGTTTACGATTATCTGCACCGAAGAACCGAAAACGGAAAAAGAAGCGGAGCGTATTCTCAAAGCTGCGAAAAGCGGCTCATGGAGCGTGAAGGACATCGAGGAGTCCGAGCAGTCGAGAACGCCGAAGGCGCCGTTTACCACCTCGACCCTCCAGCAGGCGGCTTCGACGCGGCTCGGGCTGTCGCCATCGCGCACGATGGGCATCGCGCAAAAATTGTACGAGGCGGGCTTCATCACCTACATGCGTACCGACTCAACCAACCTCGCAAAGGAAGCGCAGGACAATCTGCTCGCGGCCGCGCGCAGTGAATTCGGCGACAAGTACGCGGAGGCGCGCGTCTACAAGACCAAGAGCAAGAGCGCGCAGGAAGCGCACGAAGCGGTGCGCCCGACCGACCCGAGCAAGCGAAGCCTCGGCCATAACGAGGAGCAGAAAAAACTATACGCCCTCATCCGAGCCCGCGCGCTCGCGTCGCAAATGACCGATGCGAAAATTATGCGTACCAAAATCCGCGCCAATATCAAGGACGCGTCCATCCCCGACTTCGCGGCCAACGGCTCACGTGTGATGTTTGACGGCTGGCTCGCAGCCGACCCCGACGCCCGCGGCGAAGACGTGGAATTGCCCAAAGTACATCAAGGCGACGCCTTGACGTTGGTGGAGGCGCGTTCGGAGGGCAAGGAGACGCAACCACCGGGGAGATATTCCGAAGCGGGGCTCGTTAAAGAACTCGAAAAGCGCGGCATCGGCAGACCCTCTACGTATGCCAGTATCATCCGTACCCTTGAGACGCGCGGCTATGTGGACAAGCAAGGCCGTACGCTCATCCCGACCGCGACAGGCGATGTCGTCTCTACATTCATCGAAGGCAACTTCGGCGAATACATCAGCGACACTTTCACCGCCGAAATGGAGAACGAGCTCGACGAGATAGCCGAGGGCAAGCGCAAATACGAAAAGACGCTGAAGGACTTTTACGGCCCGTTCACAAAGGCGATTAAGAGCAAGAATAAAATAGAGAAGATAACGAATATGGGCGACGCACCGAAAGAATTCCCCTGCCCCATTTGCGGCGGACCGATGGTTTATAAACTCTCCAAGAACGGCCGCTTCATGAGCTGTGCCAAATTCCCCACATGCCTCGGCGCGCGCAAGGAGGACGGCTCGGAAATCGCCCCGCCGAAGGACATCGGCGAAGCATGCCCGCAGTGCAAAAACGGAAAACTCATGGAGCGCGAAGGGCGCTTCGGTAGATTCATCGCGTGCTCCAACTTCCCGAAATGCAAATATGTGCGCAAAGACCCGACCGAGGAAGCGCGCTCAAAAACCGGTGTCGCCTGCCCCGTCTGTAAAAAAGGTGAGATGGTAGAGCGTCGCGGACGTTTCGGTATTTTCTTCTCATGCTCCAATTATCCCGAATGCAAAAACGCCATTAAATCAAAACCAACGGGGCGTATGTGCGAGATGTGCGGGTCGCTGATGATGGAAGGGACGAAAACGATACCTGAGCGGTGCTCTATAAAGACGTGTCCAAACCACAATCCGCACAAACTCGCAGGTGCCAAAAAGTAAGCGGCGCCGGGGGGCGCCGCCTCTACCGTTACCGCTTCGGCGGAGAACGGGATTGGAAGAATTATGCTGCCGCCGCAGCGGTGGCAGTGGTCCGGTCGGAACCGGAAGCCGTGTCTACAGTGGTTACATCTAAAGTACATCGACTCCTCCCTTAGCAGACCCCGACAAGTTCGAATTGAATGCCGCCGCAGATTTCGCACTTTGTCGGTTTGCGAACACCGCGATTCTCTTTGCCGCATTCCTTTTCAGCGACACCAAGGCACTTGTACACGCCCTCGATGTTGCGGTTATTATTAGCGGACTTTGCAGAAATAATCCCTCGCCTCATTTTCGGCCCCTTCCTTTGCCAATGCGGTAACCGCAGTATTATCAGGATATGTCGGCCTTGTCAAAAAATAGAGCAAACTTAACGCGGCACTCCCCACTTCGGGAGTGCCGCGCTTTTCGTTGTAACCTTCCAACCGGAAGGCAAGAGCTTATTCACCGGGAAACCGATGAAATTCCGGAAGTGGGCCGATCATCGGCCTCACGTAGTTGATGAATGCATCAGTGACGTGCAGCCTTTCCTTATCAATGAACCGTTGGTCCATGACGCGGAACTTTTCCTTGCCCGCCACTTCTACAAGCGGCACGATTGCCGTCGTAATCGTGCTGCGTTTATTCACAACGGCGATGGAGCCGTTGTGGCCGTCTTCCATTGCGAATCGGGCGGCTTCGACGCCGATCTTAGTCGAGATATCTTGGTCGTACGCCGAGATCTTCGCTGCACGTGGGTCATAGCCGACGGTCTCGCCCCGTACTTCGACGTTCTTCAGCCTCGCTTTGATCTGCTCGCATACGTAACCGACGACCGCGAGCCCGCCCTCCAGCTTGCGATTGCCGTGTGGATCATTTTCAGCTTGGCTGCTTGCCACATCGGCCATGAGCACCCCCCGGGTATTGCGGATCCCCTCCGACACGGCGACAAGACACTTGCCGCGTCGGCTGTAGATGTTCTCAATCTGCGCGACGACATCGTCCATGACAACCCAGTTCTCGGGCAGGAGGATAATGTCGGCGCCGCCGAGTGCGGAGGCGCCCGTCAAGAATCCGGCGAGACGCCCCATCACAGCTGCGACATGCACGCGACTCATACCGGTCGTGTCGATGTCGAGGCGAGTGAACCTCTCGGCAACGCACCACGCTGCCGAAGGATACCCCGGCGTAACGTGGCAGCAACGAAGGTCGTTGTCGACCGTTTTTGCTGCATGTACGCAGACTATCGGGTAGTTGGCTATTTTCGCCGCTTCCCCGATGTTCTTTATCGAGAGGGCGGTATCGTTGCCGCCGATGCCGATAACGTGCGAGACGCCCTGCGCCATGAGCATCTGCAAGACTTCCGGCGTGAAGACGTCGCGTGCGGAACGGAGCGCAGCACCCGGCGTCGCCGCCACGTTCAGAAGGACGTCGATGGGCAGTTGTCCGAGGTCGACGACATTCCACGCAGCTATGCCGCCGACGCCGCGACGAGCACCGTAGATATGTCGAACGCCCAGGCGAAGCAGTTCGAGCACCATCATCATCAGTATCCAGTTGTGCGTGGAAATTGGCCCACCACCCTGGAATATAACGACTTTCGCTTTCTTCATCTTTTCCAGTTCCTTTCCAAAGATGTCTAGCTATGTGTTGAGTCATTGAACCGAGAACGTGATTCAGGCCCCAACGTACCAAACTGCACTGGCGACGCAAGGGTAAGATGAAGACGGCCTTCAGACACTCCCCTTTTGCAAATGACTCGGCTCAAGCGTATCATCGGTATATGAGCGCCGATACCCCGCGTCCTCTCAAAGAACTACTGGCGGCGATGTCGAATAAGACCGACGCCGATATCGCCCTTATCACCAAAGCGTACGAATTTTCAAAAGAAGCGCACAAGGAGCAAAAGCGGTACTCGGGCAATCCGTACTTCACGCACCCCGCGGAAGTGGGATTTTTACTGGCGGAGGCAGGGATGGACAGTCAGGCCATCGCCGCAGGACTCCTGCACGACACGATTGAGGACGCGGGGGTGAAGCCGAAGACCATCGAGGACGAGTTCGGGCCCGAGGTCCTTTCGCTCGTCGAGGGTGTGACGAAGCTGGGTACCCTGCGCTATCGCGGAATGGAGCGGCATACGGAATCGCTGCGCAAACTTTTTGCGGCGACCGCCAAGGATATCCGCGTGCTCATCATCAAGCTCATGGACCGGCTCCACAATGCGCGCACGCTCGCGCACGTCCCGAAGGTGGAGAAGCGCACGCGCATCGCGCTCGAGACGCTTGAGATATACGCGCCTATCGCCGATAGGCTCGGTATGAGCGTCGCGAAGCAAGAGCTCGAAGATGCCGCATTTCCCCACGCGTATCCCAAGGAGTACGAGAAGACGCGCGCGCTTTTGCGCGACCGCAAAAATGAGAACGAGCAGCGTCTCGAAAAAGTCGAAAAAGACCTCAAGCGCGAGCTGGGCGACGCGGGCATCCGCACCTTCCGCACTGAAGACCGTATCAAAGGAATTTACAGCCTCTACCTCAAGCTCGGCCGGCGCGATTGGGACATAGACAAGATTTACGACATTTTGGCGCTGCGCGTGATTTTCCCCACCGTTGCCGATTGTTACTCGGCGCTCGGCATCATTCACGCACATTGGCGCCCCGTACCGGGCAAAATAAAGGACTACATCGCTTTTCCGAAACCCAACGGCTACCAGAGCATCCACACGACGGTCTACACGGGTGACGGAAGCGCTCTCGAAATGCAACTGCGCACCGAGGCGATGCATCGTGAAGCGCTCTATGGCATCGCTTCGCACCTGACCTACAAGGAAGCACAGGAAGGGTTGCAGGAAGGTAAACGCGGGAGCTTGGAGTGGGTACGGCAATTCTTCCCCCGCGCGAAAAAGACGAGTACGGAAAGCGAGACTCCGACCAAGGAGGCCGTCCCCGCATGGCTGCAGGAGCTCGCGCATGCGGATCGTTCAAGCCAGGAATCCGAAGAGTACTTGGATACCCTGAAGACTGACTTCTTCAGCCACCGCGTGTTCGTCTTTACCCCGCAAGGCGACGTCATCGACCTCCCTATCGCCGCGACGCCGATTGATTTCGCATACGCCGTGCACTCCGACCTCGGCAACAGAATGTCGGGCGCGCGGGTCAACGGGAAGATGGTCTCTCTTGATACGGCACTGCGCAACGGCGACATGGTGGAAGTCATAACGAAGCCTTCCGCGCGCCCGTCGCGCAAGTGGCACGACATCGCAAAGACCAACATGGCAAAAAAACAAATCCGTGCCGCACTCGCGGCAATTGAGGCAAAACGGACGGGGAAGAGTTAGAGCGTGAAATTGTTGATGGAGTAGAGGTCTTCCTCTTCCTTGGATTTCTCGGCGGCGGCTGGGGCTGCGGGTGACACCTCGGCCATACCAGGATTCGAAACGGGTGTTTCGGCCTGTGGCGATACCGGCGTCGCCTGTACGGCTTGTTTCTCTTTTGAAAGCATCGCGCGGATGTGAGCAAGGTCATCTACGGAGAAGAAATCGATGAGCACTTTGCCTCCCTGGTCTTTCTTTTCGATGCGGACGCGTGTGCCCAGACGCTCCGTGAGCTCACGCTCGAGCAGGAGAAGCTCGGGTGTCAGATCGGGCTTGCGGACGCGCTCCACCGCCACGCGACGTGCCAGTTGTTCCGAATCCCGCACGGTGAGACGTTTCGCGACGATTTCCTTGAAGAGGACTTTCTGCTCTTCCGTCCTATCCATGAGCATAAGCAGCGGGCGGGTGTGTCCTTCGGTAATCTCGCCCGCCGCGAGTGCATCGCGCATTTCCTGCGGGAGCAGTAAAATGCGGAGCGTGTTGGAAACGTATTCGCGGCTTTTTCCGACACGTTTGCCGACTTCGTTGTGCTTGAGGCCGAATTCCTTGGTAAGCCGCTCAAAAGCGAGTGCCCGGTCCAGCGGATTGAGGTCCTCCCGCTGGAGATTTTCGATAATTGCGAGCTCGAGCTTCATTCTGTCCGAATCTTCGCCCGTGCGAATGACGGCGGGCACTTGCAGGAGCCCCGCGAGCTTTGCCGCACGCAGGCGTCGCTCTCCCGCGATGAGTTCATATTCCACATAAATCCCCTCTTCAGGCCGCTCGATTTCCTTGCGCGTGACGGTAAGCGGCTGAAGGACGCCGTATTGCCTGATGGATTCCGCGAGCGAAAGCAGCGCCGCTTCATCGAAGTTTTTGCGCGGTTGGAACGGATTCGGTTTTATACGCTCGACCTCTACCCAAAAGATAGAGTCGCCCTGGTACTGGCTGTGCATGGCGAAATTATACCCCGTGAGATAAAGAAGTCCGAGTCTGGTGCCATGTGTAGAAGTAACTATCTCACGGGGTATATCATCCCGTTTTTAGCATGCTGGAGGTTCAGGGCGGGATACGGTACCATTCGGCTTCATGCGGATGAAAACTCTCGTGCGCAACGCTTTGCCCGAAAGGTTTCTTTCGATGTACCACTTTCTGCTCGCGCTTACCGCGGCGATACGGTACGGCTTCCCCTCGCGCCACATTGTCACAATCGGGATTACGGGAACGAAAGGAAAAACCTCGACCGCCAATTTCATCTGGTCGTGCCTCTCGGCAGGCGGTATAAAGACCGGCATTATCACGACTGCGAATATCCGCATCGGAGAGCGCGAGATACTCAACGCTTATCACATGACGATGCCGGGTCCGTTTACAATCCAACGGCTGATGCGCGAGATGGTCCGCGCCGGATGCACACATTGCGTCATTGAGACGACTTCCGAAGGCCTCAAGCAGCACCGGGAAACCGGCCTTCAGTACGACATCGCCGTTTTCACGAATCTGTTTCCCGAGCACCTGCCCTCGCACGGCGGGAGTTTTGAAGCGTACAAGGAAATGAAGGGCAAGATGTTTGCCTCGCTCCTATCGCATCCGCGTAAGGTCGTCGGCCAGAGGCAGGTGGAGAAAATCATCATCTCAAATACCGCGAGCGAGCACGCGCCGTACTTCCTCGCCTTCCCCGCCGACCGCAAGGTGACGTTCGCCGTTGATACAAAAGCCGACTACACGGCGCAGGAGGTGCGCTCAAGCGCGACTGGCGTCGCATTCAAAGTGGGAAGCGCAGAATTCCGGCTAAGTATCCCGGGCGCATTCAACGTATCAAACGCGCTTCCCGCAATTATTATTTCCCGTCTTGCGGGCATTGACGACACATCTATCGCACGCGGATTGGAAATGCTTACCCTTATCCCCGGCAGAATGGAGCGGATAGAGGAAGGACAGAAATTCACGGTATTCGTCGATTATGCACATGAGGGCGAGAGTATGCGTAATGTCCTCGAGACCGCTCAAGCCATGCGCGCACCAGGCGGTAAGATCATCGTCCTCCTCGGTGCGGAGGGAGGCGGGAGAGATAAGGCAAAACGCCCCACTATGGGCAAGCTCACGGGCACCATGGCGGATTACGTCGTCGTTTCGAATGTAGACCCGTACGACGACGACCCGCAGGAAATCCTCGAAGACATCGCGCGCGCGTCTGAAGAAGCGGGTAAGAAGCGGGATGCTGACCTGTTCGTCATTGAAGATAGGCGGGCGGGCATCCAAAAGGCGCTCGCACTCTCCAAGGCCGGAGATATTGTCCTTATCACGGGCAAAGGCGCCGAACAATCAATGGTACTAGGCGGCAAAAGTTTGCCGTGGGACGACCGCACGGTCGTGCGTGAGGAACTGCAGAAAATGGGTTGAGGAGGGACTCGGCCAAGAACACTTTTTGTCGCCGTCGCGCCAAAAAGTTTCTCGGCCCTGCTCGCCCCGCCCCATCTACTGATGGGGCCCCCGGTGCTCGCTTTCTCATCCCTCCCCGGCAGAAATCCGTAATCGGCCAGAGACAGGCTCTGGCCTTAACTGATTTTGTGCCGGAGGAGGGACTCGAACCCTCATCCCTTTCGAGACGCGATTTTGAGTCGCGCGCGTATACCATTCCGCCACTCCGGCAACTACCCCCTCGCCGCAGCATTCGCGGAGGCGGGCTTAATGGCTATAATACGCCAGCAATGCAGAACAAACAAAAGGTATTAGTTATCGTCGGACCGACATCGTCGGGCAAAAGCGCCTTGGCGATCGCGCTCGCCAAGAAGTTTGACGGCGAGGTCATTTCGGCCGATTCGCGGCAGGTGTACCGCGGACTCAATATAGGGACGGGAAAAATCACGAAGCGTGAAATGAGAGGCGTCCGGCATCATCTTCTCAGTGAGATGTCATCTCACTACATATTTAACGCAGACGATTTTGTGCAACGCGGTCGCGCGGCAATCCGCGATATCTCCGCGCGAGGCAAGTTGCCGATAGTAGCGGGCGGTACCGGATTCTATATCGACGCCCTCGTCGGCCGCATCGTACTGCCCAACGTCCCGCCCCACAAGCAGTTACGGATGCAACTTGAAAAGAAATCTTCTGCACAGCTGTTTGCGCTGCTCAAAAAGAAAGACCCGCGGCGCGCAAAGACAATAGAGCCTCATCACAAGCGCCGCCTCATCCGTGCCCTCGAAATCGCAGATGCGCTCGGTACAGTTCCCATGATGGAGATCGTATCTCCATCATTTGACGTGCTGTGGGTAGGTATTACTCCCCCAATCAAAGAATTAGAAAAAAAAATAACTGTTCGCTTATTCGCGCGAATGAGAGGCGGGATGATAGCGGAGGCGAAGCGGTTGCATGCCGCAGGGCTTTCGTACAAACGCATGGAGGAGCTCGGCCTTGAATACCGCTCCCTCGCCCGTTTCCTCCAAGGCAAAGTTACCCGACCGCAGATGGTCGAGGAACTCCATCGGGCTATTCGCAAGTATTCAATACGACAGATACGATATTGGAAGCGAAATAAGGACATCCGATGGTTCAAGGATGCACGGATAGACGGAGTATCAAAAATAATCCGAGATTGGCTTACGAATTGAGTTCAGGGTTTAGACCAATCTTGGAACTTTTCTCATCAAGAACGGATTCTAGCTCTGCCACACTCGGCAGTATCTCTTTGACGCCCAACGCCTTTGCCTGCTGTTCATCCAGGTGTCCAGTTAGAACAACGACGGGTCGTACTCCTGCAGCACGCGCCATTTGTATATCCACTTCCGCATCACCGACCATAACCGCCTCATTAGGATCAACGTTTTGGACTTTCAGAATACTTTCGAGCAAGTCAGGATGAGGCTTTCCTCTCGATAAATCCGGCAAATCATATGTTGAAGCGATTTGGCAAAACAATTCTTCGGGAACATTGAATTTCGGCATAACGTGCTTCTTTAGAAGAATCGGGTGAATGCCTGTCGCAATCGCTATCTTATATCGGGTATGAATACGCCGCAGAACTTCCACGCTACCCGAGACGAGAGAGAGCTTGTCCAAAAACGTACCTGAAAACAGGCATTTTTCATACTGTTCGTGGGCATTTTCAACAAGTTCCGACCGTTCACCTAAAATGCGTGCAATAGTCTGTCGCGCCGGTCTACCCCATAATTCTTTTGCAACTATTTTCGCAGTATTTGGATCGATTCCGGGCAATACAAAATCCGTCGCGGCTTTATAGCAAGCATAATAGCCTTGTGACGCGCCGTGAGTGAATACGTCGTCCCAGTCGAAGACAATAAGTTTGAGCATAATTTTCGGGCCCACTAGGAATCGAACCTAGGTCTGCTCTTTTGGAGAGAGATATTCTACCATTGAACTATGGACCCGTTTTCTCTAGGAATGCGCGCGCTATCGCCTGCAGCTGCCGAGCAACCCGAGTGTCATAATACCGTATACTGGCGCATCCTGCATAGCCCGCTCGTGTACGCTTGCCCGTATGTTTTTTGTGATATGTCTTCAGGAACTGAGCCACGGGTATTTTTGTTTTCTTCGACCAGAAATGCTTTTGAACTTTTTCTTTATGGTAGTCGTGCAGATGTAGGCAGACCCTGAATTTTTTCTCATCTAACACAAAGCTCTTGCGTAACAGGCACAGAAAAGTTGCGACAAGGCGTGGGTCGGAATTCGCGAACGTCAGCGTGCTGTCATTATGTGTTTTTTCGCCCTCGCACCAATACATAAGAGCACAGATCACGCGAGATAAGCTTTCATTCAGGCGAACATTGGCTACCATCGCCGTAGCCAGAGACGCGGATTCCTCAAGACGTACTTGGGTTTGAGCACGATGCGTTTCTGCGGATTTGAGTCGTCCCGCGCGTCTCTTTTGTGAGATTATACTTTGGGCCCGACTCGATAATGTAACATCATGCAACCATACAGAGGCAGACGATTTGGAGATTCCGAGATGTGTGGCGATCTCGTTGAGCGAACGACCAAGTAATCGTAGCCGTATCGCCTCTTTCTTTTCAGACGTTTTTGGCAACATATGAACTTAGAGAGGTAGTTATATTATAACCCGCTCAAAATACAAAAATCTCTGCTATACACAGGTTTTATCACTCCGCTCCGTCCCCGACTTACTTCTTAGCCTCCTTGTGCTTTGTGTGCGCCTTGCACCATTTGCAATACTTCTTGAGCTCGATTTTGCGCGTGACAAGCTTCCGGTTCTTGCGGGACCAGTAGTTGGTACGGTTGCACTTCGAACACGCGAGTCTGAAAAGTTGATCCTGTGACATGCGCGACACTATACAGAAAGCCCAGCAATTGCGCAACTATACGAACGCGGAGACCTGCTCCACGAAGAGCTCACAAATTTTGTTCCACGGACCGAACGAACCGCCGTTCCCTACCAGAGTCCGCATGAGCGTATCCACCACGAGCCAGCCTGCGAGGATAATGATGAGTCCTATCGCCACGTTGACGAATATTTCCTTCGCGCGCGAAATCTCGCCGCCCGCGACGCTCGTGAGGTAGAGCCATCCCGCCCACGCGAAAAGCACCGCGGAGAGGAACACCGCGATGTAGATGCCCGTATTAAGGACATTCTGTGCGACTGTCGCAAGGTCGCACACCGATTGGCATCCCCCAATCTGATTACACTTCTCCGGCACTATTTGTCCGGGAAGCGGGCTGGCTGCGAGCGCGAGCGAAGGCGCGATAAAGAAGATAATGGCGAAGAGTACCACTATCCGCAAGGCTAGCGTGTGTACCATGAAAATATTGTAGCATGCGGAAAAATACGGCATACTGTGCACTGTTGCGTCGGTGGCAGAGTGGTCAAATGCACGTGGCTGTAAACCACGCGACTTCGGTCTCCGCAGGTTCGAATCCTGCCCGACGCACATGAGGGAAATCCTGTTGTATATCGTTATAGCCATGGTGGCCTACGACCTGTCCATCCACTTGATTTATCTTCTGCGAAAGGAGGCGTTCTTCATACAGAGAAAACTTAACTACTGGCCGGATTGGCCAGGCCATAACCACACCTACCAGATATTCTGGAGTATCTATTGGGGAACAGCGTTCGTCTTGCTGCTGGCCTACGTGATTACGTAAGCAACTGACCTTACACGGCAACCTTTGCGCGAGCGCGGGTGCCGCGGCGGCGTTCCGGACCTTTTCTCACTTCGAATTTGAAATCGCCTTTTTTGTCCGTGCCGCCGGCCGGGTCGAAATCCACCGAGACCGAGCCGCCTTCCAGGACGCCGCGGGCGACCATGAGATTGGCGACGGGTGTGAGTATTTTGGTCTGAATCAGGCGCTTGAGGGGGCGCGCGCCGTACTGCGGGTTGTAACCCTCCTTCGCCAAATGCTCGATGGAGGCGTCGGTGAAGGTAAGCGCGATATGCTTCTCCTCGAGTCGCTTCGCGACGATATCAATCTGCATGCGGACGATTTCCTTGATTGCTTCGGTCGAGAGGATATTGAAGAGGACGATTTCGTCGAGGCGGTTGAGAAATTCCGGACGGAAGAATTCTTTGAGCGAGCCCATGACCTTTTCCTTCACTTGTTCGTAGCGCTCCCCCTCGGTCTTCGAGAGCCCGCTGCCGAAGCCGAGTCCCGACATTTTGTCGATGTGCTCGGAACCGATGTTGGAGGTCATGACGATGACGCTGTTTTTGAAATTGACCACGCGGCCTTTCGCATCGGTGAGCCGCCCGTTGTCGAGCACCTGAAGCAGCACGTTGAATACCTCCGGATGCGCCTTCTCTATCTCGTCGAAGAGCACCACGGAATACGGGCGGTGACGCACGAGCTCGGTGAGCCCGCCGCCTTCGTCGTAGCCCACGTATCCCGGCGGACTGCCAATCATTTTCGAGACGGAGTGTTTTTCCATGTACTCGGACATATCCACCCGGATGAGCGACTTGTCCGAATTGAAGAGGAATTCGGCGAGTGAGCGCGTCAGCTCGGTTTTCCCGACTCCCGTAGGACCGAGGAAAAGGAACGAGCCGACGGGGCGGTTGGGATCCGAAATGCCCGCGCGGCTACGCTTGATGGCATCGGAGACCTTCTGTACCGCTTCATCCTGGCCGACGATGCGTTTCTTGAGCTCGATGTCCATGCGTGAGAGCTTTTCGGCCTCCTCTTCGAGCATGCGCGAGACGGGCACGCCCGTCCAACGCGAAACGACGGCCGCGATGTCTTCTTCGGTAATTTCTTCTTTGAGAACGCGCCGCGTCTGCTGGAGCTTTTTGAGCCGCTTCTGCGCCGTTTCTATCTCCTTCTCGAGTAGCGGTATTTTACCGTAACGAAGCTCGGCGGTCTTCGTGAAATCGGCGGCGGTCTCCGCGGCGTCGGCCTCGATGCGTGCGGACTCGAGCTCGCCCTTTGCGCGCTTAATCTCGACGAGCGTGTCTTTTTCGTTCTTCCACTTCGTTTCGAGCTCGCGTGTGGAATCACGCAGGTCGGCAATTTCTTTTTCGATGACCTTCGTGCGCGTGCGCGCTTTGCCCTCCTCGGCTTCCGACTCTTTCTTGAGCGCTTCGCGCTCTATCTCTAGGCGTCTCACCTTGCGATGAGCTTCCTCTAAGATTGGGGGCTTGTTCTCGAGACTAAGCCTGAGCGCGGAGGATGCCTCGTCGATGAGGTCGATGGCCTTGTCCGGCAGGAACCGCTCCGTGATGTAACGCGCGGAAAGCTGCACCGCAGCCACCATCGCATCGTCAGTGATGTGTACGCCGTGGTAAAGCTCGTAGCGCTCCTTGAGGCCGCGCAAGATGGCGACGGCATCCTCAACGGAAGGTTCATTGATATACACAGGTTGAAAACGGCGCGTGAGTGCCGCATCGTGTTCAATGTGTTTTTGATACTCTTTTATAGTGGTCGCGCCGATGACGCGGATATCGCCGCGCGCGAGCGCGGGCTTCAGCATGTTGGACGCATCCATAGAGCCTTCCGCGGCGCCCGCACCGACGAGCGTGTGAATCTCGTCGATAAAAAGGATTATCTTCCCTTCCGAGCGCTCAACTTCTTTCATGACCGCCTTCAGCCGCTCTTCGAATTCACCGCGATATTTGGTGCCCGCTATCAAAAGCCCCAAGTCGAGCTGGATGATTTCCTTGCCGCGCAGCGATTCGGGAACATCCGATGACGCGATGCGCTGTGCGAGGCCCTCGGCGACGGCGGTCTTGCCGACGCCCGCTTCGCCGATGAGTATCGGATTGTTCTTGGTGCGGCGCGAGAGTATTTGTATGACGCGCGTAATCTCCGTATCGCGCCCGATGACGGGGTCGAGCTTGTTCTCGCGTGCGCGGTCGGTGAGCGAACGTGCGAATTTCGCGAGCGCCCGCGGCTTCTGCGGCGTATCGGTGTCGCGGATTTTTCCCTCTTTGATATCGGTAAGGACGCGGGCGAGCGCCGCACGGTCGATGCGGAAACGCGTCAAGATGTCGGCTGCCGGACCGGGATGCTCCACGATGCCAAGTAAGAGGTGCTCGGGCGAGACGAACTGGTCGTTGAACGACGCCGCGATGCGCGGTGCGGCTTCGAAGACCCGTACGAGCTCGGGCGTGAGGTACAGCTGGAAAGAGGGTGAGACCGCGGTATTGCCCGAGACACCTTCGATGAGTTCCAAAATCGAATCCGAGAGGTGCGCGACATCTATCTCGCCCTGCTCGAGCATGGGCACAACCATCGTTTCTTCTTGCATCAAAAGTGCCGCGAAGAGGTGCAGCGTGGAGACCTGATTGTGTCCCCGCTCCACGGCAAGCTGGTGCGAACGGTGTATCGCCTCCTTTGCCTTCGTCGTGTAATTATTGAAGGGTGCCATACGGGAAAAAGCATTCAGCTTTTCATAATCAGCTTACCGCACAAAAATAAAAAATTCAAATGCATCTATGGCTTTACTTCATCCTTTTTTTCTTCTTTCTTCATGAGCACGGACGCGGAAACGAATCCTGTCGCCGATGCGGCGCGAGCGACTCCCGTCCGGAGTCCGAGCAGATTGCCTTCTGTCGAAATGAGTGGTGCGCCGGCAAAAATCGACTCTACTCCGACGTCGGTATCGATTACTTGGGGTCCCCCGTCGTCCGAGGAGGCGATAAGTGTGGTGATGATGCCCGTGCCGACGCGGGGTGTTAATTTGCCCCCTATAGCGATGACCGTTGTACCCAATACCGGGTGAACGCCCGCTATCGAAATAGGGCTCCAGACTATTGATTTGCCTTCGGTGGTCGTGGTAGCAGACGCGAAGTACGCAATCGCTGATGTCGCGTCCTGGGATGTCAGCGTGACGCGCACATGCGAACCGCTCGCCAGTTCGGCAACGGCGACATCACCTGTCTTGAATATATCCGCATCGCTCACAATAGTGCCGGAAGCATCCATTACAACACCGAGCGCCAAAAATGCGGGGGTGTCGGTGCTCGTGGTAAAGAGCCGGACTATTGAAGGATTCACGCGCGTGAGCGCCTGCGAGATGAGGTCGGCTTCTTTGATGATAACGGTCTTCTCTTGCGTAACGATTGTCGCGGCAGTTTGACCCTTCGGCTCCACGGCCACCGTCTCAATGGTGCGTTCGATGATGCGGTTGACCGTTTGCGCGACCGCCGGCGGCGCCTGGTCCATCAGCGAGACGGTCACGATGCCGGTCGCTATCGAAGTGACAAACGATACGAGGAGTGTCAGGAGAACAATCTGAGATTTCGAGAGTTGTTCCATGTTCATACGGGTATCGTATCACGCCCTCACAAAAAGCAACAAAATCAGTCCGACCGTATCTTCTCGAGAACGGAAAGTGTGCGTTTGAGTTCGGTCTCCGTCGTACCGCGGCCGAGTGAGAAGCGGAGTGTATTGGTCGCTCGCCATGGCTCCCCACCCAAAGCGGCTACGACATGCGAATTCGCTTCCCCCTCGCGACAGGCGCTCTTGGTCGAGAGTGCGAGGCCTGCGTGGTCGAGCGCGAGTACGAGGTATTCTCCCGTGCGCTCTCCCGGAATGGACACGTTCAACATGTGGGGCAAGGTGTGCTTGAGGTCGCCGTTTACGACCGCGTCCGGGATGCGCGCGACAATTTCGCGCGCGAAATTGTCGCGCAATATTCGCAGACGTTTGCTTTCAGCTTCACGTTCAGCCGTCACGGCATCGAACGCCGCCGCGAATCCCGCAGCGAGTGCGACATCTTCCGTGCCGCTGCGTAATCCCCTTTCCTGCCCGCCGCCGAATACCGTTGCGGAAAGCGATGCTCGGTTGTTCACATAGAGGCATCCGACGCCGCGCGGACCGTAGAGTTTGCCCGAACCGAGTGCAAGCATGTCTACTCCAAGCGAATGCACTTGCGGCGAGCGGTACAGCGGCGCTTGTCCCGCGTCACTGTGAAGGAGGACGGTTACCTGGTGCTCTTTTTCATATGCGCGCAACATGCGCGCAATTGCGGCAAGCGGTTGCACGGTGCCTATTTCGTTGTTGCCCCACCCCACGGACACGAGAACAGTGCTTGGGCGCAAAAGCGCGGCAACATTCTCTGCGCGGACAATTCCCTTCGCGTCAGGTTCCACATGGGAGACCACGCCTCCCATGCGTTCGATTTCTGCAAAACACTCCAGCACCGAGGAATGTTCGATGGAGCTTACTATCCAATGCGTGTCCGTAAGCGAGCGCTTGCGCAGCTCAAGCCCGCGGGCGAGCCCGATGAGGCCAATGTTGTTGGCCTCGGTAAGGCCTGAAACGAAAATAAGTTCGCGAGCCTTGCATCCCAAGTGCGCCGCAAGCGACTCGCGCGACTCCGTAAGTACGCGCTTCGCGGCGACGCCTTCGGCGTGTATCGCGCCGGGATTGGCAAACATGCGTGACGCGTCGTTGAATGCGCGCTGCGCATTCTGATGCACGGGCGTCGCGCTCGCATAATCGAGGTAAATCCGTTTCTTGAATCCGAACATTCTATCTAGTGTATGCCGCGGACGCCTTTTGCAAAAGGCGTCCGCGGCGAGTATACTGCGGAAAATTGCCCTACCGTGCCCGCCGGAGCCAAGGCGGTGGCGGGTGGCACGATTTATATGAACCAGTATGAGCCCAAAATCCGACAATTCAAAAGCAGAGCGTCCTCCTATTGTGGCTGTTTTGGGGCACGTTGACCACGGCAAGTCCACTCTCCTCGATTTCATACGCAAATCGAATGTCGTCGCAGGCGAGGCGGGCGGCATCACGCAACACGTCGCCGCGTACGAAGTGGAGCGCGAAAAAAACGGCGGGAAGAAACGCATCACGTTTATCGACACCCCCGGTCATGCCGCCTTTAGCGCGATACGCGCACGCGGCGCATCAGCGGCCGATATCGCCATCCTCGTCGTCGCCGCGGACGACGGCGTAAAAGCACAGACGCTTGAAGCGCTCCAGAGCATCCGCGATGCGGGTACGCCGTTTATCGTCGCCATCAACAAAATAGACAAACCCAACGCCGACCAGGACCGCACGATACGTATGCTACTCGACGAGAAAGTGTATTTGGAAAAATACGGCGGCGACGTTCCGTGGGCGCCGATATCGGCAAAGACGGGGGTGGGCGTCGAAGAACTTCTCGACCTGATTTTGCTTGTCGCCGAGATAGAAGGATTTACAGGCGATGCCGGTGCCTCCGCGCACGGCTATGTCATCGAAGCGCACCGCGACCAGAAGCGGGGGCTTGCTGCGACGCTCATTATCAAGAACGGCACGCTCCGCTCGGGTATGGCTGTCCTTGCCGGACGCGCCATCTCCCCCGTGCGTATCATGGAAAATACGGCCGGCAAATCCCTTCGTGAAGCGACGTTCTCAACTCCCGTTCAACTCATCGGATTCGACAGCTTGCCGCAGGTCGGCGAGGAATTTCATGCGTATAAGAATAAGCGCGCGGCCGAAGAAGCCCGTCCTCCGCTCGTGCCAAAAGATATGAGCGCCGTCGCCCAGACACCGCTCGCCGAGGGCGAGACGGGCCCCTTCGAAATGCCCGTCATCATCCGTGCCGATGCGTCGGGCTCGCTCGAGGCCATAGCACAGGAGGTGCCGAAATTGGGCACCGAGCATGCCCGCGTCCGTCTCGTACAATCAGGCATCGGAGCGGTCTCCGAGAATGACGTGAAGGCCGCTATCGCGAGCGACGTGCCCGCCGTCGTCATCGGATTCAACGTCGGCGTCGACGCCCCCGCCGCCGCGCTCGCGCTTCAGCACGGTATCCGTATCGAGACCTTTACCATCATCTACAAGCTGACGGAGCGCCTTGAAGAACTGCTCGGTGAATCAGCACCCAAGCGCAGGGTCGAGGCGGTCACAGGCAAGGCAAAAGTCCTCAAACAATTCGGCAGCCGTAAGGACGAACGCGTCATCGGCGGAAAAGTACAGGAAGGATTCCTCGAACGCGGCAGCTCGGTACGCGTAATGCGCCGTGCGGAGGAGCTGGGTATCGGCAAGATAAAAAATATTCAGAGCAACAAACAGGATGTGAACCGCATTGAGGAGGGGCGTGAGTTTGGCGCGCAGATAACCGCGGCATTCGAGATAAGCGCGGGCGACACGCTCGAAGGGTTCACCACTTCGATGGAATAACTACTATGGACTCACGGAGGCAAACCCAGGTATCTCAGGTAATCGCGCAGCTAGCGGCGGATTTTTTCGTGCGCGAATCGCCCGTCAAAGCGCTCATCACGGTAACCCATGCCGATATTTCCCCCACTTACAAGGAGGTCACGGTCTTCATTTCGGTCTTGCCACATACGATGGAGATGCAGGCGCTCAAGTTTGCCAAGCGTGCACGGACGGATTTCCGGGCGTATATCAAAAGCCAAAGCCGCCTGCATCCGATACCCGTCGTTGATTTCGAAATAGACTTAGGCGAGAAGAACCGGCAGCGCATCGATGAATTAACCAGAAACTGATGCTATAGTTGCCCCGTTGGGCGCTCGGCACGTGGCCACGTGGCGAAGGGGTAACGCGGGAGTCTGCAAAACTCTTATGCGCGGGTTCGAGTCCCGCCGTGGCCTCAAATAGGATATATTTGTGAGACGCCGGGGTGGCGGAATGGTTTACGCAGAAGACTTAAAATCTTTGACCTCTAAACAGGTTTGTGGGTTCGAGTCCCACCCCCGGCACAATACGAGAGACAAGGTCGGTTTCGGATTGGTTTTTCGTCGCAGCCGCGACGGAAAACCAATGATTTGCGGGCACGCCGCGCGCTTCGCGCGCGTGGAGGGTGAGGTTCGCAAAATTCAAAAGCCGAAGATTTTTGGAGGGGAGGATTTTTTGGAGGGGAGGTCATAAGAATGTGCCGCTTCGTCCAATAACGA
>JBBUDH010000064.1:0-4934 GCA_038057405.1 Patescibacteria group bacterium
TTCAGGATTCGAACCTGAGACCTTTCGAATGTGAATCGAACGCTCTAACCAACTGAGCTAAAGGTGCGTCCGAGGATTATCCCCCAAAACAGGTGCATTCTCAAGCTGTTTTGCTATAATCGGGTCACATGGAGTACAAGATCTTCAGCCTGGGCGCAAATGATGAGCTCGCGAAGAAGATAGCCACGCGGCTCGGCAAGCCCCTCGGAGAGATTAAGTGCCGGTCATTCAGCGACGGCGAACAGCAGGTGCAATTTCTCGAAAACCTCCGCGGCAAAAATGTCTACATCATCCAGCCGACGAATCCTCCTGCGGAGAATTGGGTGCGCCTCCTCTTGGCGATAGATGCCGCACGCGGCGCATCCGCCAATCACATCACAGCGGTCGTTCCGTACTTCGGATATTCGCGCCAGGACCGCAAATCGAAATCCCGCGAGCCCATTTCGGCGCGCGTGTTTGCAACAACTCTCGAGAACGTCGGCGCGACACATTTTCTCACAATGGACCTTCACAACGATGCCATCGGCGGATTCTTCCGCAACACCATCGTGGACAACCTTTACGCGCGGCAGGTGTTCGTCCCGTATTTCAAGAAGTTCTTCAAGGACGCGCTTGCGGCAGGTGAGTTCCTTGTCGTCTCACCCGATGCGGGCGGCGTGGTACGGGCACAATCATACGGTAAGCGCCTCATGAAAGACGGGGAGCTCGCAATCATCCACAAGGAGCGCGAGATACCGAATCAGATAGCACGCATGAAGCTCATCGGCGACGTCAAAGGCAAAGTCGCACTCATCGTAGACGACATGGCTGATACGTGCGGTACGCTCGCGCGCGCCGCGGCCCTGCTCATGGAAAACGGCGCGAAGGAAGTGTACGCGATGGCGACGCACGGTCTCCTTAGTGGCGATGCGGTAAAGACCATCGAGGCCTCTCCCATCAAGAAGCTTTTCATCACCGACACGATAAACGGCAACCGCGAACTGGGAAGCAAAATCGAAGTCGTTTCGGTAGGCGACACCTTCGGAGAGGCGATAGAGCGCATCGAAGCGGGCGAATCCTTGAGCGCCTTGTTTGAGACAGATTAAGGGGGTGATAAGGTAGAGCGCATCGCTCTCGAACGCGTTGCTTGCGGGAGCGTCATTCGGGAAAAATGAAATCAAGCTTTCATTTTGTCCCTCGTTAGCTCTCGTCGTTCAATGGATAGGATAGTCCCCTCCGAAGGGACTGATGCAGGTTCGATTCCTGCCGAGAGCAATCAAAAGATTTCTGCCCGCCCGCTGGAAGATTTAGCAAAGTAGGGGAGTAGTAGACAGTGTGCATATCATGCTCTGCACGTTGATGTTATTGGGGTACAATATAGCAATGACGAACATCCTCCGCGAGAAAGTTGTCACCCTAAGATTGCGCGGAAAGACCTACGGCGAGATTCAGAAGTTTCTCAAAATTCGCCTGCCCAAGTCAACGATTTCATACTGGTGCAAAGACGTGTCGCTAAGTGGCAGGCAAAAAGCAAAGATTGAGTCGATTTCTAAGATCCAATTGGCTCGTGGGCGGATACTTGCTCTCGAAAATAAGAATCGACGCGCGAGGGAAAGAGAAATAGAGTTCAAAAAAAGAAACAAAACACTCTACCACCTCTACAAAACCAACTCTGATTCAAGGAAGCTGGCTTTAACATTTCTGTACCTCGCCGAAGGCTCTAAGAGCGCGCGGGGTTCCCTCATGTTCGGCAATTCCGACCCTGAAATAATTCGAGTTTTTATGCGATTGCTTCGTTCGGCGTTCAAGCTGGATGAGAAGAAATTTCGTGTGACCGTTCAATGTCGTGCCGACCAGGACAGCGAAAGCCTTAAAAGCTTTTGGTCGGATGTTACCGGAGTCCCATCGGCACAGTTTTACAAGACACAGGTTGATAAACGTACTCTGGGGAAACCGACCCGCAAACAGCATTACAAGGGCGTATGTAGAATAGATTATTTCTCATCCGATGTAGATTTGGAACTCAAACATATAGCCAAAGAGCTTGAAAGAATGTAATATCGTTCTGCTACGGGCCCGTAGCTCAATTGGTAGAGCGCGTGCATGGCATGCACGAGGCAAGGGGTTCGAAACCCCTCGGGTCCACAAAGACAAATTGAGTATTTCATGCTTATATAGTTGTCCCGAACCAGAGGAGGTAACCAATGTGGTATTGGTTTTTTGGCCTTCCCGGTTCTGGGAAGACCCATGTGGCTGGAATTTTCTCGCGACTAACTGGCATCCCCCAATACGAGGGTGATGACTTTCAGACTGAGGAAGATCGTCGAGTCATTGCTAAGGGGGCGTTCACCTTAAAGCGCCGCCACGACCAGTTGATGCGGATTGTAAGCACACTCCGCGATTCTGGTAGAACGGACGCGTTGATAACGCATCCTCTGCCCGATAAGGCGTCTAGAGAGTTGGTTCGTACACTGAACGCAAACTGTACGCAATTAGTGCACGTAACCGCCCCACTCGTCCTCGTCAGGAAACGACTGCACGAACGCAAGAATCATCACTTCGGCCCGGAATTGCTCGATGCATGGATAGCTCGGCATTGGGAGGAGCCCGCCGGTGAGGACTTCTTCCTGATTGAGAACGCCGAAGAAAAGGAGGCGCTAGTATCCCAACTTGATCGACTGTGCGGAAGTCGGCACGGGAGATAAAAGGCCGAGCTATGATGCCCGGCCTTTTTTATATACAACTGTATGCGTATCAACCCCACTCAATCGTCGCAGGGGGTTTATCGGAGATGCGGTAGACGATCGCTCCCACTTCGCGTACTTCATTGGTGATGCGGCGGGATACCTTGTCGAGAAATTCGTAGGGGAGTTGGGCGAAGCGGGCGGTGAAACCGTTGACGCTCCAGACCGCCCAGAGCGCCACGACGCGGCCGAGACCTGCGCCGTCGCCCTTGCTCTCGGTGTGATGCGAGGCGGTGAGCGTGGCTCCTGCTTGCCAGACCGTTTTGTACAAATCCGCGGCACGCAATTCTTCGATGTAAATGCCGTCCACAGCGCGTGCGACACGCAAGCTCTCGGCTGTGACTTCACCCTCAATACGGACGACGAGCCCCGGGCCGGGGAAGGGATGGCGTACGAGCAAATCCTCGGGGACGCCGATATCGCGGCCGATTCCACGGGCCGAATCTTTTACCTCGGTCTCAAGCGGCGCGATTTCAGGCACGGAAAAGCCGAGCTTCACATTGTGGTGCACTTTTATCTCCGCGACGCGCGCACCCGTCGCATGTCCGTGGCCGCTTTCGCGTACGTCGGTATAGAGCGTGCCTTGCGCGATGAAGTCGGCGCCGTATTCTTCTATTTCTTTTTCCAGTACCTCTTTGTACACACCACGCATCGCGAGACGCTTCTCGCGCATGGTTGTTTTGCCTTTCAGCGCTTTCAAGAATTCCTTCGTGGCATCGGCAATCTTGACGTCTATCCAATCCTCTCCGCCGAAATACTTCTGCACATACGCTTCGTCGTCCGGACGGTCGATGCCGCGAATGTAAACGCCCGTGAGCTTCGCTCCCGTCCCTTTCAGCATGTACGCAACGACGGAGGAATCCGAACCGCCTGAAAGCGCGATGAGTACCTTCTTTCCGTCAACGATTTTCTTGAGCCCGTCAATTTTTGCCTGCGCGACATTGTGGGCGGGGAAGCGGTCAGTGATACCGCAAATCTTGATGAAGTTCTCATATATTTTTGCGCCTTCGACGGTGTCGGTGACCTCGGGGTGAAATTGCACGCCCCAGAGATTATTTGAATGCCCTGCGGCGACTTCAGCGTTATCCGTCGAGCCAAGTACTTCAAAAGATGCCCCGCTAATCGAGTCGCCGTGGCTTTCCAAGACGGGCGATTCTTTTGCAACGCCTTTGAAAAGAGGCGAATCGCCCCTGATGCGGAATGTATGTACACCGAACTCACGTTTTGCCTGCGGTGTGACTTTTGCACCAACGCGCTTCGCCCACATTTGGAATCCGAGACACACGCCGAGGGTGGGGATGCCGAGGTCGAAAATCGCATTATCGAACGGGGGCGGCTCATCAAATACCGATGCGGGGCCGCCCGAAAGAATGATTCCCGCGGGCGTCGCTTTCTTCACGTCATCGGCGGTCACGCTTGCGGGGTCGGCGACGACGGCGAAGACGCCGAGCTTGGCGAGTTGCTGCACGATGAGGTGATCGAACTGCGAACCCATCGAAAAGAGGAGGATAAAGTGCTTCGTTTGCCGCACTTTCATTTCCTCCGCTATTTCATTTAGAGCTTCAGGGTTGGCTCCCTTGAAGATGGTCAACATGGGAGCCATAGTATCACATATCGCCTCTAAGGAGGAGCGGTGTATACTTTTGGAATGAGCGACTTGGACGACGGCAATGGCGACAACGGGGACATTGAACGCCCGGTCAAAGATGAAATCACCCGTGAGCTGCAGGAGGTGCAACAAATGTTGAGTGATCTGGAAGCGATGCTACCGCGAGTCCATGATGACGTCGGATTGATAAATGCAAACATCGAACGTGTCCGCGAGCAATTGAGCACCTACGACGACATAGCGGAGAGAATGAGAGAAAGCGGCGAGTTGCAAGAAGGGATGGCTATGTCACGTGCCATCGGTAAAGTCATGATAAACATTGAGGACGGCTTGAAGCGTCTTATGGAAGACAAAGAACTCGCCCTCAGCACGCGTATGAGCATAGAAAATTCTATTGAGGAACTTCGCGAGACCCGCGAGGATTTATTACTCGCGTTCCCGGAGGATAAAAAACAGTGAATTAGCTAAGGCAGCCCGTATCAAACAGGCCCCGATAGAGGGCCCTTTTGTTGTCCACTTTCGTGTGGATAAGTGCCTTGCGGTGGTATATAGTGGTATATACTCTATGACAGTGGGAAAAAGTGGGAAACAGACATTTCACG
>JBBUDH010000065.1:0-9623 GCA_038057405.1 Patescibacteria group bacterium
GGCACAAGGTCGTCATGCGCTACTGGGTGCTTTCCATTGTTTTGGCCTTCGCGGGCGTGATGGTGGCGCTCTCCGCGGCGCCCGTACAATGAGAAACAGGATAGACAAGCCGCTGGCATTTCTCATCGCCGCCCTGGTCTTGGGCGGCTCGATGGTATTCGTCTCCGCCGCTTTCGGCGTTCTCGGCCGCGGCTTTTCGAGCATCACGTCGGTCGCTTTCAATCATTTGGCACTTGGAGTAGGCGGGGGTGTCGTTTTGCTCCTCATCGCTTTGAGCATCAACTACCGCGAGTGGAAAAAGTACGCGCCCTACATCTACGGACTCGCGCTTATCGGCATGCTGCTCGTCTTCGTCCCGAACCTCGGTTTTGCCCACGGCGGGGGACAGAGGTGGATTGTCATCTTCGGTGTCTCTTTTCAACCCTCGGAATTCCTGAAACTCGCGGCCATACTCATCGCGGCCGCGTACTATTCCACTATCCGTGCAAAGTCCGAGAGTTTCGTGTGGGGCGTCGGCGGTCTTGCCGCGATACTCCTCGCCCCGATTATCCTGCTCGTACTGCAGCCTGACATCGGCACGCTCGGTATCATTTGCCTAAGTGTGGTCAGCGTCTTTTTTGCTGCGGGCGCGCGCGCTCGCGACCTCGCTATCCTTCTCTGCATCGCGCTCATTTCGCTCGGCGCACTCGCGTACTTCAAGCCGCACGTGCGCGACCGTGTCGTCACCTTCTTCTATCCCGCACAGAATCAACAGGCGGAAGGCTATCAGATAACGCAGTCGCTCATTGCCATCGGCTCGGGGCAGCTCGTGGGCAGGGGATTCGGGCAGAGTGTGCAGAAGTTTACCTACTTACCCGAGCCGATGGGCGACTCGATATTTGCGGTAGCAGGGGAGGAGCTCGGCTTCGTGGGCACGACCGCCATTGTCCTTCTATTCCTCGCGCTTGCACTGCGCGGGTACGTCGTCGCGGCACGCACCACCGATATATTCGGCGGATTGCTCGCCGTCGGCATCTCTACGTATCTGGCGGGAGAAGCCTTCATCAACATCGCCGCCATGCTCGGCCTTGCGCCGCTTACGGGAGTGCCTCTCACCTTCGTGAGCCAGGGGGGCAGCGCGATGCTCATCTCGCTCCTAAGCGCCGGCATTTTGCTCAATATTTCCAAATCCCGCCGCAACTAGCACATGTTTGAAATTGTTTAACCGGAGCAAGGGGCGGGCTTCTCCGCGGTCTTCGCAGGCCGCAGGCACGCGAGTGCCGTAGGTGTCGGCGGGAGTACCCGCCGACCAGACGGCCCCCGCGGTGTAGGTTTTCAAACATGCCTTTGCCTTTTGTGATTGTGCAAGAGAGCGATAGAATAGGGCAATGCGTATTGTGTTAGTCGGCGGGGGAACAGGCGGGCATTTCTACCCGCTTATTGCTATCGCCGAAGCCATTGAGGATATCTGCAACGAACGCAAGCTTATCGAGCCCGAACTCTACTACATCGGCCCGCCTCCATTCGACTCTGAAGCGCTCCTGGAGCACGAGATCATCTATATGCCCGGTACCGCGGGAAAGGTGCGCAGGTACGCGAGCGTTCTCAATGTATTGAGCGTGTTTACCAATGCTATCGGTATCATCCGCGCGGGCATGCGGCTTTTCAGCCTGTACCCCGACGTCATTTTCTCGACGGGCGGCTACGCGGCATTCCCGACGCTTTTTGCCGCACGGCTTTTGCGCATACCCGTCGTCATTTACGACGCCGACGCCTCGCCAGGCCGCGTGTCGCTTTGGTCGGCAAAATTTGCACGCTGGATAGCAATCGCACATCCGACCGCGGCATCCAAATTTCCGGAAAAGGTCCGCGACCGTATCGCACTTGTCGGCCATCCTATCCGCAAGGAAATTATCAACCCCGCCAAAGAAGGCGGCCATGAATTCCTGAAGCTCGACGTATCGGTGCCGACCGTATTTATCGTGGGAGGCTCGCAGGGAGCGCAGACCATCAACGAGACTGTGCTCGACGCGCTGCCCGCGCTCGTGTCACAATTCAACGTCGTCCACCAGGCGGGTACTGCCAATCTCACCGACGTCAGTAATGTCGCCTCCGTGGCACTTAGGGATTCGCCGTATGCGGAACGGTACAAAATATTCGGATTGCTCAACACCTTCGCGCTGCGCATGGCTGCGGGTATTGCCACCATTATCGTCGCCCGCGCGGGTTCGGGCACTATTTTTGAGATAGCGAGCTGGGGCTTGCCTGCGATACTCATACCGATACCGCAGGATGTGTCGCACGACCAGACCGAGAACGCTTTCTCATACGCCCGCTCGGAGGCGGCCGTCGTCATCGAACAACACAACCTTTCGCCGCACCTGCTCGTCGCCGAGATACAGCGCATCGTGGGAGACGCCGCACTGCGCGCCAAGATGACCGCCGCCGCACACACCTTCGCCCGCCCCGACGCCGCGCAAAAAATCGCCCTCACATTACTTGAAACGTCTATTGAGCATGAGCCCGCATAATTGGTATGACCCAGACACCAACTTTGCCATTACCTCTTGTGAGGCCTCATGCTCGGAACATCGCCGTGAATGGGAAATCGAAAATTAGCGATGAACGCTTGAAATGCTTCGGTGGGAACCATGGCAAAGTTGGTGTATGGGTATGAGTAGCATCCGTGTCAGATTTCCACCGAGCCCGACGGGCTATTGCCACGTGGGCACGGCACGGATGGCCGTGCTCAACTATCTCTTCGCTCGCAAGCACGGCGGCGTTATCATTTTCCGCAGCGAAGATACCGACAAGGAGCGCAGCTCGCGCGAATACGAAGAAGACATCATCGAGCAGCTGCACTGGCTCGGCCTCTCGTGGGATGAATTCCACCGCACGACGGAGCTCGTGAGCACACACACCAAAATGTTGCAGAAGCTCATCGACGAGGACAAAGCGTATCTCTCCGAGGAGGAGAGTAAGAAAGAGCCGGGAAAAATGGTGCGCGTCGTGCGCATGCGTAATCCGGGGAAAGTTGTCACCTTTACCGACATCATCCGCGGGGAGATTACCTTCGACACGACGGAGCTCAAGGATTTCACCATCGCCCGCGCGATAGACGACCCGCTTTACAATTTCGCGGTCGTCGTCGACGACGGCGAGATGGGCATCACGCACGTCATCCGCGGCGAAGACCACATTTCCAATACGCCGCGCCAAATCCTCATCCAGGAGGCCCTGGGCTATCCGCGACCCGAGTACGCACACTATCCGCTTCATCTCGGCTCCGACCGCTCCAAGCTCTCTAAGCGCACGGGCGACGTGGCGGTGCGCAGCTACCGCGAAAAGGGCTACCTCGCACCCGCGCTGCTCAATTATCTCGCGACGCTCGGCTGGACGGCGCCTTCGGGCAAGGAAATCCTTTCGCTTGAAGAAATGATAGGGGAATTCGAACTCACCGATGTACACAAAAGCGGCGCGGTCTTTGATATCGAAAAATTGAATTGGTACAACCGTCACTACCTCCAAGCCATGCTAGCCGCGGATTTCGCGGCGGAATCGAACAAGGTCCTCAAAGCCTCATTCGATGCACGGGGCATTCCGTGGGATGAGGCCAAAGCCACGGGGCTAGTACCCATCATACGTGACCACATATCCGTCTGGGATGACCTCCGCGCATTGGCGGATAAGCGGGAATTTGATTACTTCTTCATGGAGCCGCAACCCGACGCTTCACGTATCCCGCAAAAGGGGGTAAGTGCAGCCGATACCATACGTCATTTAGAATGTGTGAAGCAACTTCTTTCCGCATTGCCTCTAAGCGACTACGCCGATGCGGAGCGCATCAAAGCCGCCGTATGGGAGTATGCCGGCGCGGAGGGGCGTGGCGCGGTCCTGTGGCCGTTGCGCTATTCGCTCACGGGGCTCGAGAAGAGTCCCGACCCCTTTGAGGTGGCGCATTTGATAGGTAAGGAGGCGACCCTGCGGCGCATAGACGCCGCACTCGCGATGCTTGCGATATGAATGTGCCCGCAAGGATGACAGCCGCCTTGGCGGCCGGTGCGATTCTCTGTGCGCTCGCGCTCTACCCGCTTGCTTCGTGGGCGCAGAGCACCGAGCCGCAGGCCTCGCCCGCCGAAATTCAGGGGCTTATAGACGCGCACAACGCGCAGATAGCGGAGCTCGACAAGGAAATAGAACAATACGAGAAGCAGCTGGACGCCGTCGGCACCCAGAAGAAAACGCTTCAGAACACCCTCTCCCAGCTCAATCTTTCGCTCAAAAAGAGTGCGGCTTCGATAGCTGCATCGAAGAAAAAAATAAGTTCGACGCAATTGCAGATACAACAGCTCGCGCAGGGGATAGCAGTCAAGCAGGGCTCTATCGAGACCGACGCCGCAGGTCTCGCCGAATCGTTCCGGCAGATGAACGAATCCGAAGGCTCATCGCTCGCCCTGCAGATACTCGCGTCCGGCGATATCGCCGAGACGTGGCGCGAACTCGACTCGCACCAGACGCTCCAGGAAGCCGTGAGCGATCAGATGCAAAAGCTTTCCGAAGAGAAGCAGTCGCTTTCGGAAGTGAAGTCGAAGACCGAAGCCAAGCGTGCCGAGCTGCTCGCGCAGCAGCGGACCCTTTTGGCCGAGCAGGGCTCATTGAATGCGACAAAGAAGGCGCAGAACGAACTTCTTGCGCAGACCAAATCGCAGGAATCGATTTACCAGAAACTATTAGCCGAAAAGATTGCTGGAAAAGCGTCTTCTGAAGCTGCCCTCAACGACCTGAAGGCGCAATACCTGCAGGCGGTGGACCCGTCGCAAATTCTCACCGCGAAGAAAGGCGTGCTGCGCTGGCCGCTCGACAAGTACCGCATCACGCAAACCTTCGGCCTTTCTTCCTTCGCCTTGAGCGGGGCATACAACGGCAAGGGGCACAACGGTATCGACCTGGGGGCTCCGACGGGTGCGCCCGTAAAAGCGGCCCTCTCGGGCACCGTGATAGGCACGGGAAATACCGACCTCTACAGGGGCTGCTATTCGGCAGGAATATGGATAATGATAAAGCACGTCAACGGCATTTCGACGATGTACGGACACCTTTCACAAATAGAAAAAGGGATAGCCAAAGGTCAGGCAGTCGCCACAGGGCAGGTAATAGGCTACGTGGGGGCCACAGGCTACGCCACAGGTCCGCACCTCCACTTGAGTGTCTACGTGACCGCGGTGACGAAAATTATGACGTTCAAAGAGGCCACAAACAGGGTGACCGCCTGTGCCAATGCTCTCATCCCCATCACGCCTCCCGCGGGCTTCCTCAACCCGATGGCCTACCTGCCGTAGAGGCACGACAGCTGCCGATCTCCAGTCAGGTTCCCAACGCTTAGAATGACCTATAGGTCACGCTAAGCGTAGACGCATTTCGGGTTCTCTAGCGTCGCGTTTTCTTCCACTCGACGATATCCATCACTTTTCGCTCGAATGGGGAGGGTGTGCGCAGCTTGCGCAAATTCTTTTTTGGCGCGATAGGGAAGTGCTTGGAATCATCCAGCGTATCGACGAGCCAGTGGAGGTGCTCTTGCGCGGTTACCCAACGCTCTGGCGGATAGCGCGTAAGGTCAAAGGGATTAGAAAATTCGCGCAGCGATTTGCGGCCGTCCGATTCCACGTATTCGTGAAAATAAGACAGCGCGAGCTCGCGAGGGGAGAGGTAGACCGCGTCACGGTAGCGCAAGACCACGTGATTCGTTTTGCTTATCGCGCCCCACAATCCGTTCACCCTGAATAGCGCGAGCACGTGGTCCTGGTACGGCCGTACCGTACGTAAATCCATCAGAAGCGGCTTTTGCCCGTGATACGCAAGCACAGCCGCGGCAAAGAGCGCCCCCTCGAAACAGTGCGCGGTCTTCGCTTTCAGCATACGTCGCGGCGACATATACGTCTCGCCGCCGCGTTCATAATTTATCGGCAGTGTGTCCAGGTATGCCTGTATCTTTTGGGGGGTCGTAAGCCTGGCAAAAATTTTGCGTTCGGCAGGGGAGAGGAGCGCGCGTAACTTGTTCCGATACATGAAGTAAGTATACCCGGCGGAACCAAAGCTTGGACGGCTAAAAATAATGGGTGCCCCGGCAAAAAATGGCAGGACCGGGGCACCCCAGGGCGGAACCGCAATGAATGCAGTATTGCGGGTGGCAGTATAAGAACGTCTTCGTGGAACAATTTCCACGGAACCGGGTTTTTACCTTCACGAGCCCGGTACTTGCAGTATAGACCTGTGCTGGAATCAAGGTGTCAGCCCTGTGCATATGAAATCATTCACCCCGGGGCCGCAACTACGGTCCCGGGGCTCAAAGTGCGACGCTCATGGAGCAGGCTTTTTGGCCCGGCCAAGAGGGCGAGTCTGCCGACATGAGGATTATATTTTTTCGCTCAGTGCGAAATATTACTGCGATAACGACGTACACCAGGCACCGCAAAACGGCGACTACTGACGTGTGTCAGCTGCAGAAAGTGTAGCACCGATGTACAGGGGAGAATTTTGACGGTTTGACAGAGGAGTCGAACAAATCATTCACCCCGGGGCCGCAGTTGCGGTCCCGGGGTGCCAGGTGCCTTTTCGTCAATCCGCTACGAGCTGCAGCGGACGGCGGATAAAGGTACATTTTTGCTTACTCAGTCCGCGCTCGAGGTCGTTGAGCAGAAGGACGACCCAGAGCACGTTGTCCGTCGATGCCAGCATCCCGAGGAATTCGAGCGCTTCGGTCCGGCTCATGAACCGGCCGCTGTGCTTGAAACTCGGCAGCAGCTTGTTGTCGGCGAAAGTGCTGGCAATCGCCGGTATGCTGCTACTCCTCTTAAACGGGCTCTTTGTGATGACGTCGTAACCCGCTTTAAGCTGCGAACAGCTCGGATTATCGAGGCTCGCAGCCGGAACCGCGGATACCGCAAAGGCGAGCGCGGCAGCCACAACAATAAGAACACATCGCATGGGCGTAACCCCCTAAAGCCTCTCACTTTTGAGGCATGGCAGAACTATACGGGCGACTCGTATTCTTCTCAAGCCCCACGTTTTTGACCGTTTGACAGGGGATTGGGATAGGAACATGCTGCGCCTCCATGCTCAATGCAATCGGCTGGCTGTTTAGCGCGCTACTTTCCCTCGGAGGGTCTCCTGCAGCTACTCCTACGAATATTTCCCCTATACAGACCTCTACCACCATCAAGACTGAGATAATGGCTCCGACAATTGTTCCTGTTATCAAAATAATACCAAAGGCTCCAGTTGCTCCCAAGGCAGTTGCGCCGAAGCCAACTCCTGCTCCCAAACCTGCGGTCAGAGTACAGAACTGCAATTCAAATTACTCCGGATGCTTGAGAGTTAATGCTGGGGACTACGACTGTGCCGGAGGTTCAGGAAACGGCCCCAACTACACGGGAGCTGTACGTGTTATCGGGTACGACGAGTACGGTTTAGACAGAGATGGTGATGGTTGGGGATGTGAGTAAAAAGAGGTTGAAAGAGGGGTCGGACTTCAGCTTAGCAACCTAGAGTACGTCGAGCGTTACATTTTTCCATAAAACTCCTCAGGTCTTTGATTTCGTTGGTGAGAATTTGCGTTTGAGTGTCCTGTTTCTGGACGCTATCTTTCAGCGAATTGTAAGAGGCTTGTTTTGAGCCGTTTGAATCCATAACCATTGAAGCGGCAGCAAGTAATACGCCGATAAGCCCGATGAAAAGCACAATCATGATTCCCGATGCTATAGCGAAGAAGAATTTCTGAACTCGGTCGAAGTCTTGCTGACTAACCGAGTTCGTTGCGGGGGAAGGGGGCGCATTCTGTTCAGGGTTGAAGTCCATACTGTTTAATCCCAAGTTTCCGTATCTAAAAGATAGAAGTTATATGCAACCTCGCGAATCTTACCGATTTTTGAAATGCGAAAATTCAGGAACAAATACTTAGGTTTATTGTCAATAATTGTATTACCTAGGCGCAGAGGTTCTACATTCGTTTGACCGATGGCTGATTCAAAATTGTAGAAATGTAGGGTCATTTGTAGCTTGTTTTGAGGTTTTCGTTCCACGCGTGATTCCTTTTTAGAATCACTGAGAAATTTGAACTCGACAACGGCTGGATTCACGCCTTCGTTAAGAAGATCCTCACTTGTGTCGAGAGTTACCGTTACGGGTGTGTCTCCGTAACTCAGTAAGACACCTGCCCCCACTAATTTTTTACTTCCCACATCTATCGAACGAATTGCCATCGAGACATAATACATCCTTCATCGATTTCGCGACACCACAAAGTTTTCAGGAGAAGGGAAGATGCGGTCTTTATTTCCGAAATCGGACTCCCCCGGATTTGGGGGTTTTTCGCTACTAGGGGAGTTGGGTTGACGGAATGGCTGGCTGAATTCGGGAGAAAGGCCGGGATGGGGTTTGGGGAAGGACTTTGGACTGCCGACGGCCTTAGGGGCTATTTTGACCTCTTATACGGGCCTAGGACGCACGGGAGTAGCAGCTCACGTGGATTGGTCCGTGGCAACGGGCAGGCTTGGCTAGATGCCATATTTGTACCTAGCCATACGTCGCAAAACAAACATTGTGCGACGTTAGGATATTAGGCCACAGGCCACATTAGACCACTACCCTGTCAAGACTTGTCTTCATGTATCGGCAAACCTATTTCCTATAATCCCGCGCGCAATTCCCTTTTTTGTTTCTGTATTCAAAATATTTTTCACTCCCGCATCACACGTAAATGAACAGCGGCGGGGAAAGCCTTTCCGCCGCCGTCTATTGTTCGTCCTATCCCCTATTTAGGGGTATTACCATTTTCCGACCTCGCCGCGGACGCCTTCTCTGTATGCTTCGATGCGGCGGCGGTTCGCGGGAGAAAGTTCTTCCGGAAGATTATCAATATCAAACCAGCTGCGTCCCATTATTTCAATATTCGGGGTGAGGGATAGGGAGCCCTCGAAGTCGCCCGTGTAATAGACCATCACCATATCTCCCCTTCCCCACGTCCCTTTGTATTTCCCGATTTCGCCCGCGAGCGATTTCACATCAAATCCCGTTTCCTCTTTCACTTCGCGTATCGCCGCCGCCTCTGGAGCTTCGTTTTTATTTACGCCGCCGCCAGGGAGGGTCCACGTCCACGGCGCATACCAGTGCGTGACGAGCACCACGCTGCGGTCTTTGACGAGAATGACGCGCACACCTTGAATGCTGCTCGTACGAAATGAGGTCCAGTAGCGCACCGCGTGCACCACCGAAATAATAGTAAGCGAGAGATACATGCCGACTTTTCGGATTGTGTGCATACCCGGTTAGTACAATTTCGAATAGTTCCCGTCGCAGATTGAACTGCGAACACTTTGCAAAAGATTTAAAGTCTTTATCCTCAACATAGGTTGTTGACTGTACACAAAAGGCAATTCGAAATTGTCCTACCGGGCATAGCGAGTATGAGTGATTTAAGCTTTCTTCCAGGGAATCTCGAATTGCATGAATTCGGGCAGCAGTTTGCGCCCGTACAGTAGACGTGCGATGACCTCCGCATGTGACAAGGCGCCGGTAAGAGCGTTGTGTGGCGAGGGCTCTTCGGGTATTCCACAATAATTCAGCACGGCGTCAAGGTTGAGCGCCGA
>JBBUDH010000066.1:0-7148 GCA_038057405.1 Patescibacteria group bacterium
CCCGAAGTACCGCATGAGTTCCGCACCCATGTTGTCGTTCCGCTTTTCGGCGAGCGCGCGGCCTCACTGACCAAAGAAGAGGCGATTGAACGGGCGGGTGACGATTTCTACAAGGTATATGGCATCGAGATACCGGTTGCGGACGTGCCGCCGCACCTGCGCACGCTGTTCGAGCGTACGTATGAAGATCAGATGTTTAGGAAGCTTGAGGGAGCTGAAGACGTAGAGTTTAGGAAGCTTGAACGTGATGGCGGCGTTCAGTACCTCATGCTCTATGATTTCAAAAGGAAGGGCGATGCGTGGCACTGTTTTCTCGCTAGGGCGGCACCAGACGGAATATCCAGTTCGATAAGTTACGAGATTATTCCAGCGGTTCGTTAGGACGCGAGGGAGAGATTGCCCTTAGCCACCAGCTCGGAGGGTTCGATGAATTCTTTTTTGATTGCGTGGAAATAGCCGGCGAGGGCTATCATGATGGCGTTGTCTGTGGCGAGCTCGGGCGGGGGCACGATTAGTTGGCAGTTGATAGCTGATAGTTGGCGGGCAAATTCAGCGCGGATGAACACGTTGGCCGATACGCCACCTCCGATTACCACCGTGTTTGCTCCGTGTTCCTCCAGTGCCCGCATGGTTTTCTTCGCAAGTACGTCGGTGACTGCATCTTCGAATTCCCGCGCGAGGCCCATTCTGTCTTCGTCGGACACCTCTTTGTCTTCGACGAGTCGGCGCACGGCGGTCTTGAGGCCAGAAAAAGAGAAATCGAAATTGTCTTCGTGCAGCATCGGCCGGGGCAAATTCGGCGCGTGCAAGGGGATTCCTTGTCGCCGCGATTCTGCGGCGAGGCGCGAGACTTCAGGACCGCCGGGGTAGCCGAGCCCCAGAAGGCGTGCCACCTTGTCGAACGCTTCTCCCGCGGCGTCGTCGCGCGTTTGACCGATGACCTCGTACTTGCCGAATTCTTTTGAAAGCACGAGCTCGGTGTGCCCGCCCGATATAAGGAGTGCGAGCAAGGGGAACTCAACCATATGCACCTTTCCCGATATACCAACATACTTGGGTATGTGAGTATGTTCTATTTCGGCCAGTGACATGATGATATGGCCTTCCATGTGGTTGACCGCGACGATAGGAATATCCCACACAGCGGAAAGTGCCTTCGCAAAATTAATCCCGACCCAGAGCGCGGGCTCGAGACCGGGGCCGTAGGTCACGGCTATCGCATCGACATCGGGCTTTCCATGGTGTTTCAAAAATGGAACGAGGCTCGCGTGCAATTCAGGTTCCCGCTCAAGAATCGAGTTGAGAGTTAATAGTTGAGAGTTGGTAAGCTGCCCACTGCCCACTGCCGGCTGCGAACTTTCCTTGAGCGCCCGCTCGAGGAGCGGTACAAGATTCTTCGCATGCTCACGCTTGGCCAGATTGGGAAAGACGCCGCCGAATTCCGCATGGAGAGCGGCTTGCGAGGTCAGAGCGTTGCCGAGGACCTTCCACTCAAATGAGGGGCCAAAAGTCCCCTGCGCTTCGAGCCAACAAACAGCCGTCTCGTCGCAACTTGTTTCTATTCCCAATATTTTCATACGTATCTGAAGTATATATAAAAAACGAGCACCCGGGTCTGCCAAACCTCAGGTGCGCAGTAGTTTCTCGATAATAGGGAGGTCGTGAGCCGCCTCCTCTTCGTTTTCGGGTCGGTGCATGACGCGAAGATGGAACATGAACTCGCCGAAATGTTCGACGGCACTTGCCCCATAGTCGCGCCGTATCGTCCCCACTTCGCATTCCGCAGGGTCGGGCTTATGGCCGACGAGCCGCACCAGTCGCGCGACCGCGTCTTCTCCCTCTAGGATACCCGCCTCCGAGAGATTGCCGGTCGTGAGGATGAGTCGCCTCATCCAGACCTCATCCGGCACACCCGAATGCTTTTCCCGAGGGTAGATTGCCTCGTAGGCCCATCGGGGGATTTTGAGTTCCCGCGATGCCTCTATTGAAAGACCCGCAGATAGGATCCTTTGCCGAATGGTATGCCGAAATGGCATTCCAAACGGCCTTATGATATAGACCGTTTTTTCCGGCATGGCTCTGGGCTCCTTTCTGCCCCGGGGCACACTACAGCAAAAAGGTGCCCTGTCAAAGTTTCAAAACCGCACTATGGCATAATGGACAGCTATGGTTTCCATGTGGCGTGACGACCTTCCGATGACGAAGAATCCCCTTCGTTTCTTCCTCTTCGCCTCGAAACCTCATTGGCGCGCAGCCGCGATCGCAATACTTTTCGCCGCGACGGGCAACGCCTTCTCGGCGAGCGTCGCCTACGTTTTCAAACTCATCGGTGATGCCGCGGCATCCCTCACGACGGGCGGCTCGTACGATGCGCTCTTTTGGGCGACGGGCGCGACCATATTCGTGCTCGCCTGCGCCAAATTTTTTTGGCGGATAGCGGGATTCGCGGGAGCGCGATGGGCAACGGGGACCTCGGCGACCGCGCGCTACGCACTCACCTCGTACGTGACACTCCACAGCCGCACGTATTTCTCGGACCGTTTTGCGGGCTCAATCATGAACAAGATACGGCACGCGGCGACGGGGATGCGCGAGGTAGTGGACGTCTTCTTATGGGAATTTCTCGAGCTCGGAGTAAACGCCATCGGGAGCTTCATCATCGTCTTTCTGGTGAGCCCGCTCGTCGCGTGGATATTTTTCGCATGGGTCGTCCTCATTCTTGCGGCCAACTTTTACCTCGGATTCCGCCGCGTGCCGCTTGCCGCGCGTGCGCACGACCTCGAAACGGTACTGAACGGCGCGACGGTCGATTTGCTCACCAACGTGAGCGCGATGCAGGAATACGCGCGACGCGAGTTTGAGATAGAGCGCCTCAAAGGCGCGACGGAAGACCGGCGGCGGGCGCATTTGAAAAGTTGGTACTTCGGGGAATGGACGCGCATCCTCAACAGCGTGCTCCTCGTCATTTTCGGAGGCGTCATGGTATTCGTGACCGTCGGCCTCGCGCGCTCGGGACTGCTTTCGTTCGGAGACATCATTCTCGTCATCACCATCATTTTCAGGATAGAAGGGCTCCTGCAATCACTCGGCTCGAATTTCAACAAATTCGCGGAGACATGGGGAGAGATACGGGAGAGCCTCGATGAGATTATCGCCCCGCACGAAATTCCCGACGAGCCCGACGCGTCGGCGCTTGTGATAAGCGGCGGAGAGCTTTCCTTCAACAGGGTGAGTTTCTCCTACGGCGAAAATGCCGTATTTAAGGACCTGACGCTTGTCATACCTGCGGGACAGCGGGTCGGCGTCGTCGGCCGTTCGGGCGCGGGGAAATCCACGCTCGTGCGGCTCGTCTTGCGCCACCACAATCTGAGTGCGGGCACTATCACCATAGACGGCACTGATATCGCGAGCGTGACGCAAGAGAGCCTGCGCAACGCAATCTCGGTCGTGCCGCAGGAGCCACTCCTTTTTCACCGCACCATCCGCGAGAATATCGCATACGGGAATCCGGGCGCGACTGAGGAGCAAATCATTGAAGCGGCGAAGCTCGCGCAGGCGCACGACTTCATCCTCAAGCTCGGGGCGGGGTACGCTGCGATGGTGGGCGAGCGTGGCATCAAGCTCTCGGGCGGCGAGCGTCAGCGCATCGCGATAGCCCGCGCGATATTGAAAAACGCGCCGGTACTCCTGCTCGACGAGGCGACCTCGGCCCTCGACAGCGAAAGCGAAGTGGAAATACAAAAGGCACTTCGAGAATTGATGAAAGGGAAGACGGTGATTGCCATCGCCCATCGTCTCTCGACTTTGCGCGAAATGGACCGCATTATCGTGCTGGAGAGCGGCAGTATCAGCGAGGAGGGAACGCACGACCGGCTTGTGGCGGGGACAGGAATCTATTCGCAGCTTTGGGCGCATCAAGCGGGGGGATTCCTGCAAGATCAATAATATGGATTTCAAATACTTTTCAAGGAACGGAAATATTTTACCCATCGGTGAAGCGCAGGCGCCGCTCGGGAACATTGAGTACGCATACGGTTTCGGCGTCTATGAGAGCGTCCGCGTAAGCGGCGGCATTGTCTACTTTCTCGACTCGCACATTGAACGCTTGATGAATTCCGCGCGCGCAATCGGCCTGGAGCATCCGTTTTCCGCAGAGGCGGTTGCGAACGCCATTGCAGAGCTTCTCGAAAAGAATGCGACGGATACGTGCAACGTAAAAATACTGCTCATCGGCGGAAAAGCGGCCGACGATGCGCAGCTCAATATTCTCTGTCTGAATCCCCTCTTTCCGGACAAAAAAATGTACCGCGACGGCGTATCGGTCGTGACCTATGAATACGAACGCCCATTCCCCCATGCAAAAACGCTCAACATGTTGCAGAGCTACCTCGCCTACCGCACCGCAAAAGAAGCGGGTGCGTACGACGCACTCCTTATTGATAGAGAAGGACGCATTACGGAAGGGACGCGGACCAATTTCTTTTGCATGAAAGGGCGGACGCTCTTCTCGCCGGATGAGAACACTATTTTGCCCGGCGTCACACGCAAAGCGGTATTGAAGGTAGCCGCCGATAACGGCTTCCAAGTCGAACAAAAAGACATTCGCCCCGCTGATTTACAGGAGTACGATGGCGCATTTCTCACGAGCACCTCTTCGAAAATATTGCCCGTTCACGCAGTGGATGGTTTTCAACTTGCGGAACAGTTCGCCGCGCTCAAAGAGCTCATGGATGCATTCGACGCGTTTTTGGAGAAGTGCGGCGGAAGGCTGTAATCAGAGGCCTGGCGCCGAGGTTTTCGCGCGCATCATGTAATCCTTAAGCTCTTCCGCCTGGCGCTTTGAGAGAATGAGCACGGTATCAGGGCGCGGGTGCGCCGTGGCCGTATGCGCGCCGAGATTGAACGAGATTTGGTCGGACGATGCGGTCCATATCTTCACCATCGTAAGACCGAAAAGCATGAGCAGAGGTCCGCGTTCGTTGCCGATGCTCTGCACCTTGCTGAAGTCTATGGTTTCGTACTGGCGGAAGAGTATTCCCGAGTTGACGGTGATGGTGTGCTCGGAAAGTTCGTATGAGAAAAGGTACCAATAGAGAATGGGATAGAGGGCAATAATAAGACCGACAATCAGGATGACGGGCACGAGCGTCGCCGCATTCAGATATCCGCAACCGTCGCCCGAGCACGCACCCTCCGCGGCGAAAGCAAAAAGCAGTCCGACGACGAGCATAAATACCGCAAGCGCGACGGCTCCGAGGGCCGAATACAAAAGCGCCGTGAAGGGTTGCTTGCGACGGGTATGAAGAACGGGCATACGGGAATTATAACAGCGCAATTGCACCTTCCGCATATGATTGAAAAAGCCGCAGTCTAAGGGTATATTGACGAGCGCTGCGCGGTTAGCTCAGTGGTAGAGCATCGTCTTGACGTGACGAGGGTCAAAGGTTCGATCCCTTTACCGCGCACCAATGCAACATATCCGGCTGGAGGAGGAAAATATCAAAACCGCGGTTACCCGTGCGGCGGAGGTGCTGCGCGCGGGCGGAGTCATCCTGTATCCGACCGACACGCTCTACGGACTAGGCGCCGACGCGTTTTCCGACGCAGCGTTTCAAAGGATTTGCGAAATAAAAGACCGCGATGAACGCCGCCCCATCCACGCTGTTTTCGAAAGTCTTGCGATGGCGGAAGCCTACGCGGAAATTTCTCCGCTGGGCCGGCGGCTCGCAGAGGCATTTTTGCCGGGGCCGCTTACGCTCGTTTTCAAGAAAAAGCCGTCCGTGACGACGGGCATCGGGCATAATCTTTCCTCAATTGGTGTGCGCATCCCCAAAAGCAAATTCTGCCTCGCGCTCGCCCATGAGTTCGGCAAGCCCTATACCACAACGAGTGCCAACATGAGCGGGGCGGAACCGCCCGCGACATTCGAAGGAATAATCAAACAATTGGGGGGAAATACAGAACTCATAGACCTCGCTGTCGAGGGCGGTGCGCTCCCCGCCTACTTGCGCTCGACCGTCGTGGACGTGCGGGGCGACGAGCCGCACGTATTGCGAGAAGGGGCAATTTCTAGCGCCGAGATTTTGAAAGCTGCGAAGGTTGGACTTTGAGCTTCAGCCCGTTGGCCACACGCCACAGATACCAGGACGCGGCAGAGGCGTGCGGGCGCCAGTGCCTCGCGAGGCGCTCCATCTGCGCATGGTCGGGTAAGTCTTTCAGCTTGTAGAGCGCTTGGAAGCCCTTGCGGATACCAAGGTCGCCCGTCGGCAGCACGTCGGGGCGATTGAGTGTAAATATGAGAAACATGTGTACGGTCCACACGCCGATGCCTTTGACCTGCGTAAGGTGTCCGACCAGGTCCTCCGTTTCCATTTTGTGGAGCGAACGGTGTTTGATAGTGCCATCGGCGAATTTCTCCGCGAGGTCTTTGATGTAAGAAGCTTTCTGACCGGACAGGCCTGCCTCGCGCATTTTCGTGAGCGACATCGCACGCACCGCTTCGGGAGTGGGGAACTTGCCTCGCGGGAAGACCGCGAGAAAACGTGCATGTATCGTTTCAGCCGCCGCGCCCGAAACCTGTTGGTGAATAATCGAACGCACGAGCGCGTGGAAGGGATTCTTCCCGCGCTTCAGATCGGGTAGCCCGTGCTCTTTGATAAGCGGCGCGAAGCGCTTATCGCGTTTGAGCGCGGCAATGGATTTGTGCATATCAGCAATTTGACTCTATACAACTCTGCTCGAACCTATTTTAGCACCAACGGCTGATGTCCCTCCTCCGCCGAGGCTACGGACGGGCAGGCGCGCGCTCCGCGCGCGTGGTGGCTTTGTACTCTGTGTCACGATTCGACTTCGTGCCCGCCCCCGCCCCGCCGCCAATCCTCTCCGCCAAAGGCGGACAGGCATGCACATCTATTTCGCGGGGGTTTTTAAATATTGAATGGGCGGCGGGGCGAGAATGCGAATGCATGCAGCATTCTCGGACCTTGCGAGCTGTTTTGGAGCGTAGCGAACAAAAGAGCCGCAAGGTGTACTGCTCCTGTAAGGAGGTGGCAAACGGCTCACTTCTTCCCATATGAGCCGTTCATGGGAAGAAGTGAGCCGTTGAATGCAATAAATACAAAGCAGATGCCACGTGCTGTGTTTTGGTG
>JBBUDH010000067.1:0-21873 GCA_038057405.1 Patescibacteria group bacterium
TGGGCGTACTATGCGCATGCCGCCAAACTGTCACCAAGGTACTCATCTCGTACAGGCACTTGATACTTCCGCAAAGACATGGTAGCTTTGCGGCAATGGTTTTGCTCCAGACGGCACTGCCCTACATACAGATAGGCCTTTCGGTCCTTCTTGTTGCTGCAATACTTTTGCAGCGTACGGGCGCTTCGATGGGCGGAGCCTTCGGTGCGGACAACTTCTCGTCGGGTTTCCACACGCGTCGCGGGTTGGAGAGGACGCTATTCCATGTTACTATCGCTCTTGGTATCCTCTTCGCACTCTCGGCACTCATTAGTTTAATCATCAGCTAGGCGCTTTTGCGCATAGTCCGCCCCGTCTTCATAAAAGATAGCGGCGGGCATATATGCGGGAGCGCAGTCGCTCTATGGATTTCAATCACGACTCCTCTCTAGACACAACACAAAATCTGAAAAAGACGCTCGTCGAGGAGCGTTCCCTCTGGCGCATCGGGGGCCTCGAAGGCCTGCTTCGCGCGCTCAGACCCAGCGAACGGCTCGTGCTTTACGCGCTCTCGGTACTTTTGGCGGTTTCGGTGCTCGCATTGCTCGCCGGGCTCAATTCCTCGGTATCGGTCACGGTACCTGCGCCCGGCGGCGAACTCATTGAGGGTCAAGTGGGCTCGGCCCGTTTCATTAATCCGATACTCACTATTTCACAAGCGGATGAGGACATTTCGAAGCTCGTTTACTCGGGCCTCATGCGCTCGCATCCCTACGGTATCATTCCGGATCTCGCGGAAAGCTACGAGATCTCCGAGGACGGGACGACCTATACATTCACGCTGCGCGAGGGCGCGACCTTCCACGACGGCACGCCCGTCACGGCGGATGACGTGCTTTTCACCGTCGCGGCTGCCCAGAATCCCGACATCAAGAGTCCGCGCCGCGCCGATTGGGACGGCGTGCAGGTATCCTCGCCCGATGCCCGCACCATCGTCTTCAAGCTCGCGCACGCCTACGCGCCTTTTATTGAGAACACCGCGCTCGGCATCTTGCCGAAACATGTGTGGAAAGACGTACCCGCTGCAGAATTTCCTTTCAGTCCCGCGAATACCCACCCCATAGGAAGCGGCCCCTTCCGCATCGAGACTGTCTCGACCGACGCGACGGGCTCCGCGACACGATACGCGCTCGTGCCGTTCAAGGACTTCACGCTAGGTCCGCCGTATCTGAAGCGCATTACCTTTATCTTCTACCCGAATCAGGATGAGATGTTGAAAGCGTTCGACGCGGGAAAGATAGATGCGGTTGCGGGAGTCACACCTGCGGACCTGCGGGGCCTCAAGCGCTCAAACTTTGATTTCGTGCATGTGCCGCTTCCGCGCGTGTTCGGTGTCTTTTTCAACCAGAGCCATGCGACCGTGCTTGCCGACGCTTCCGTGCGCCAGGCACTCGAAGCCGCAGTGGACAAAAAGTATCTCGTAGACTCCGTACTCGGCGGATACGGCGCATCTCTGGAAGGACCGATTCCTCCCGGTGTCCTCGGTGCCACCCAACCGGCGGTATCTGGCCCGTACGTTGCCAAAACCGCGAGTGAACCGACGAATGCCACCACCACATACGCTACTGACGCGCGTGCGGTCCTCACGCGGGGCGGGTGGACATTCGACGAAGCAAAAGAAGTCTGGACGAAGAAAAAGACGGAACTTTCATTTACCATCGCGACCGCGGATGAGCCGGAGCTCGTCGCGACGGTGAATGCGCTCGCGGAGGCGTGGCGCCTCGCCGGCATCAAGGTGACCGTGCAGGTGTATTCGCTTTCGGAGCTGAACACGAGTGTCATCCGCCCGCGGCAGTACGACGCGATACTCTTCGGAGAAGTCGTCGGCCGCACCGCGGATCTGTTCGCCTTCTGGCATTCCTCGCAGCGCAATGACCCGGGACTCAACCTTTCTCTCTACGCAAATTCGCGCGTTGACTCGCTGCTCACCCAAGCGCGTGCGACGAACGACACACAAGACCGCGAGGAGCTCTACAAGCAATTTGCCGCCACCGTCGCGAAGGACGACCCGGCCATTTTCCTCTACGCTCCCGAATTCCTCTACGTCGTGCCCAAGGGCATGCACGGTATCGCCCTCGGAGCCCTGACGAGCGCCTCGGAACGCTTCTTGAACGTGTACCAGTGGTACACGGACACGGAGGAGGTGTGGAGCATTTTCGCAAAATAATCACCGGGGTTATCAACAACTTCAGAACAAATTATTAGAGAATTATTCATCATCAATCGACATTTGTCTGATATCTGTCATTTGATACTTAGTACGTAACACATATGGAACCACAGTCAGCATCCAACGAACCGCGCCCGAATACAAGCGCATCGCGCTCGGCACCGCCCTCCACCCGTCCGCATCCCGGGCGACCGGGCCACGCGCGCCCCTCCCGCCCCGCCAGAGGCCCTGGTACCCGCACCGGGCGACCGACGAGGCATTTCGGCCGGCCGAGCCATCCGCCGCGCCGCGGAAAAGCCCGCGTCGAACATCAGGCACCGACACAGCGTAAACAAACGGCCGCAACTATTCCTCCGCCCGCACCCGACACCGTCCGCATTATCCCGCTCGGCGGCGTCGAAGAAATCGGCCGCAACATGACCGCTGTCGAATTCGGCGATGATATTTTCATCCTCGATTGCGGTTTCGCATTTTCAGAGGGCGAAACACCGGGCATCGATTACATCCTCCCAAACACGGGCTATCTCGAAGAGCGCCGCGAAAAAATCCGCGGACTCCTCATTTCGCACGGCCACCTCGACCACATCGGCGGCATCCCCTACATCATCGACCGCATCGGCAACCCGACCATCTACACCCGCAAGCTGACGGGCATGATGATAAAGAAACGTCAGGAAGAATTTACGCAGACCTCGCCGGTAAATATCCGCGAGGTGGAAAAGGATGAGGTCATCAAACTCGGCGCGGCGACGATACGCTTCTTCGGCGTCACGCACACCGTCCCCGATTCGATGGGCATCATCATCGAGACTCCGTACGGCGACGTCGTCTTCACGGGCGACATCAAGCTCAATCACCTCGACGGCGAACCGTCAGCCGAGGAAAAACGCGAATTCGGCATATTCAAGAACCGCAAAGTGCTAGCGCTTCTCATGGACTCCACCAACGTCTGGCAACCGGGATTCTCCATTCCCGAATCAATCGTCTACACGACGCTTGAGAAGATAATTAAAGATTCGAAAGGCAGGCTCGTTATCGCGATGTTCGCATCGCATCTCGAGCGGCTCATCCGCGTCGTGCACTTCGCCGAGGAATACGGCAAAAAAATCGTCATTGACGGACGCTCGATGCGCACCAACATCGAAATAGCGCGCGAGATAGGCCTCATCAAATACAAGGACGACACCGTCGTCGCCGTCGAGAACATGGGGCAATACCCCGCAGAACGGCTCATCATTCTCGCGACAGGCGCACAAGGCGACGAATTCGCCTCACTCGCCCGCATCGGCAACAAGACGCATAAATACATCCGCCTGCAGCCCACCGACACCGTGGTGCTCTCGTCCTCGGTCATTCCGGGCAACGAGCGCGCGGTCCAAAAACTCAAAGACAATCTCTCGCGCCAGGGTGCGCACATCATCACCTACCACGCGAGCGACGTGCATGCCTCCGGTCACGGCAACCGCGAAGAGGCCGCGTGGATACACAGCCGGATAAAACCGAAATTCTTCATCCCCGTGCACGGCTACCACTACATGCTACGCGTACACGCCGATTTGGCCGTCGAAATGGGCGTGAAGCCGGAGAATATTTGTATCCCCGACAACAGCTCGCTCGTCGACATCAAAAACGGCGAGAAGATATCCAAGCACGCGCTCAAAGCCCCCGCCGAGTTGCGCGTCGTCGAGGGACACACGGTCTCCGAACTTTCCGATGTCTTGATGCGCGACCGCAAAGCGCTCGGCCAGGAGGGATTCTGCGTCGTCGTCGCGACGGTCGACCGCCGCACGGGCAAACTCCACAAATCCCCCGACATCATCTCGCGCGGATTCGTCTACCTGCGCGACAACAAAGAACTCATGGACCAGACACGTCTCATCATCCGCAAGAGCGTGGAAACGTCGCTGCGCAATCCGAGAGCAGCCGACCTCGACGCCGCAAGAGAAGACCTGGCCGACGCGGTCTCCCAGTTCTTGTTACAACGTACAATGAAGAGACCCATTGTTATCCCCGTTATTGTGAGCATATAAAAGGAGGAGCGCGCCGTGAGAAATCGACGCGCTCCCACCCTTCTTGCAGCCGAAGAAGTTACTTCTTGCCATTCGACTGGAGCGGCAAGATTTCCTTCTTGTAGAACTTGAGCGCTTTGCGCGTGGTTTCAGCTTCGGTCTCGCCAGGATGGCGAGCGCGATACTGGGCGCGTGCATGCCCCAAGGTCTCCGCAAGATCGGGCTTGCTTCGGGCCATAAAGATCACCTTCCTTTCGTTGGTTGGCCGTAACTAACACACTACCTATCATCGGGAACAAACTCAAGCAATCCGCCACTTCCCTTTTTCCTTCACGATAAGTCCGTCGCGCTTAAGCCCCGCCAGTGCATGTCTTAATCGCGCGGAATCTGGAAGGTTTAGCCTTCCAGATTTTGCCAATTCTCTTAAGATTGCGCCGCGGACTTGGCGTAGGCTGCCTTCAAATTTTGACTGCTTGGTGTAATGCTTGCTGCGGCTGTTGTTGCGAACGCCTGACCGTTTTAGGTGCGCGCCGTAATCAAATAGTGCAGAATGCCATTCCCGGGGGTCTTGTTCTGCAGCTGCCGCAGCTGCGATTTTTTCTATTGAATAGTCTTCGACTTCTTCTTTCATTGGGAAAAAATGGTGGATGATTGCCGTTCGCACATTGGTTTCAAGCAGCACTTCCGGTTCATCGAATGCAAAAACTCGTACTGCGTTCGCAGTGTATTGCCCGATACCTGGTATTGAGCGCAAACCGGGATACTCTCTCGGGAACATTCCCCTATGCTCAACTGCAATCGAAACGGCGGCATTGTGGAGATACTTCGCGCGGCGATTGTATCCGAGTCCATTCCAAACTTTGAGAACTTCCGGAAAGGTTGCTTTCGCCAAAGCATGCACGGTTGGGAACATTTTTAAAAACTCTTCGTACTTCGCTATAACGCGGGAAACCTGTGTCTGTTGGAGCATTACTTCGGAGACGAGGACGCAGTAGGGGTCGTTGGTTTGTCTCCACGGTAAATCGTGCCTTCCGTGCAACTTGTAGTACTCCCACACAATGTCTCGGAACTTTTCAATCTTGCTAGAGCTCATAGACGACATCTTTCCGCTCGACGACGACGTTCCATTTCATTCGTTTCGCATAGCGGTAGAGTTTTGAGTTCGGGTTGAAGCATATTGGCTTCGCGACCATTTCGAGGAATGTAATATCGCTCTCGGTGTCGCCCACTCCTATCGAATGCTGGAGCGTCAGATTTTCTTTCTCGACCGCACGGCGCACGATGGCGGCTTTATTCAATATCAATTGGTCGATAATATTGCCCGTAAAACATTCCGTCGGGCCTATCTCGTACAGCATGCCGTAGGTCTTATCGAAGCCGAGCCGCGGGCAGAATTTGTCGAGCACCGTCTTCGGCGAGTGCGATACCGCGAGGAGAAAATACCCGCGCTTTTTCAGACTCTTGAGCAGATCGCGCGTATAGCGGTATGTGCGTTTCCACTGTTCGTCGACAATCTCTTCCGCCGCATCGGCAAGCGCGCTGTAATGTACGCCCTTCAGGTGCTTGACGAACGCCTGCACGACGGCATTGATGTACTCGTCGTAATCGCCCTCGCGGTTGAGCCAGCGCTCGTACTCGCGCTCGTACACGCGGCGCGTTGAAGGAGGAAAGACCTCTTTCTCGATGAGACGGTTCACCACTTCGATGAGCAGGCTTGAGCGGAAAATGGTTCCGTCCACGTCGAATATCGCTACGCGTTGCTTGTCGCTCATGCCGTCATACTACCGCCACGCACCAAACATGGCGAGGCCGCCGGTAATCTAGTATTCTAGGCCTACAATGATCCAGCACTTGAAAATCGTCCTTTACTTCACGATCGCCCGTTATTTCAGCTTTTTCGCCCGTATTCGCCTCGCAAAGTGGAAACCCCGCGTGGTCATCATCACGGGCTCCAACGGCAAGACGACCGCCCTTCATCTGATGGCCGTGCAGTTCGGGCCCCGCGCGAAATACTCTTTCCATGCAAATAGCGCTTTCGGTATCCCCTTTGATATCCTCGGCCTCAAACGCCGGAATTTTTCCGTTTTCGAATGGCCCGCGCTTTTCCTCCTTGCTCCACTCTATGCGTTCAAAGGTCCGCATCCGGAAAAAATATATATCGTCGAAGCGGACGGCGACCGCCCCGGCGACGGCGACTTTTTCGGACCTTTCTTGAAGCCCGAAGTGTGCGTGTGGCTAAGCTCGTCGCGAACCCACAGCATGCTTTTCGAGAGTAGCGTGCAGAGTGGTGAATTTACGAATGTCGATGACGCCATCGCGCACGGATTCGGTCGCTTCCTCGCCCACACTTCGAAACTTGCCGTCATCAACGCCGACAACCCGCTTATTGTCGAGAACGCACGGGACACGTCCGCCTCGCTGTATGAGATCAGGGAACGCGAACGGCTCGAAGCCTATACGGTGAGTACTTCCGGGACGACCTTCCGTATCCAAGGCGAATCGTATACGGTGCCGTACGTCCTCCCGAAAGAAACGTTCTACGCGATAGCATCATCCGTCAAGCTCGCGGAGTATTTCGGCATATCACCGACCACCGACCTCTCAGGGCTCGTTCTGCCTCCCGGAAGAAGCTCCCTCTTCCGTGGAATCAAAAACACGACGCTTCTCGACAGCTCATACAATGCGAATCTTGAATCCGTAGTTGCCATCATACATATGGCGGAAGCCTTGCCCGGTGAAAAGTGGCTTGTGCTCGGCGACCTGATAGAACAAGGAAAGCTCGAGCAGGAGGAACACGAGCGGCTCGGCCGCATCGTCGCGGGAAGTGACTTCAAGCGCACGATACTGGTCGGTCCCCGTTTGCGAAAGTATACGAAGCCCGTACTCGAAGAGAACGGAAAACACGTCGAATCATTTATCAGCCCGAAAGAAGCGTTGGAGTATCTCCTTTCGGAGCTCTCAGGCGGCCTGCCCGGCCAGGGCGAAATACTCGTCTTCAAGGGCGCGCGGTTTTTGGAGGGTATTATAGAGCATCTCCTGCAGGACTATGCCGATGTGGGGCATTTGTGCCGACGCGAGCATGTGTGGGTGACGCGTAGGAAAAATTTCGGACTATGAAAACATTTATTTTGCACGGATGGACGTACCAGACCGACACCTGGCGGCCGCTTCTTGCGCTGCTTTCCTCCCGCGGTATCGACTATGAATTCCTTCTTATGCCCGGTCTTACCGACGGTACGAATCCCTCCTGGACGCTGGACGAGTATGTGAAATGGCTGGAAGAAAAAACCGCCGCGCACGACAAGGTCATTCTCTACGGCCACTCGCACGGCGGACGCGTCTCGCTCGCATTCACCGCGAAGCACCCCGAAAAGGTGGCGCACCTTATCCTCGAAGATAGCGCGGGCATTCCCGCGCGGGGACTTCGCCGCCTGAAGAAAAATATTTTTAAGGTGCTCGCGTACGTCGGACATTTCTTCACACGGTCAGAAGCGCTGCGGACTCTTCTTTACAAAATCATCCGCGAGAACGACTACCGTTCCGCGACCCCGGAAATGAGAAAGACGATGGCAAACCTTCTTTCCGTCGACCTCACCTCCGTTCTCCCCAACATACAGTGCCCGGCACTTATCATCTGGGGTGCACAGGACAAAACGACGCCGCTTTCGGCCGGCAAAGTGATACACGCGGGCATCCGGGGTTCAAAAATGGTCGTTATTCCAGACGCGCGGCACTCACCGCACATTACACACCCCGAACGGGTGGCGGAGCTCATCGCAGAGGAGCTCAAGGCGCTATGAACATTTTCAACTCGCTTGGTTCCAATCACACGTTTGCATTCGCGGCGCGAATACTCTTTGCGGTGGGCGGTGCTCCCCATCAAAAGAAGTTGACTGAATATCTCGAATCGCGCTACGGCCTGCCCGGCCAGGGCGGCAAAGCAGTTCTCACCTACAAGGGGCGGGAGGCGCTGCGCCTCGCGCTCGAAGCAATACCGGGGAACGGTGCCGTTGCGATAAACGGATTCACCTGCTGGGCCGTCTATCAGGCGGTGCAGGAAAGCAACAGCAAGTGCCACTACCTGGACATTTCAGATGCGTCGGTCAATTTTTCGGCCGATGCGCTCCGCGAAGCGTTGGCGGCAGATCCGTCGATAAAAGCGGTCATCGTGCAAAACACGCTCGGTCTCCCGTGCAACATAGAAGGCATCCACGCGCTGTGTGAGGAGCACCAAATTGCGCTCATCGAGGATTTGGCTCACTCGATAGGCACGACGTATACATCGGGCAAAGAGGCGGGCACCGTCGGTGATTTCGTCGTTCTCTCCTTCAGCCAGGACAAAGTGGTGGATGCGGTCGCGGGCGGCGCGCTTGTGGTGCGGAATCCGAAGTATCAACTCCCCGCCACCTCGGCGCGAAAGGTCCCCGTCCGTAGGCAGCTCAAGGACCGGTTCTACCCTCTTTTCACGTACGTAATCAGGACTACGCATTCTATCGGCATCGGTCCCGTCATCCACCGTTTCCTCCGTTTTCTGGGACTGCTCTCACGCCCGCTCCCCGATAACGATGTAAGCGATGTGCACGAACTTCCCGGGTGGTACTGTGCGACGATTCAGAGGGAGTACCGCACGCTCCAGAAAACGTCGAAGCACCGGGCGATGATTGCCCGGATATATGCGGACAAAATCGACAAGCGGTTGCAGCTCACCGATGATATGCGGCGGCTCTCAAGCGCGTCGAATTTACGCTTTCCCGTCATCCACTATGAGCGGGATATTCTGATCGAACATTTGAGATTACGACATGTGTACGTGCGGGATATCTGGTATGACGCGCCGGTAGGACCGAAGCGGTATCTGTACAAGACCGACTATCGCGGACAGTGTCCGCATGCGGAAGAAATCTCCCGGATGATGGTAAACCTTCCGACACATCCGAACGTCTCCGCGGAGCAGGCGGCGTCAATCGCGGCGGACATCAACGGGTGGCTTAAGTCCGAAGGCGGCAACACGTACCACGTGAAGCCCGTCTGGAATGAAGCCCTCTGGGAGGGTTTTTTGGCCGACCTCAAACCGCACAGTTTCTTGCAGTCGTGGAAATGGGGGCGGCATTACGAACAGACGGGATCGAAGATATTCCGCGTCGGCGTCTACAACGACGGAATCCTTGTCGGTATCGCACTTTTCATAAAAATCCACGCCCGCAGAGGCGTCTTTCTCGTGTGTCCGCACGGGCCGCTGATTGCCAACGCCAAGGATGAGGAACGGGCGCTCGCGGCGCTCGTGCATTACTGCACAGAGATTGCACGCGATGAGGAGTGCGATTTTATCCGCTTCTGTCCGCTTTCGCCCGCAACCGAGGCGAACCGTGCTCTCTACCGCAATTTGGGCTTCCGGGATGCTCCGATACATATGCATCCGGAACTCTCTTGGATACTCGACATCTCGAAACCGGAGGAGCAGCTTCTCAAAGAGATGCGCAAAACAACGCGGTACACCATCAAAAAAATGGAGAAAGAGGGCATCGAGATTACGCAGAACACAGATCCCGCCGGGATGCAGCAGTTTTGGTCGATTTACGAATCGACCTTTGAACGGCAACAGTTCACGCCGTTCAGCAAGACCTACCTGCAAACCGAGTTCGAGCTTTACAGTAAAGACGGACAGGCGGTATTTTTCTTCGGCGCATATAAAGGCGAGGTCGTCGCGGCGGCCATCATCATTTTCTGGGGCGGCCAGGCGTTCTATCATCACAGCGGCTCGCGGGCGGGCGCGGGCTCAAACGTATCGTACTTGCTGCAATGGCGCGTCATTCAGGAAGCCAAGCGTCGCGGATGCACGCTCTACAATTTCTGGGGTATAGCGCCCGAAGACAGGCCTGGCCACGCATGGGCGGGGCTCTCGCTTTTCAAAAAGGGCTTCGGCGGCTTTGCGGAAGCGTACCTGCATGCGCAGGATAAACCTCTCACGACGGGGTACGCGTTCAACTATGCGATCGAAACCGTGCGCCGTGTCCGCCGGCATCTCTAGGTACGAGTCTTCGGCCAGCGCGTGGCTGCTTGCGGCCACAATTTGGTGAGTGGGTGTGCTGCGCAATCGTGCGGGCGCGCAGGACAGACGTAGCGGCCGTGGAGGACGAAGCCGTTGTTGACATACTTCCAGTCTTTTTTTGGAATGAGTGCTTCCAAGTCCTTGGAAATTTTCGTAAGGTCGTCGTTGTCGGTCAGATCGAATCGTTTTGCGAAACGCTTCACATGCGTATCGGTCGGGATTCCCTCCCAGGTGTCATAGAGCTCACCGAGAATTACATGCGCCGTCTTGTATCCCACACCCGGCAATGTCTGCAGTTCCGTCGCCGTACGCGGCACCTTCCCTCCGAAATCCTCTTCCACTTTTTTCGCAGCTGCGATTATCGCCTTCGCCTTGTTGCGAAAGAATGTGACGGACGATATTTCCTTTGTAAGCGCAACAAGATCAGCATGTGCGAAATCGTTAGGTGTCTTGTATTTCTTAAAAAGCTTATCGGTCACGCGATTTACCACCTTGTCGGTGCACTGCGCCGACATCATCACCGCCACGACAAACTGAAAGGGCGTCCGGTGTTTCAGTTCACTCTTCGGCACAGGATATGTCTTCTTCAGATACGCGATAAGTCTGCGCGCTCTTTTCTTCCGTTCGGCGAGTACGTTCACGTTCACTGGATGGTTACCGGGATGGAAATCGAGTCGTCATACTGCGGCAAACCCGACGGGTTGTCGCGCATGAGAACGATTTCCGCGGGGCCGGAATAGTTGCCTGAGATGGTGACCGTCGCGGTAAAGGTGACCTGGTCCGTCGTCATCCACTCGCCCTGTGCTTGTGCGATACCTTGTCCGATCAGGTTGTTATTCGCGTCCACTATCTTTATCGGGAACGACGCCTCGAAGTACCACGGACCGGGTGCCTGGCCGGAGACGACGAAGGTCTTCCCGACGACCGCATTTTGCTTTGGCGACGTCACGATTACCCGCTCGGCGAGGGTCGGTGTGGTCGTGGCAACGGGAGGGGTCGTTGTCGCGGTGATGGGCGGCGTGGGCGTCGGTATCGCAAAGAGCGCCCAAGTGAGGCCCAGAATAACGATAAACACCGCAATAAGAATCCCTGTCCAGAGTCGTGTGTTCATGTGTACAGTATAAGACGTTCTATCAGTGCAAACAATTACACGTTATGTCCTATTGAAGTTCAGAAATGATACGGGCAATTTTCCCGGAATCATGGCGCGCGATATCTGCCTCCGAGAAAAAGTCGCCCGCGATGACCTTTCCCGTGTACTGTTCGAGTGCGGTATCACATTTCATCGGATATTTCTTTTCCTCTTCATATGCCTCCGCAAGTTTCGGGCTCATGACCCCGGTATTGCAGATGACATAATCGAATTTTTTCAGACCGCTATATTGCAGCAGTTCCTTTATCATGTCCGAGCAGGCGAACCCGTGCGTCTCTCCCCACTTCGTCATCAAATTGCAGACGGCCACTTTTTTTGCTTTGCTCGCGCGCAGAGCATCCTGCATTCCTCCGACGCACAATGTCGGTATGAGAGATGAGTACAAATCGCCCGGCCCAATCACGATGATGTCGGCCTCACGTATGGCCTTGTCCGTTTCTTCATAGATGTGGGCTTTCGGCTTGAGAAATACTTCCGTGATGCGCAGGGCTCCGTCGTGCTTCGGTACGTCGATGTTCGTCTCGCCGACGATTTCCGTCCCGTCCTCAAGCCGTGCGTGTACATGCGATTTGTCGAGGGACACGGGCAGGACCTTGCCCTTGATATTGAGAAGTTCGGATGCTTTGCGGATGCCTTCTATCTCGCCGCCGTATATGGAAGAGAGTGCGGCCAAGAAAAGATTGCCGAAGCTGTGTCCGTGCAGTGCGCTGTGCCCGTTGTTGAAACGGTAGTTGAAAAGTTCGCGGAGAATTTCCGCCTGCCCTTCGTCCGCGAGTGCGAGCAGTCCGCGGCGCACGTCACCCGGCGGTAAGATACCAAATTCATCCCGCAAGACCCCTGCCGAGCCGCCCGAATCAAAAGAGGTGAAGACGGCCGTAATATCGAGCGGAAATGCCTTGAGCCCGCGCAAAAGCGTGTACCCGCCGCTTCCCCCTCCGATGCGTACCACTTTCTTAATGCCCTTGGCCATGATTGAGGAACTCTATACCCCATGAGATATTCGCGCAATCTGACTACTCAACATTATTTGACTTTGAAACTCAGCTGACCAACTTTCCAATCAGATGACCTTATCTCACGGGGTATACCGCGACGCCGAATTTTGCTAGCTCTTCGAGCAGCGCCGCGAGCGGGAGCCCGACGACATTGTCCATATCATCTTCGATTTTCTCGACGAACCCGGCGGCGGCACCTTGTATCGCATACCCGCCGGCCTTGCCCAGAGGTTCGCCCGTTGCCACGTAGGAGTCGATTTCCTCACCGGATACCTTGCGGAACGTAACTTTTGTCTCGACCGCACGTCCGGCTTTTTTGCCTGTTTTGGTATCAATAATGACGAATCCCGTAAACACGCTGTGTACCGCTCCGCTCAGCCTCTTAAGCATCTTACGCGCCTCTTCGTCTGTGAGCGGTTTGCCGAACACTTCGCCGCCCCTCACAACGACGGTATCCGCGCCGATGATGAGAGCATCCCGATGTCGCACGGCGACGGCCTGTGCCTTCCCTTCAGCCAGATAGACGACAAGCTCTGCGGGCGGAAGCGGTAGCGTCAAATCTTCCTGATATCCGCCGTCTTCCACGGTAAAAGGAATTCCGGCTCTTTTGAGAATGTCGTACCGCCGCGGCGACGAGGATGCAAGGATAATTTCTTTCATTTGATTTTGCGAAATCATGCCGCGTAATCGTCGATTGTAACGCGGCCTATTGCACGTCGCAAATGATGCTGCTAGAATGCTCGCACACACCCCATACGTATCAAGAGTGCGACGAGAGTTCCGGCTTTATGACTCGCCAGCAACCTACCGAAGGTAAGGTGCTCCATCCGGCCCCTAACGGGAAGATGCTTTTGTCGAAAGAATCTCCCTACAGGGAGATTGTTCTTTTAGTGTCTTTGCGGTTTTCTTTACTAACAACTACAAACTAATAACTAGCTACTATTCCTATGTTCCACTTACTCGAACGATACACCGTTGAGAGCGTCACCTGCGGTCACCCCGACAAAGTGTGCGACCAAATGTCCGATGCCATTCTTGATGCGATGCTCGCACAGGACCCTTTTAGCCGCGCGGGTGTCGAGACCTTCGGCAGCCACGGCACGCTCATGATAGGCGGTGAGGTCCGCACGAAGGCAAAAGTGGATTTCGAAAAAATAGCGCGCAAGGTGTACAGAGATATCGGCTACAAAGAAAAACTCGAGGTTTTTGTGCGCGTTGCACAGCAGTCCCCCGATATCGCTATGGGAGTGGATACCGGCGGCGCCGGCGACCAGGGAATCATGTACGGCTACGCAACGAATGAAACGAAGGAAATGCTTCCGCTCGGCGTCGTCTTGGCGCACGCGCTCGCACGTCGACTCGAAAAACTCCGCCGCGACGGAACGCTCAAATGGCTCAAGCCCGACGGTAAGACACAGGTCACTGTCGCAAAAGGCAAGGTAATTACGGCTCTCTGCTCAACACAGCACGACAAGAATGTCTCGCAGGAAGAAATCCGCAAACAGCTTATCAAGCACCTTTTCACACCGGTACTCGGCTCGTTGAAGAACATTGAGATACTCGTCAATCCGACAGGGCGATTCGTGCAAGGAGGATTCGAGGCAGATGCGGGGCTCACGGGCCGGAAGATACAGGTAGACACCTACGGCGGGCTCATGCCGCACGGCGGCGGCTGCTTCTCGGGCAAAGAGCCCATGAAAGTGGACCGCTCGGCGGCATATATGTGCCGTTTCGTCGCCAAGAACCTCGTCGCAAACGGCTACGCCAAGAAGGCGCTCGTCTCGGTCGCCTATGCCATCGGCCGCGCCGAGCCCGTCATGATAGAGGCGTTCGACGAAAAAGGGAAAAATCTGACCCACATCGTAACGAAGAATTTCGACTTCCGTCCGCAAGCAATTATCGAACGACTCGACCTTCGTCGCCCCATCTACCAAGAAACAGCCGCCTACGGCCACTTCGGAGTAGCCGGCCGCCCGTGGGAAAAAATAATCAAATTGAAGTAGTATAGGGGGGTGAACAAAGCATTCATCTTCGACATGGACGGTGTGCTCGTGGACAGTGAGCGCGCATGGGAGTCGGCTGATGCGGTGATTTGGGAAAAGTTGGTCGGCCCAGAAATCAAAAAACGGATGGGGTCACTTCTTGGAATGGGTCTGAGATCCTCTCACGAGAGGGCTATTCAATGCGGCGCTTCAGTCGATTACGAAAAACTCCTGGAAGAATTCGCTGCGGTAAGAGCATCTGTGTACGCAAACAGCGCTTTGACAGAGGGGGCCGATATGTTAGCACGGAAATTAGCTGCATCTGATTTTAAACTCGGCCTTGTTTCCGCTTCACATACGGATTCAATCAATCACGTGCTGCCCCGCCTCCAATTCGCTGACAAACTCGAAGTAGTTATTTCTTTGAACGATACCCCAGGTTTAAAACCGAAACCTGCACCGGACGGATATCTGGAGGCATTAAAAAGGCTGGATGCCAATCCGAAAATCTCAATAATCCTCGAAGACTCAAATCTCGGTATTCAAGCTGCAAAGGCTTCCGGCGCTTATACGATTGGCTACCGCGGTAATCTTTTACCCGGTTACGAACAAACAGGTGCAGATGCCTATGCGGACACGATGGACGACGTTATCAAACTCGTCGAATCATTCGACCGTAACTGACTTCGCGAGGTTGCGCGGGCGGTCGACATTCAAGCCTTTTTCTTTGGCGAAATAGTAGGCGAACAGTTGAAGCGGCACGACAGAAAGAATTGGCGTCAGCATTTCAATCGTTTTTGGGATATACACGACATCATCCGCAAACTTCTTTACTTCGGTATCTCCCTCCGTCGTGAGCGCAATGACAGGCCCCTTGCGGGCTTTTATCTGCTGAATAGCACTCGCGACTTTTTCATACACCGAATCGTGCGGCGCAAGCGCGAAGGTGGGAAAGTTCGCGTCTATCATTGCGAGCGGTCCGTGCTTCATCTCCCCCGCCCCGCACCCCTCGGCGTGGATGTACGAGATCTCTTTCAGTTTGAGAGCGCCCTCGAACGCAACGGGGTAATTATATTTCCGACCGAGGAAAAGAAAGTCGCGGCTCTTCGCGTACTTTTTCGCGAGCGCTTCAATTTCTGCGCTTTTATCTAAAATCAGCTGCATTTTCTTGGGGAGTGCTTTCAGCTCACGCGCGATAGCTTTCCCCTCCGCTGCGGACATATCCCGCTGCCGCCCCAAAAAGAGGGTGAAAAGTGCGAGTGCGACAAGTTGAGAGACGAATGCCTTCGTGGAAGCAACTCCAATCTCAGGCCCCGCGTGGTTGAATACTCCCGCATCTGTTTCCCGCGCAATTGTTGAGCCGACGGTGTTTACGATGCTGAGCGTCAGTGCTCCATGACGTTTACCTTCCCGCACCGCCTCCAGAGTGTCGAGCGTCTCGCCCGATTGGGAAATTGCGAGTACGGCGGTGCGCTCGTTGATGACGGGCTTGCGGTAGCGGAATTCGCTTCCCAATTCCACTTCCACGGGGATGCGGGCGTGTTCCTCAAGCATGTACTCGCCGACCTGAGCCGCATAGTAGGCGGTGCCGCACGCGACGATAATGATTCTCTCTATCTTCTCCAACTGCTTCGCGACACCTTCGAGCCCGCCGAGCTTGGCCAGCCCTTTTTCTACGATAAGCCTTCCGCGCAGCGTGTCCTCGATGACGGTTGCACCCTGCATTATTTCTTTAAGCATGAAATGTTCATATCCGCCCTTCTGCGCTTCCTCGGCATTCCATTGTATGTTCTCGGCTTTCCGGTTGACCTTGCTCGCGTCCAATTTGTAGACCGTGTGTGAATCTGGCGTGAGTACGGCGACTTCTCCGTCTTCAAGGAAGACGACTTTCTTTGTGTGCGGAAGAATGGGAGATGCGTCGGACGCAATGAAACGCTCCCCTTTTCCGATGCCGATAACTATCGGTGACCCCATGCGCGCGGCGATGAGTTTATCCGGCTCGCCTTTGTATTGCATCGCGATACCGTATGTCCCGCGAATCTCGTTGAGAGCGGCGAGGGCGGCTTTTTCGAAATTCTTACTTTTCTTCAGATGCTCTTCCACGAGGTGTGGGATGACTTCCGTGTCGGAGTCGGAGACGAATTTGTGTCCATGCGCGATAAGATTCTGCCTGAGCTCCTGCCAGTTCTCGATGATGCCGTTGTGAACCACCCAAATCTCGCTGTCACCGCTTGCGTGCGGGTGGGCATTCTTCTCCGTTGGCTCGCCGTGCGTCGCCCACCGCAGGTGCGCGATGCCGCTTTTACCTTTGAAATCTTTCGGGACTTTCTTTCGCAATTCCGTGACGGCGCCCGGTGTTTTTACCGAACCGCTCTCGGGGGTGAATACTCCCGCCGAGTCGTACCCGCGGTACTCAAGCGACAGGAGTCCGTCCAGAAGGACACCTCCCGCGTCTTTCCCCTTGTTACCAGTATAGGCAAAAATGCCACACATTGCGCCACTGTAGCACGTTTGGCTCGGAAAATTAACGCAGCACAATATCGGCGATATCGGTGCGAAATGTATAGATGGCCGAGTCGTCCTTCGGTCGTTTGGGGAAGGTGCGATTTGAGAGGATGACCCATCCGATGCCGCGTTCGATATCGACGCACACGCTTGTGCCCGTAAATCCCGTCTTGCCGAATGTATGCTCGCCCGCCGAGTGCCCCATCCAGGGCTGCTGCAATTGCCATCCCAATCCCGCACGCACGCCGAGCTCTGATATCTGATTCGTAGACATCTTCGCGATTATGCCGGGTGAAAGGTATTTGGTTCCGCCCAGTTCACCATCGTGGAGCAACATGTCGAGGAAATTAAGAAGGTCGGGCGCCGTGGAAAAAAGCCCCGCGTGTCCGACGGGTCTGCCGCCTTTGACGGTGAAGACATAAGCGCTTTCGTCGTGGACCGTGCCCTGCACATGCCCCCGCCATTCTTCTATTTCGGTCGGTGCGATGTCGTCGCGGGAAAAGTACTGGGGAAAAAGCGACGTGCGGGTCATGCCGAGCGGCTGGAAGAAAGTCGCTTGCGCGAGATTCTCAAGTGTATCGCCGCCTACCTTCTCGATTACGAGTCCGAGGAGGAATGCAGGGACGTTGGAGTACAAGAATCCCGTACCGGGGTGGAGCGTAAATTCGTGCGTCATAATCGCCTCGTACAACTCATCGGGTGTCTTGGTCTTAAGTGACGCGAGGGCATAACCGCCGAGCGTATAGGTGAGCAAATGTTTTATTGTCACCACTTCCCTGTCTGAATTACGGAATTCGGGCACGTAGTCTATAAGTCTGTCGGTTAGTGCGAGCCTTCCCGCATCAATGTAGTGGAGCGCAAGTGACGCGGTGGGAATAGACTTCGTTATCGATGCGACGTCGTAGATAGTATTTTCGAGAACCGGCGCTGCGCCAGTGTCGTAGGTGTAGGAGCCGAAAGGCAGCACCGACCGCTGCTTTCCCTTTTCAACAAAACCGATAACACAGCCCGGAAATACTTTCTCCCGGATTGCCCTCTCCGCCCGGACTTTAATCTCGTTAGGCATCCGGATAGGCCGCCTTTATCTCTTTTGCGAGGTAGGGATTCCACATTGCGCCCGTAGCGGACATGACGACGTCCGCTCCCGCTTCACGGTATTCTTTGAAATCTTGCGGCACCGTAACGCCCCCGACACCGACTATTTTCCACGTGCCGCCCGTTTTTTCGCGTATCGCGGCAAGGCGGCGTGTCATGTCGAGGCCTGCCCATTTGATGGCGTGTCCGCAGACGCCGCTGCGCATGCGCTTGGGGCTTCCGGGCAGCGCTTGCTCCCCCTTTTCGTTGACGATTGGCGCGGAAATCGTGTTGATAGCTGAGATGGCATGGCCGTATTCTTCGGCAATACCAGCGAGCCGCTCAATGTCGGCATCCTCCTTGTAGTACCCGACTTTGAGGATGAGCGGGATGTGTCCGATGCGGTCGCGGATGGCCGAAGCTACGCGCTCCGTCATATCGAGGTTGTAGCATACGAGCCCTTCATCGCCGATATTCGGGCACGACAAATTCGCTTCAAGAAGCTTTGCTCCCGTCTGTGCCGCGAGCTCGCCTGCACGGGCGAAATCATCGACGAATTCATCCGCGGTCTGCCCCTCTTTGACCGTGCCCATAAAACTCAAGACCATCACCTGCCCCTTTCGCGCCATCGCGACGGCCTTTTTCGCATCCTCTTGCCAGAGCGCGGGATTGCGCGAGGGAACGCCGAAAGAATTGGTTATCGAGAGCGGCTCGCGGTAATCCTCATCGGCAACGAGTGGCACTTTTGCCTTTTCGAGGGTTAGATCGCCGTCGATGTGAACGGCGAGTACATTCGGATGCGGGTGGCACGGAAATTCATCAGCGCGTACGGTCTTGTACACGGCGACGTCAAATCCTTTATCAAACGCACCTTGTATGTACTTACTGTCGAGCAACGGCCCCGCAGGAATGCCAAGCGGATATGCAATCTTCTGTCCCAGAAACTCAAAGCGCGGCTCTTCTTCGGGAAGCACGGTACCGTCTACAAAGCCGTTAAACGGCCCAAACTCAAGGTTGTCGTAGTAGGACTTCGCCGGGTCGTAGAAGGGCGCTTGCAACATGCACCCAGTATAGCAAAAAGAGGTGCGGTGCACTCATCGCCCTGCTCCCGGTATTTTTTTCCACTTATTGGCCTCCATATGCCACTGCGCGACATTCGCTTTTTGCAGCTGGTCCCAGAGCGCCTTAGCGGTCTTTGTGTACAATTTTTTGTCGCGTACGAATTTGCGCATGGCTTTCCATTTGGCGGGAAGTTTGTGCCCCTGCTCTTCGAGTTCCTTGAGTTCAAGGTCAATATCAAGGTTGTCCGCATCCTTCACTATTTTCGCTTCAATCGAATCGCGCTTCTTGTACTGTTCGAGGATTGATTCGAGATCGCCAAAAGATGTCCCTGCAAAGAGATCCCGCACAGCACGGGATTCATCGGTCGTCGTATACACTTTGTGCACGTATGCGAGGTCGGCGGTGCGCGTCTCGGCAAGATCGTGCACAAGAGCCATTTTCATTATCAAATCCTGATTGCCCTTCTTCTCGCGACGCGCAAGGAGAAGCGCGAGAAAGACAACGCGCATCATGTGCTCAAGATTGCTCGCGACCGGCACACCGAGGTGCTGTACCCAAGCGCGCGGAATATTCCGCATTGATCCTATCTCAAAAAGGAATTGGATGTCCCTTGATGCCATGGCGGGCAGTATACCTCCATAGCTCCCCCGTTGCGAAGTGATTACCGGGTCGCACTCTTCAGTGCCGCCTTGCCCCGTTTGGTCACGTGTTTTGCCGCGCTTTTTACCTTCGCGCTCCCCTTCTTCAGTTCGGCTGCTATTTTCTGCCAATTCTTCTTCAACTCCTTTGCGGCGCGCTCCACCTCGCCGCGGTCGAGCCCGCGGATGCCTTTGTATGCGCGTGCCGATTGTTCGACGACAGCCGCAACCGCCGCACGGTCCACATTCTTGAGCGCCTTTGCACGCTTTACCACATCCCGCTTCATATCTGTCGCCCACTTCGCGGCTACCTGGCGGTTCTTTTTTGCATTCTTGCTCGCATAGAAATAGTAGCCCGCGGCGGCCAAAGCGGCGGCCGCAAGTACTCCCTTCGTTAATCGTCCCTTTCCTGTATCAGCCATATGTGTTGTTGGGCGAATAAAGTGCCTGTCCCTATTTTCCTCTCTTGCCCCAGAAGCGGGCGACCCTGCTGGAAAAAAGGCTCATGATATGCGCAAACTTGAATCCTTCCGTCTTGATGCGTGCGCGCATCTGTGCGACGTCGTTACGCAGAAGCGCGCTCTCTTCCGAGATATCACGCGATATGTCCTCGACATGACCGAGAATGCGCCAGACGCGGAAAAGAATAAGCGTGACGGCAATACCGAGCATAAGCACTACGAGTGTGGTTACGATGAAGAAGATATCCATTTTGAGAAAGTCGTTCATATAGGAGGTGGTGGCGCCATTGTACGCCAAAATAGGCGCCGTGCCACTTCGTCACTTCGCCCTCGCAACCACGACGCCGGCGAGTGTCCCGATGATAATGCCCGCAAGAACGTCCGAAAACCAGTGGAAACCGACCGCCGCACCCACGGCGACCGAGGCGGCGAGGAGAAACGCCAGGGCCTTCACAACATTGTTGCTGCTGTAGCAGACGATGAGGGCCGCCGCAAGCGCGCAGGCGGTCGCAGCATGCGAGGAAGGCCACCCCCAAAATATCCCGTGCTCGAGAATACCGAAATTAAAATTGCGGCTACCGTCAACGAACGATGTTTGGGTGAGAAACTCGGGCTCAATTCTGCCCGTGAGCGCTTTGTAGAAAGACGAGACGACCCAGGCAATCACGACCGCCTGTGCGCAGAGCGCCCCATGTGCAATGAGTGCTGCATTTTTCCGTATCTCCCCCACTACGTACATCCCGATAGGTATGAGCACGGGAACAAAGAATCCGCCGATGCCCGCCGCCATGGTAAGCGGATAAAAATACGGACTGCGGGTCACTTCAAAAAAATACCAATCAAAGCCTGATACGACGAGCACGTAGGTAAGCACGACAGCGGCGATGTGATAAAAAATACTATTGCCGCGGTACACGGCGAGAAAACGTTCCGGGAGTCTGTGCGCAAATATCCGGAACATCTATTTCATTTTCACCCCCTTAAATGCACGGCCTTTCTTTGCCATCTGATCGATGAAGCGGCCCGTTTTTGTGCTTACTTTTGTCCAACGCTTATTGCGGCCGCTCAAGACCTGCGCGCGCTTCTTCACCCCGCCCTTGCGACCATGCCCCTTGGGACCGTTCTTTGCCATGTCTGTATTGTACCCGCCCCTGCTTGCGGGCAACTGTGTTATCCACCGCTTTGCCACGCTGCTATTGAAGGAAACTGGTAGATGAGATTGAGCACATTGAGCGCCAGGTTGTCGCGTATCATGTATGCGACGTAGAGTTCCAAAGCAAGCGCGAGCGCGATGACCGCCCATATGGGGAACCGCCACGCAAGAATAAAACCGCCTATCATTGCGAACGTATCGAAGATGGAATTGATGATGCTGTCTCCCGTGTAGCCTTGCGCGAGTGCCTGCTCACGGTAATGATTGATTACCATCGGCGTGTTTTCAATGATTTCCCACGCCACCTCAATGCCTACCGCGAAGAATAGCCGCTTCCACACCCCCATCCGCGGAAAGAAATACCAAAGTCCGAAGTAAAACAGGAGACCGTGAATGATATGCGAGAAAGTGTACCAGTCCGTAAGATGCTGGGAATTGCCGCTACTCAACACGACGCCCTCCCACAGCTTCACTTCACCGCAAGTGCAAATAGGCGGTTGGCCGAAAAGGTAGAGCACAAGGGCTTGAACCGCGATGAGGAGCGCCGCTAAACCCACGTACGTACGTAGAGTCCATGCCATCT
>JBBUDH010000068.1:0-1164 GCA_038057405.1 Patescibacteria group bacterium
ATACGAGCGGTGTGTAAAAGCCGTTTCAAGCAGACGCTTGTCCTTGAATGCGTAGCCGAGCTTTTTCTCAAAGGCCGCGAGGTCAGCCATAGTATTTATTTTTTTCGGCCCGAGGCCGATCCGCCTTGGGCGGACTTGCGGGGGCGCGGAGCCGCGGGGGCGGCGGAAGGTTTGTCTTTTTGTGCGAGCACATTAATGGCGGGGACGATTATTTTGAGCGTGTCGTCATAGAAATTGAGGTCACCGACCGCCGAGAGCGGAAACCATTGTGCGTCGTCGAGCCCCCCGCTGCTGCCCAATTTGAGGTCGGTGAAAAGGGATTCGGCGAGGAAGTAGCTCACGCGCTTGCGCTTCTTGCCGCCCTCCACTTTCGAGTCGTTGGCCACATACTCATTCACACCGAGTTCCTGGACTATTTTGATATCGAGCCCCATCTCCTCTTTAATTTCGCGGATTGCGCCCGCCTGTATATCTTCGCCTTCTTCAATCTTGCCCTTCGATAGCGTCCAGTGGCCGAAAATATCGTGGACGAACGCGAGGTACGTCTCGCCTTCCGAGCGCGCATAAACGACGGCGCCCGCCAAATGTTCGGTCGGCATCTTCACAGGTTTTTGCCCGACATCCTTGCGTGCACCGCCCTCATTCTTGCCGGGCTCGCCGAGCTCGACATAGACGGCGCCCAAGACGCCGTTGACGAAACGGCCCGACGACGTACTGCCGAATGATTTGGCGAGCTCTATTGCTTCGTTGATGGCGACCTTGGCGGGCACCTGCGTGCGGTCCGCAAAAAGAAGCTCCGTGAGGCCGAGCCGCAGGATGTTGCGGTCTATGGCGGCGATGCGGTCTATCGGCCACTCGGGTGCCGCGCGCACGATTACCTCATCAATCTCGCGCTGCTTGGCAACCGCCGTCGTGAGGAGGTCTTTCATAAAAGGCATATCGGAATCGCGTGTGCCGAATTCCTTGCCGTAATCAACGAGCCGCGAGAGTGCTTCGTCGGGCGTCAGCTTGCCCCCCGAAGAATCGCGCTCGAAGAGCACTTGGAGAACAACGGAACGAGCAAGGTGTCTATTTGCCATAAGAACAGTTCACGTAAACAGTGTACAGTACACAGTCGCACACACAACGGGAAGAACGTGTGAATATCGAAATTATGCAGCTTGC
>JBBUDH010000069.1:0-2096 GCA_038057405.1 Patescibacteria group bacterium
GCGTGGAGCGCATCAGCCAGGATTTCGGAGGCCGATGCGGAGCCGCGGTCCACCAGTACCACCATTTTAAGATTGCTGCTGAATATATTGTATCCGAGCGAGCGGTGTACGATATTCGCCGCGTGTCCCGCGTAATCCTCGGTCACGATGACCTTACCGAGCGGCAGAAACCAGCTCGCCATATCCACCGCGGCGCCGAGGTATCCCCCTGGGTTGCCGCGCAAATCGAGAATGAGCATCCTGTCACCCGACTTCACGAATTCCCTGAGCGCATTGCGGAAAAGATCGGGCGAGGATGAGGTAAAGGTGGCGACCTCAATGACGAAGACTCCGTCAGGCCGCGCTGTCGTCGTGACGACGGGGATGTTGATGACTTCGCGGGTGACTTTGATTTCGCGCTGCGCGTTCCAACCGTCGCGCAGCACCATGAATGTCACAACTGTGCCTTTGGGACCGCGGATTTTTTTCACCGCTTCCGCGACGTCCATGCCTTGTGTGGATTCATCATTGATTTTGAGTATCAGGTCGCCGCTGCGGAGGCCCGCACGCTCGGCGGGCGTGCCTTTCAGAGGCGAGACGACGGTCAGCACTTTTTCGCGCACAGCGATTTCCATGCCAACCCCCTCGAAGGAGCCGCTCATGTCGGAGGCGAATTGTTCGTTCTCGGAGGGCGGCAGGAAGAATGTATACGGGTCATCCAGCGAGGCTGCGAGCCCTTCTATCATCCCCCAGACGCGCTCCTGATTTCCTATCGGACTGGAGCTTGCGACGGGCGTCGAGCTGGCAACTGATACAGGCACGAATTTCTCATCTATAACAGCCCACGCCTTCCAGACCGGCGAGAAATCCACATCGGGCGGCGGGCCCGCGGTAAGTGAGAGCGGAGAAGTGCCCGGCGAGCCCGCCCGCTTCGTGGCAAGCATGAATCCCCCGCCAAACGCGAGGGCGGCGATAACGATACCCGCGATAATTCCGTAGGTCAGTGAAATATTACGCGTAGTGCCCTGTTCGTACATGCGGACAAGTATCTCACGGCAATCGAGCCGCGCAAAATTGCATGCCTGCCCCGTGAGATAGGCACAGTAGTAATCATTGTCGCGCGCCAACCTTTTATCTCGTGGGGTATAATTACCGCATGCACACGCGGTATGAGCACAACGGTTTGGTCTGGATAGACCTCGAGTCCCCGACCCGTGAAGAGGTCCAGGATGTGATGAGCCAATTCAGCATCGCTCCCTTGATTGCGGAAGAATTGCTCCTCCCCACCACGAAACCGCGCGTCGAATTTTATCCTACCTACGCATATCTGGTGCTGCACTTCCCTGCCCTGCGGCACAGCCACAAGACGCGGGAGCAGGAAATCGACTTTATTGTCGGACAAAATTTCCTCATCACAACGCACTACGACACGATTGACCCGCTTCACAAATTCTCCAAGGTTTTTGAGGTCAATTCCCTGCTCGACAAGAGCAATCTCGGCGACCATGCGGGATATATGCTCTACTACATGCTGAAGAAACTCTACGGTGCCGTGCAACACGAGGTCGAATATGTGCAGCATGACCTCGCCGTCGTTGAAGACCATGTTTTTTCGGGACATGAGGTATCCATGGTCGCGAGCATTTCACGTAGTGCGCGCGATTTGCTCAATCTGCGCCAGCGTATCGAGCCGCACCGCGAGGTCTTGCGCGATTTTGAATCGGGCGGTCCGCAATTTTTCGGAAAAGAGTTCAGCCCGTACGTGCGTGCTATCTCGGATGAATACTACCGCGTACACAATCACATCATGCGCGCCACGGAATCGCTTCACGAGCTCCGCGAGACCAATAATTCGCTGCTCACCACCAAACAGAACGAAACGATGCGCATTCTCACTATCATGGCGCTGCTGACCTTCCCGCTCGCGCTCTTCGTCGCCATCTTCGACATCAACGCCACCTCCAACCCGATTATCGGCCTCCCGTATGACTTCTGGATAATCGTCGGAGCTGTCGTATCCATCGGGGCGGGTATGCTTCTGTACTTCAAGCACAGGAAGTGGCTTTAGAGCACGTTTGAAAACCTACACTTCAGGGCAAGCCTCCCTGCGGTCGCTA